>PUNJ01000118.1 GCA_003551705.1 Chloroflexota bacterium | reverse complement strand
GACTTCGTCAACTGAATGACGCCCGCCTTGGCAACAGCATAGCTGTGATCAGAATCGCCGGTACAGAAACCGGCTACACTCGAAGTGGTGATTATACTCCCGCTACCCTGGCACTTCATCACCGGGGCCGCGTACTTCATACCCAGAAACGCCGACCGCAGAAGCAGCGCCACAGTCCGATCGAAGTCCTCCACAGGTATTCCCTCGATCGGACCAAAGGGGCCGGGCGCGCCTGCATTGTTGAATAAGCAGTCCAGACGGCCGAACCTGTCCACGGTCAGGTCAACAACCGACTTGACATCTTCCTCGACAGTTACATCACCATGCACGAACACGGCCTTTTCCCCCAGATCTCCAGCAACCTTGGCACCCGTTACTTCATCAATATCGACAATGACTACGGATGCCCCTTCCCTTA
Organism: Chloroflexota bacterium; assembly: GCA_003551705.1. Lineage (GTDB taxonomy): Bacteria > Chloroflexota > Dehalococcoidia > UBA2247 > RBG-13-53-26 > PUNJ01. The sequence continues at coordinate 18,043 of PUNJ01000118.1, read as the reverse complement.
CGAAAAGGCGTGCTGATGCTTCTCCAATGCCAGCGGCCCCTCCAGTGATTAGTGCTATCTTGCCTTCCAGTCTAGCCACGTTGTTACCTCCTCCATAGGCGGGCCTTGGTACAGAGAAGTCCCGCCTGTCCAGCGCCGAACCTCCAGGAACAGCGCAGGACCCTTTTGTTTCAGAACGACCCATGATACCAGATTGCCCGTATGCCCTACCAGTTCCGAGATATGCCACAAGACGACCAAGTTGTCAGGGCTCCCGGACTGTACACCTGTTGAAGTCAGTCCGCAACCCGTAGTTATGGCGACCATGTTCCTGCACAAGTCTCCGTACGTATAGAGACCAGTATGCCCTGGTATCCGCCACGACCCGTCCTCGCCAAAATGCTACCTTAAACCACTGCCTTGGTCGGAGACAATGCATGATTCTGACTATAATTGGAATGTGGACCTTGTCCGTCTCAAACGGCACGTTTCCTGCGGGATACATTAGCTGCATCAGGGAGTCGATCAGTGAGAACTACTGCCTTTATCATCCAGCTTGTATTGTCGTTGGTCCTGGCAGCGACAGCTATGGGGTGCAGCCGGCAGGCTTCTCAGGCCCCACCTCCCCAGCAGGCAACCATCCCCAAGCATGAACTCAGATGGTGCATAGAATACAAGGGGGACCAGGTCAAGTTTACAATCTGGAACAACAGCCAGAAGGACCTTACCGGTATCCGGCTATCCCTGTTCACGCCAATGGGGGAACTTTACCTGTACCATGACCCTACCGAAAAGTATCGAATCCTGTCCGAGAGCATCCTGAAGATCGATCACACCTTTTTCCGGCAATTGGATTCTGAGAATGACGCATTCCGGTTCTCGTCCGACAAGGATATCAGGATGCTGACGCTGCAGAGCGACCAGGGTTCCTGGAAGCTGAACCCCCCTTCGGGACTCTACCAGAAACTATGACGTTGAAGGCCAGGCTGGGCCGGAATGTGCGCGTCTAACCAACTATCCAGACAACTTCCCGTTAGCCTTTTTGTTGCCATTACCATTGGAGTTCTTCTCCACCAGGGGCTCGATCTTAGCCGCCGTCTCCGCCAGGTCGTGAAGTCCTGTCCAGATGGCATTGATATCCTCCCCCTGCATGGCCTCCTTCAAGACGAGCGTCTGCTGTTCCAGTTTTTCGCCTAATCCGGTGGATGCACGCTCCTCAAACGCCTTCAGCAACTTGTCCGCCTGTCTCAGCACCGCATAGGCGTTCTCACGGCTTTCCAGGTCCTGGGCCATACGGATGAGAGTAGCTTCTTCCAGACCGCTGGACGCCTTGATGGTGATCTCTCTGGCCGTACCCGTGTTCTTATTAATGGCGCTAACGTTCAGGATACCGTTTTCATCAATGGCAAAGTTCACTTCAACCTTCACAGATCCTGCTGGCTCCGGAGGGAGGTTGTTGAGATTGAAACAGCCCAACAAGCGGTTAGCATCGAAAATCTTGCTTTCACCTTGATATACCAGTATCTCGATACTGCGCTGCATATCCGTAGCGGTTGAGAATGACCGGCTCTGGCTTGTTGGAATGACCGTGCTCCGGGGTATAATGGGGGTCGCCACGTTGCCCACAGTCCTGACCCCCAATGTGAGAGGTGTCACATCCATCAGGGCTATGTCTGTCACTTCCCCGGAGAGCATGCCGGCATAAATGGCCGCCCCCAGGGCCACGGCCTCGTCAGGATCGATTCCCCTGCGAGGTTCGCTACCGAAAAACTTCCGCACCTCTTCCTGTACCTTGGGCATGCGGGTACAACCGCCGACCAGGAGTACTTCGTCGACCTGTTCCGGACGCAACCGTGCATCTACCAGTGCTCTCTGGCAGCAATTCAGAGTCTCCGTTATTAGATCGGCAACAAGCCGCTCTATCTGTTCACGAGCAACAGGCATGACCAGGTGTTTGGGACCGCTGTTATCCGAGATTATGTACGGCAAGTTTACCTCGGTCTCCTCCAGGCTGGAAAGTTCGTGCTTTGCTTTTTCCGCTGCATCACGCACCCTCTGCAAGGCCATTTTGTCCTGCCTCAGATCGACCCCGCTTTCCTTCTGAAATGCGTCGCACATCCACTTCACAATGCGATCATCGAAGTCGCTCCCACCGAGGTGGGTATCCCCGTTTGTCGCCTTCACGCGGAACGACCCCCCGCCTGCCTCGAGTATACATAAATCGAAAGTACCCCCACCAAGGTCATACACAGCTATAACCCGTCCTTCTTCCTTATGCAACCCATAAGCCAATGCCGCTGCCGTCGGTTCGCTACAGATGCGCAACACGTTAAACCCGGCAATGGTCCCAGCATCCTTGGTAGCCTGGCGCTGGCTATCGTTAAAATAGGCCGGCACGGTTATCACTGCGTCCGTAACCCGCTCTCCCAAATAGGCTTCGGCATCCATACGCAGACGCCGCAAGATCATCGCTGAGATCTCCTGGGGAGCATAGCTCCGGCCGCCCATTATCACCTTTATGTTATCCTCGTCGCCCTCGACCACATTGTAAAGAAGTCGTTTGACATCCGTGTCCACGGTCTTTTCGCTGTAACGGCACCCCATGAGCCGCTTGATACCATGAACAGTGTTTTCATGATTGAGCACCGCTTGCCGCTTCGCCAGGTCACCTACCACTCGTTCCCCACCCTTGGTTAGGGCGACAGCCGAGGGAAGATGTCGCCCGCCTTCAGCCACTGGAATTATGACAGGCTCGCTGCCTTGCATCGTCGCTATCAGACTATAGGTAGTACCTAGATCAATACCTACGGCTTTGCTCATTTGGTCTCCTCGATACTCCTGATTCCTCCCCCTCTTCCACGTCGCATTATTATATCCAACATTGGCCTATATAAGCTATACCTTCCGGCCCTTGTTTTGAGATCGCTTTATATGGAAGCTCCAATACTCAGGCACAGATTGCTCGAAATCCTGGCCAAGAGGAAGTGCCAGCACCCAGAAGAAGGATACCAAAGACCGGTGATTCGGATACCAAAGGAACATACAGCAGCCTGCAAGAACAGCTATTATGGAACCACATCACCTCTGGTTGCGGAAACTATGTCGAAAGCAAACAGAAATCCCCTGCTATTTGTTGTGGTGGGCCTCATACTATTTCCTGAGCCCATCACAAGCATTCTTGGACTTGGTCTTGCACTTGCCGGAGGAGTGCTGCAACGACAACAACCAAGAGCAAAGTGGGACCGGGCCCGCAAGAAACGTCTACCAGTTGCTCCCCGGATACCGCCCAGTCATGCTGTAAGTTAGGCATTGCCCGTTGTGCCTTACTGCGAAGCCAGCCTGCTCCTCATATGCGAAGGACCGCAAAGTCAGGTTAACGCCAATCCAGGCATTAACGGCGAATTAATCAAACATAAATATGGTGAAATTCGTGCTAAAAACCTGCAAATTACTATTACTTTGGTTACGTATTTGTGGTATGATAGTCGCCATAGACTTTGTAAAGAAGTGGGACCTGCAACGAGGGTCTGTGAGTGGCCTGAGAGAGCAGGTTCAAATTATTATAAATGGTTGCTAAAACCACTAGTTAGGATTTCGATTATGGATGTATTGTTTCGTCAGTGTTTGAACAACCACATACATGTCGATTTCTGCGACACAGGCGCGTCCGCCAAGTTCAAGGACGTAGACGAGTTCTGCAATTTCATCAAACTTTGCCAGGATTTCGCCGGTAGACTAAGAGTGACAACAGAGATTCCGCCGGCCTTCCTGCAGGGTTGGGACGAAGCGGACTAAATAGGTCGCGGACAAGACTAGCTTTTTTGATAGCAGATAGTTCACGTACGCTTGGGGTGTCGCCTGATAATCCTCTTTAGATGACCCCTTCGATTCTTAACTCCGCTATTTCGGCTTCGCTGAAACAACCCAACTCTTTCAATACTTCTTCGGTATGCTCGCCCTGCTCCGGAGCGCGACCGCGTGTGTCGGCAGGCGTCTCGCTGAAATGCGCCGGGTAGCCCGGCAGCATGCTCCTTCCAAAAAACGGGTGGTCATACTCCACCAGGTAGTCATTAGCCAGTATCTGTTCGTCACTGTTCAGGTCCATGGGGCTGTTAACCTTGGTGGCGAAAATGCCTTCTTTGACAAAAATGTCATGCCATTCCGCTTGCGTCCGGGTGGCAAACATCGCGTCCAGAAGTGCAATCAGATCCTCGCAGTTCTCAAATCGCGATTCCCTGGTCATGAACCTGGCATCGGATGCCAGCTCTTCATGCTCAATCGCCCTGCAGAATCCCTCCCAGGCAGACATCTGATAAGAGACGGTTACGCAAATCCACTTCCCATCTTTGCAACGATAGTAGTTACGCAAAGCGTCCGTCGATAAACGCTCATGTCTGGGTACCGGTTGGCCCATGATCATCCCGTTCATGACGTTGAAGTACTGTAAAAACAGAGCCGAACTCAGTATAGATACGTGCACTTCCTGGCCCTTACCTGTGCGCTCTCTTGCATAGAGCGCACTCAATATAGCGTGGCTAGCCATGATCGAAGTAGCCTGATCGATCACTCCGAAATGGACCAGAAGAGGAGGCATTTCCGGTTCGCCCATGCAGTACATCATTCCAGAGCGTGCTTGCCCGTGAAAGTCGAAAGCTCCCTGCTGGCTCTCCGGTCCGCGTGGTCCATAGCCGGAAACCACCGCATATATAAGACTGGGATTTATCTCACGCAGTACTTCGTAAGTCATCCCTAACTTGACGACTGCGTTGCGCCGTATATTGGTCAGGAATACATCGGAGTTTGCGACTAATCGGTAGACTAGATCACGGCCTTTTGGGTTCTTCAGGTCAATAGTTATGTTCCTCTTATGCCGGTTAGCACCTTCGTAAAAGAGGCTCCTGCCATTATGGGTGACACAAGCCTTCCCAAAATGCGAGAGCTTGCGTATTGGATCACCCTCGCCTGGTTGTTCCACCTTTATAACTTCCGCCCCAAGATCGGCCAGTATTGCTGTCGCCCCTGGGCCGGCATGAAAGATCCCCCATTCCAGCACCTTTACTCCATCAAGTGGTCTGGGCACGATAACCTCCTAGAAAAGATCAAAAAAAAAGACGCCTCCTCACGCCTGCTAGCTCGCCTTGGATGCCTATTCGCGCTGATTTTCTTGATCGTAAGCGATGGTCACATTATACGCCCAAACGAAGACAAGCGTCAACCTTGCATATGTAGAAGATTGGAGCAAGTCACGCCCAGTTGCGAGGCGCGAAACGTCACATGTTCAATACTAGACCAGGCTTTCCTTCTCCTGGATATGATAGAAGCCCTCTTGCATGGCCTTCATGAGTTCCCAGGGCTCCATCTTCCACGGTTCCATAGTCCAATACACCTCATGTATCCATTGAGGAGCAAGCAGCGAACCTATCAAATAGCCGGCAAATACGTCTGCCTCTCTCTCTTCCCTGGGATTGAAGATCACCTTATCAGGGTATCGGGCCCTCCCCTTGCCCCGATGCAGGAAATGATGACCCAGACAGTGCGCGATGCGCCATCGCCGCTCTGCTGGACAGATAGCCCGGCGTATTACGATCGTCCCCAGGCAGAGGATATCCTCCAGGCGCGGCGGCATATCATCCACTTCCATGACTTCGAGACCCTCAACTTGGGCTATAGTTTCCGGCTCCATGCCTTCATATTTGCGCAAGTCTTTTCTCGAAATCATGACCCTCCCCCATCCGTCCGCCTTGCATCTCTTCTCTCCCGGACCATCCTTATTACGCGCTTCACCCAGTCCTTTTCATCCTCTGGCAGACAATGCCACTCGCTACTGAAAAAAAGCTCAATCTCCGGGTCCACAAGCTCGTCCAATTGACCGGTCCGGCTACTACACAGATAATCAACAGGAACTTTCAATGCCTTGGCTATGCGCTGTAAGGTTTCCAGCCTTGGATTCGTCCGCTGGCCTGAAACAATCCGACTGATGGTCGCCGCAGGCAGGTCCGTTTCCCGAGCAAGGTCCGCCTGGCTCAGTCCCAGACTGGCCATCAACTCCATAATCTTCTCGCCGACGTGGCCTTTAACCTGTCCAACCATACTACACCTCCAGGGAATATATATTAGCCCTGCTTGCGAATGACATATTTTAAACGACAATTGAAAATATGTCACCCCCTTAAGCGAAACTCTGTCAAGTGTTGACAAATGGCAAGCAAAGTGGTTCAATTGCCTTGCTAACTGGTTAGGGAACGGCCTTTTTCTTGTATGACCTCGAACCACGGTCGAAGTCCAATTAGTAGTGGGAACAATCCAATTTAACGGAGCAGGCAGGCTAGTGCAGGCAAATGAGCATGTGGGGGGACTGCTGCTAGCCTACCAAGCGAGGACAAAAGGGCCTAAAACCTCGTGCCTAGCCTGCCTTAAACTCACCTCTCTATTGTAGCAGAACGATCTAGGAAAATACAATAATGGTTCGATATCGTGCTAAATCTGGAGCACGACCTTTCCATCTAACAGATCCTGGGTAGCGGGTCTCCCACCAGCATGTCCACAATCCGCGAGGACCCCAACCTCGTCCTCATAACTACCTTGCCCGGCCGCTCTGGTTCAACTTCACCTATTATTGCAGCTTCCCTTCCATATGGGTTCGCACGCATTCGCTCTACAACAACCTCTGCATCTTCTGCATCGACCACAGCAACAAGTTTGCCCTCATTGGCTACATGAAGGGGATCCAAGCCCAGCATTTCACAAGCAGCTCGCACCTCGTCACGTACAGGAATCCTGGCTTCGTCGATAATGATCCCAGCGCCAGACTGAACGGCTATCTCATTCAAAGTTGTTGCCAGACCGCCCCTGGTAGGGTCCCTGAGGCAATTGATCCGCCTGCTCACCGCCAGCATGTCGGCCACCAGTCCATTGAGAGGGGCACAATCGCTTTTCAGAAGCGAGGAAAATGAGAAGCCTTCACGACTACTTAATACAGCCATGCCGTGGTCCCCTATGGGTCCATTAATCACAATCCGGTCCCCAGGCCGGGCCCTTGACCCCGAAATCTCAACGTCTCCGGCTACCACTCCAATGCCTGCCGTATTGATATACAGCTTATCTGCGCTACCCCGCCCGACAACCTTGGTATCACCGGTGACCACGCTTACCCCGGATTCTTCCGAAGCTTGTTTCACAGACTTTATTATTTCCACCAGATCATCCCTGGCCAACCCCTCCTCCAGTATCAGCGCAAGACTAAGGAAAAGTGGTACTGCTCCCATCATTGACAGGTCGTTCACGGTACCACATACAGCCAACCTGCCTATATCACCTCCGGGGAAGAAAATCGGGTTGACCACATAGCTGTCCGTCGTGAAGGCCAGTTTCCCACTCACCTCCAAAACTGCAGAATCATCCAAGCGGGCAAGTAACGGGTTCGACAGTTCACTCAAGATGCTGCCTTCCACCAGTTCCCGGGCCAGTTTACCGCCGCTACCATGGGCCAGCAGTATCCTTTCAGACACAGGCCTCTCCATACAAGTAATACGCAGAGCAACTGCCTTCAGACGAGACCATGCACGGTCCCACCGGAGCGGCTGGAGTACAAGCCTTGCCAAAGAGCCTGCACTCCGGCGGAGCCTTGACTCCCATGAGAATGGCACCGCAAATACAGCCTGCTGGACTCATTGTCGGGCCGGCGTCGATATCAAAGACCAGTCCGGCATCAAAACGTGCGAACGCTTCCCTGAGCGCAAGACCGCTCCCCGGCACAACACCGAGGCCGCGCCATCTTGCTTCACTCGGCTCGAACACCATGTCCATAAGCTCGAGCGCCTTCGGATTGCCTTCCCGGCGAACACCCCTCCGATAGGCTATTTCGACCTTCGATTCGCCTCTCTCCACTTGTTCCACAAGCATATTGATCGACTGCAGAATGTCCATGGGCTCGAACCCGGCTACCACACACGGTACATGGTATCTGTCAGCTACAAAGTCCCATGCCAGAGATCCAGTAATGGCACTAACGTGGCCGGGGCATATCAAGCCTTGGAGTTGCACACCTTCCAACTCAAGAAGGGACTGTATGGCCGGCGGGCATACTTTATGTAAGGATAGGACAAAGTAGTTCTCAATGCCCTCGTGCTGGGCCTGCAATAGGGAGGCGGCAATCGTAGGTGCCGTCGTCTCGAAACCAATGCCAACAAGCACTACCGGCCTCCATGGAGTATCGCGGGCGATCTGCAATGCGTTCAGGGCCGAATACACGATTCGTACGTCCGCCCCTTCCGCTCTGGCCTTTTCCAGGCTGCTGCGACTGCCGGGCACCTTCATCATGTCGCCAAAAGTCAACAATACCACACCAGGCACGCCTGCCAGGGCAATCGCCTTGTCAAGGTCTGCATTGTCCGTGACGCAGACCGGGCAACCAGGACCGGAAACCATCCGTATGTTAGGCGGCAGTAACTGCCGAAGACCGTTCTTCATTATGGAAGTAGTGTGGCTTCCGCAGAATTCCATGAAGCGTACTTTCCTCCTGGAATGCCTGTGGATCCTTTGCACTATGCCCTGGACAAGATGAGAATCGCGGTATTCATCAAGGTATTTCATAGCGTAGGGTTCGCGTATGCGGTAACGAATAGATTATACCATCGAATTTTGAAATCCATCGATTAAACACTCCCAACCAACCTCCTGGATACAGAGATGGATGGAGCCTTCCAACGAACATTCACCGGGCTAATCTGGAAGCTCAGCCATAACCCGACCGGTATCCTCGACATGGTAACCCAGTGCCGCGAGTTCTGACTTGAAGTCTTCTTCATGCAGCATGTCGAGAATGGGTCTCAGCTTTTCACTCTCGTAATACTCTCGCGGGACCACCAGGTCGTACCGTTCTCGTACCAAAGGTACGAAATCCAGGCCCAAGGCCCTTGCAGCAACGATAATCCCCAACCCGGTATCGGCTATTCCCGTCTTCACTTCAGTGGCAACGCCCAAATGCGTAAACTCCACCCTGTCGTAACCATCTATTTGTGAAGAGTCCAAGCCCTCTTCCCTTATCTTGTAGTCCAGAAGCAGCCTCGTCCCTGCTCCCCTTTGCCTGTTTACAAAAGAAACATCTACTCTCGCCAGGTCCGATAGGCTACTTATGTTCTTCGGATTGCCCTTGGCCACCATAAGACCCTGATCTCGATAGACAAGGTTAACGATTACCACCGGTCGCCCGTCAAGCATACGCCTTACATAAGGTATGTTATATTCTCCTGTCTCCTCATCCAGCAAATGGGCGCCGGCAATATGGGCCTCGTCTCTCTTCAATGACACGAGTCCGCTCATGCTGCCTACATTGGAAGACGAAAGCGTCTTGCCGGGACATCGAGCACGCAAGAACTTGGCCAGGACTTCCAGGGACATGTCATGACTTCCAATGGCAACTATGGCATTCTCTATCTCTTCCAGGTCGCGCAGGACCTCAACCGAGACAAGCTGACCTGCCTGGAAACCTTCTGAACCCCGGGGCACCCTGACCAGGCCATCGGACCTGAGCAAAGACGCTGTCGCACCAGCGCCGCGCTGCAGCGGTGTAGCCACGAACTTGTCCCCGATCTTGCCCATCTTTATACGCAAGAACTCGTCGTCACCCATGGGTGAAAATACCTTCTGCGTTATTACCGCCTGAATCTTCCGGCGTACAGGGGTATCCACACCCAGCAGACTGCTAATCAGCGGTTTGGCGAAAAGGTCCATCGTTAGCACCGCCGAGACTGGATAACCAGGCGTGCCGATGAAAGGTTTGTTATCGATCAGGCCAAGTACTACTGGATGACCAGGTCTGATGGCCACACCATGCACCAGGAGGCGGCCAAGGTCAGACACCAGCGATGCGGTAAAATCACGCCGTCCCGCAGATACCCCAGCATTGCTGATTATGATGTCATAGTCAGCCGCCGCTGAACGAAAAAGGTCAGCCAGCCTTTCATATTCGTCAGGCACAGGACCAAACCTGGTGGGTTCGCCGCCCCATTCCTTCACAAGTCCCGCTAGTACGAAAGAGTTCGATTCCAGGATGTCGCCCGGCCCGACCGGGGTCCCCAACATCACGAGTTCTGATCCTGTAGGAATTATGGCCACCCTTGGTCTGCGCCTGACCTCAACCTCTGTTACCCCACCCTGGGCCAGAGCACCCAAATCCACAGGCTTTATCACATGACCCTGCAATAACAGCAGCTCAAAAGGGACAATGTCCTCCCCTACTACTCGCACGTGCTGCCACGGCGCAACGGGGGACATGATCTCAATGTGGCCTTCGTCTGCCTGTATGTGTTCGATCATCACTACCGCGTTGAACCCGGCGGGAATCGGTTTACCTGTGTCTACCCACTGGGCTTGCTCACCGATCTTCAATCGTACGGGTGCCGACTCCGTAGCGTCCTCACTATCCTCAGACCGGATTGCTGCCCCGTCCATTGCCGCAGCATTGTAATGAGGCGAAGCTTTCTTTGCCCAAACCGGCACAGCGGTCACCCTGTTCAGCGCCTCTTCGAGGGGCACAAATTCATTACTCAGGTTCGCCGCCCTACCAGCCCCTTGGCATGTGCTGAGGAAACGGCTTAGGGCCTCTTCCAGAGGCATGTCTTCCAGATAGAATTTTCTATCAGTGCCCGGACCACTCATGCCTTACTCCTACAGCAACCTGACAAAGGCATCCTCGCCTTCGGACAGGCCTCCCCTGTTTAGTGGTATTCGAGCTACACCATTCGCCTCTCTCATGGCAGACAAGAAGTTCGATTTCGCAAAAAGGGGCTCGGCCCACACCTCGCCATCCTTCTCGATCAACTTCACCGTGACGTAGTCCTCTCGACCGGACACGGAAGGTACATTGCGAGTAAGCTTTGCCTGCAAATGATGCCACCCTGGCAGGCGATCATAGCCGCCACGTTTCTGTATGGCGGGCGTGACAAACAAACTGAACGTAATCATGCACGAACTTGGATTACCCGGCAGGCCAAAAAAAGGCACACCCTCAATACAGGCAAGTATCACAGGTTTGCCGGGCCTGATGGACACACCGTGTACCAGGACTCCCGGACTACCCAGCTCTTGAATTACGTCGGCCGTCAGGTCCCTGGTACTAACCGAACTTCCAGCCGTAACCGCCACTATGTCAGCTTCCTGCATTGCTCTTTGGCAGGTAGCCAGAAGGTGCTCTCTCTGGTCCTTGACAATGCCCATTCTTACAGGATCGGCTCCCGCCTCCACAGCAAGACCAGCCAGTGAATAAGCATTTGTGTTCCGAATTTGTCCAGGACCCGGCCTTGTGTCAGGTGGCACAAGCTCGTCTCCGGTCGATATCAGAGCCACCCTGACCCGGTCAAATACCTCTATACGGGTTATGCCGGCGGCCAGCATTACACCGATGGACGGCGGCCGGACCACAGATCCGGCAGCGATAACAATATCGCCCTCTTTGACGTCTTCACCTACCCGAAGCACATTCTCACCCCTTGCCACTGCTCTTACCACCTCAATTGTTTCAGTGTCTACTATGCGAGCATTCTCTACCATGACGACGGCATCAGCTTGTTTGGCCATCATCCCACCCGTGTGAATAAGCGCCGCCTGCCCGGGACCCACCTCGATGTCAGCCTGAGCCCCCATACGGACCTCTCCTACCACAGTCAAACACGAGGGCAGGCTTTCCGATGAACCAAAGGTGTCCTCAGCACGCACTGCATAGCCATCCATGGCTGAGCGAGGAAAGCTCGGAACATTCTCAAGAGAGGTGACATCCTTGGCGGCAACCCTGCCCAGAGCTTCTTCCACAGCTATGACTTGGGCCCGGTTCACAGGAAGAATGTATGGTTCCAGGCGAGCCCAGGCCTCCTCACGCGTGACAACGTTGAACAATTCCATGTCAATAACAGGTTAACACGCCTAAACCGGGGAAAGCAAACGGCATACCGGACTTGTCTAATAGAAGCTTTTATCGTACAGGTAAGCGGATATTCGGCTGGTTAACGGCTATCGCTTCTTCAGTGGAATCTCCTTGAGAAAGACCGTAAGCAGTACAGCCGCAGCCACGAGGGCCATTCCTACTAAGAACACATCACTTATAGCCATGGACAGCGATTTCCTCAGAGCGAAAATGAGCTGCTCCAGGAGCTCCTCTCCCAGCGGTCCAAGATGCTTGAGACCATCCCTCAGGTTGGCTAGAGCTTCAGGATCCATCAACGCCTGTGGATTGCCGATCATTGCCGATATTTCTTCGGCAGGCAGTCCTTGCCGGACCTCATCGGTAATCAGGCCAGGGACACGCGCAGCGTAGCGACTGGCCATCAGGGCACCCATTACTGCCAGACCAAGAGTGATCCCGATCTGTCGGAAAAATTGCACTGCCGAGGTAGCCACCCCCATGATATTGTATGGTACGGCGTTCTGTACGATGATGGTGAACAGCGGCAGGGCGGTACCAATCCCTATACCGGCGACGACCATGTTGAGCGTAGCCGTACCGTAACTTGTGTCCGTAGACATCCGAGACAGGAGAAATATGCCTACGCCCATAACAATCAGACCTATAAGAGTTTGGGCCTTGTAGTGGCCGCCCAATCTGGACAATGCCTGACCTGACAGGATACTGGCTACGACCATGCCTGCCATCATAGGCATTAAGAAACTGCCGCTTTGTGTCGCCGACAATCCCAGTACGCCCTGGAAAAAGAGGGGCAGGAAGATCGTTCCTCCAAACATTCCAAATCCGGCAAGAAAGCTTATGATGAGAATCAGGGTTACCGTCCGGTTACGAAAGAGTTTCAACGGAATAATGGGTTCTTTGGCACGGGCTTCGATCAATATGAATATCATACCCATGCAAACCCCGATAGTCAGCGACGCCATTACGTGGACCGAACTCCATTCATACTGTACTCCACCCCAGGACAGGCCAAGCATTAGTGGTACCACACACAGCATCAGCGCCATCAGTCCCGGAATGTCCAAGGAAGGTTTCGTTTGGCCCCGATCAGCTTCAGGGAAGAACTTGATGAAGAGAATTATTATGGGAATTCCCAACGGGAGTTTGATGAAGAACACCCAGTGCCATGACAGGGTGTCGGTTATGAACCCGCCTAATAGCGGGCCCATGATAGATGCCAGTCCAAAATTTGCCGTAATCAGGCCTTGGTATTTGCCCCTCTCCGCAGGAGGAAAGAGGTCACCAATGACAATGAAAGCATTTGCCATCATGACACCGCCGCCAATACCCTGCAGGGCACGGAACATGATAAGCTGGTTGAGACTCTGGCTCAGCCCGGATAGGACCGACCCCGCCAGAAATAAGGCTATGCCGAAAACGTAGAACCACTTACGACCATAAAGATCTGTTAACCGCCCCGTGATGGGCATCATGGCCGTGGAACTCACAAGGTACGCTGTTGTGACCCAGGTATAGCGGTCGAATCCTCCAATGTCCGCTATTATGCGGGGCATTGCCGTGGCGACTACCGTTTGGTCCAGGGAGCTTAGGAACATGGCCAGCATGACGCCTGCCATAGTGAGCACAACCTCCCGGCGAGGAAGATCGTAAGTCTTCTCGACGATGGCAGGTCTGTCCGGCCCCCCGCTGTCAGTGTTCATACACCCTGATGTTTGCCCGGCCACCACAAAACTTCAGTAACAACACCACAGTCCTGCCAGCTACCTGCCAATGCGCAAGATCCGGCGCAGAAGAGGTTGTTAGGTCTCGGCTCCGAAGCGCCTATAAGTCTATCACTTCAGGCCCTAAGCTCGCTACCAAGGCCGGGCAGCGAACCATCGAGAAAGGGGATGGAGTCGGCACTCTTGAGCATCCCCTGCAGGGGGGAGATGGAGATGAGACCGTGTTGGATGGCATGCATGTCTGTTCCTTCTTCGAGGTCCCACTTAGGAGGCCCCAGGGTTATGCGGTAATTGTCAGCTCTACCATCGTAGCCCATCTGGATTGCACTGCTATAGCCTCCCTTGCCGACTCTGGTTACCACAATGCCCTTGACCATATCCAAAGGAAGGTTGGGAATGTTCACGTTCAGCAACATGCCGGTCTTGGACGATTCACCAACTCTTCGGCCCAGCACCCTGGCCATCTTGGCTGCTACCTCGAAACGCATCTCGCCTGCATATTCCACGGATACGGCAATGGATGGCAACCCTCTGAGGTAACCTTGCAAGGCCCCACCCACCGTACCTGACAGGAGAACATCATCACCCATATTGGCGCCCCTGTTGATACCCGAGACTACCAGGGCTACCTCGGATACCGTGTCAAGTCCCAGGATCACGCTGTCCCCGGGAGTACCTTCGACTTTGTATGCTCTAATGCCAGGTACACCCGGCTCAACTTCGAAAAGGCGAACCGGCCTATGCAACGTTATTCCCGTACCCACACCACTCTGCTCCCTGTCTGGAGCAAAGACGACCACTTCCCCAATATGTGCCAGTTCGGCTGCCAACGCCCAAAGACCAGGAGCCTCTATACCATCGTCATTGGTGACCAGAATACGCATTTTTCGTCGTCCAGTTATATTCTACAGCAAGGCAGACACTATACTCGCAAACAGTAACCGTATAATCTTAAGCGTAGACCCTTCTCGAGGGTCTACGCTTTTGGTCGGCAAGATTGCAAGTCCGTCCTAATCGTACTTGTAGAAACCTTTACCGTTCTTCTTTCCATACATGCCGGCCGTGACCATAGCCTTCAGCAACGGCGGCGGAGCATAGATCGGGTCCTTGAACTCGTCGTACATGGCACAAGCCATCGAGTACATCGTATCAAGCCCGGCAAAGTCCATTAACGTGCATGGTCCCATGGGTGAGTTGGTGCCCATCATCCAGGCACGGTCAAGTTCTTCCACAGTAGTCCAACCCTCATCCAGCATGCGTATCGCGTTCATCATGAATGGAAAGCCCAGCCGGTTTACCAGGAACCCCGGGGTGTCTTTGGCGAAAATGACCTGCTTGCCCAGAGACTTGCTGAAAGCCTCGGCAGCCTTTACCGTCTCGTCAGTCAATACAATGGTCTTTACTATCTCCACCAAGGCCATGACAGGAACAGGCTGGAAGAAATGCATACCGATGACCTGAGCTGGGCGCCCTGTAGCCATCGCCATCTGGAGAATGGAAAGGCAAGAAGTATTGCTGGCCAATATGGCATGTGGGGGGCATACTTTGTCGACCGAGGCCAGGACCTTTTTCTTCTCGTCCATGTTTTCAATAACAGCCTCTATGACAAGATCGCGGTCCTTGAAGTCCCCTACATCGATAGTCCCCTTCAGCCTTCCCAATGTCGCTTCCCTGTCCTGTTCACTCATCTTCCCCTTGCTCGCAGCTTTGTCTAGGGAAGCCTTGATCGAAGCCAGTCCTTTGTCAAGGAAGTTCTGATTGACTTCCAAGACCATGGTTTCGTAGCCTGAACGGGCTGAGACCTCAGCGATCCCGGAACCCATTAGACCACATCCTACCACGCCTACCTTCTTTATCTCCATACTTTCTCCTTTCTTCCATTTGAGGGCACGAGCAATCCCGTACCAAAGCCGCACAATACCGTCGCCTGTGAGGCCTACCCAACCATCGCCTTGAGCCGGCCCTTTATACCATCAAGCGTTTCCCTGAATGGCCGGGCTTGTTCATCCAGAGTACTTCGCCACTCAGTTATAACACGCGGGTTTACTCCGGATATTGCGGTTCCTGAAATTCGTAATTGGTGCAATAGTTCCCTGGCAGCTGCCTCAATAGAGCGACTCTCTTTGTCTCTTGCGGAGTCAAATGATTCAAAAACCTCTGCCATTTCCTGGAAAAACCCCTCGGTGTGACCTTGGCCTGCATTGAGAGAGCAAACGGCATCCCGGACCCTGTTCATCCCCTCATCGTTACCCAACTCTATGGCATCCACCAACTTCGAGAGCATGACGGCCCGAATACAAACCCGCTCTTGTGGTGCAATTTTGTCGAGATCTATTTGAAGCTGCCAAAGTGCAAGGCCACCCAGGTACTTGTCTGCCAGGACCTGCCCGATGGTGTTTCGTTTCTCTTCTTCCTGTTTCCTCAGCTCTTCGGTCGAGACCTTGCCCAGTTTCTCGACCCGCTCCATGGCAAGTTCCCAGGCGCTCTTAATTTCTCCCACACCCTGCCTCCGGTATTCAACGGCAGGAAAGCATACTGCTTTCCTGCCGCATCACGTTTATCCCTTACGATGGGCCTTAATTGCCCCAATTATAGCGTGCTATAGCCCCCATTCACGCTGAGTGTCTGGCCGTGTATGAATGACGCGGCATCAGACGCCAGGAAGACTACTGCATTAGCCACGTCTTTTGGAACAGCCATGCGACCGATCGGATACATCTTCACCTGTTTGGCCTTCATTTCCTCAGGCATGTTCTCCTGAGTAACACCTTGGGTCATGCTCAACTCGGATACATGCTCAGCCTTCTCAGGAATAACGCCGCCAGGGCAGACGCAGTTGACGTTTATGTTATAGCGACCAACTTCCTTGGCCAGGGCTTTTGTCAGGCTGATGACCCCGCCCTTCGTAGCCGAATACAGGGCCTGCCTGAACTCTCCCAGCCTGCCAGCCTCTGATCCGATGTTGATGATCTTCCCGTATTTGCGACCGCTCATCGGTTCAAGCACCGCTCTGGTACAGTTGACAACGCTCCAGAAGTTGAGGTTGACCATTTTCGTCCATGTCTCGCGGGTCTGTTCCATAAACAGGCCCCAGGGAGAATCCACCCAGCCTACACCATTCACCAGGACATCAACCTGGCCAAACTCGTCAAGAGTCTTCTTGACCATCTCTTGAGCTGACTCGAAGCTGGTTACGTCGGTCTTCACAAAGATGGCCTTGCCGCCGCCTTTCTGTGCATTGGCTTCCTCGGCCACCTTTGGTCCCATCTTCTCATCTATGTCAGCGATAACTACATTTGCGCCTTCTGCCGCAAAACCCAGAACATTGGCACGATTGATATTCGAACTTCCCCCTGTGATTATAACGGTCTTGCCTTTGAAACCCAGATCCACTTTCTGCCTCCTATAAAAGACTAATGACAAATTACCTTGCGCTGTATACCTAGAATACGAATGGGTCGGTATCTCCGCTAGTGAACTTCGGAGCCCGCTTTTCCAGGAAGCTCTTTGCCGCCTCAAGATGGTCCGGCGAGTTGAGTGTATGGTATTCGTAGGCTATGGTTGTATCGAACAGAAGATTGACCCTGTCCATCAGTATCTTGTTCAAGCATAGCTTCGTCAGACTTAACGCGAGAGCTGGGCCCTCAGCCATCTTCTTGGCCAACGCCCACGCCTCGTCCATCAGCTGATCAGGCGGTACAACCTTGGTTATCAGTCCCATCCGCTCAGCGTCTGCAGCAGTCACCATGTCCCCGGTCATAAGAAACTGTTTGGCCTTGCACATGCCGACAAGAAGCGGCCAAATGATGGCGCCACCATCTCCAGGGAGAATGCCGACACCTATGTGGGGATCGCCGATCCGTGCCTTCTCCGAAGCAATGACGAAATCGCATTGCAACGCAATCGTTGCCCCCAGGCCGGCACAGGCCCCATTCAAGGCAGCGATGACCGGCTTCCTGATGGAAAGCAGGTTGAGAATGATGCGCTTGACGCTGGTACTGGAGATCCGTATGGAATGGTCCGTGTAACCTTCAATCATTAGGTTGATGTCGCCGCCGGCCGAAAATGCACGACCCGCGCCCGTCAGGATCACGGCAAGGACCTCATTGTCCTCATTCATGTCCTCAAAGACCATCTCCAATTCATGGTGTTCATCCTTGCCTATGGCGTTCATGGCATCCGGGTTATTCAGAGTCAGAATGGCAACGCGTTCCTTCTTCTCGACCTTAACAAACTTGTACTTGCTGTAGTCAACCATTTGTTATGCCCTCCTTAAGTACATACTAGAGCCCGATTTCCTGGGCTACAATTTCACGGTGATAATCGGCATCGCCGAAGAACAGCTCGCCTGCCTTCGCCCGCCGGAAATACAGCTCCAGATCATGGTCCTTCGTAAATCCTATCGCTCCGTGTATCTGATGCG
>PUNJ01000031.1 GCA_003551705.1 Chloroflexota bacterium | reverse complement strand
TGCGGGCGAGCAGGAGCGTTATGGTAAGGGGAAGAATACTGGACTGGCCGATGTCCGCATCCAGTATGGTGACTGGTTCCTGGTCTACCAGATCATTTGCCAGTGCGGCTATAAGCGTTGTCTTACCAGTGTCTACATTGCCCAGGAAGTAGATGGTCCCGCGTCCTAGTTGGGCTACTGCTTGCCGGAGTTCGCCGGCGACATCGGACGTCATAACATTAGTATAAGCCGTCAGCGGGGATGTAATGAAATTCCTGATTCTCCGGAACGGGCATGCCGTCACTCTGGCTGAGGGACCGGCTACTGTAAATGGGCCATATTACCAACCCGGGGTTACCTTGCTGAAGACCTCGTTGAGGGATGCATAGTCTTCCGGGGCCATTCGCCAGCCGGTTGCTGCCGCATCCTCGCGGAGATGGTTTATCTGGAAAGCCTTGGGAATGGCGATAACATCGTCCTTGACTATTAACCAGTTCAGGGCGACTTGAACCGGCGTCTTGCCGTATTTTCCGGCCATGTCTTCGAGCACTGTTTTGCCCGTTCCTCCGTCGATAAGGCGGCCGTGGGCCAGGGGACTGTAGGCAATTATGGTTATCCGGTCCCGGACGGCGGTGGGCAATAGTTTGTCCTCGATCTCCCGGTCAAGCAGGCTGTAGCTTACCTGGTTCGCCACCACATGGTTCTTGGAGAGGGCCGCTTGTGCTTTCTTCGTCAAGTCCACCGAGAAATTGCTTACGCCTATGTATCTGACGGCTCCCTGCTCAACCAGGTCCTCCATGGCCCGCATGGTCTCTTCGAGCGGTACATATGGATTGGGACGGTGCAACTGGTACAGGTCAATATAGTCCGTTTTCAGACGACGCAGGCTGCCTCGAACAGCTTTCATAACATCCCTGTAAGAGAAGTTCTCCGGGGAGACCTTGGTAGCTATGAAGACCTTCTCTCGCATGCCCTTGATTGCTGTGCCGATCACCTCCTCTGCATGGCCGAAACTATAGGACTCTGCGGTGTCAATCAGTGTCATACCCAGATCTACACCTGTCCTGAGTGACTCTATGGCTCCGTGGTCTACGTGGTTATCTGGGAGGTTACCGACGAACAGCCAGGTGCCCATGCCCAGGACGGGGACTTCAGCTGTGGTTTTGCCGAGCTTCCTGGCTTCCATGATGCTGCAGGGGGTTAGACACGCGTCTTGGCGGTCAGCATGTCCTCAAACTTCTTCATCCAGTACTCAAAGGGAACAACGTTCTCGTGGCCGCATACCTGGTCTATCCGCCGTGATTCCAATATACGGTGGGTCCGCTTGGCTGCGTTGGCGGTCTCGTCCTGGGGCCCAAAAAGATTCAGGTGCAACCGGCCCTGGTCGAAGTGCACCAGGTCGGACACAAACAGGGTATGTTCATAGATATAGATGGTGAAGCCGGGGGTATGCCCGTTTATGTGAAAGGCTTCCAGTCCATCTTCGACAAAGCTGTCATGGAAAGTACCGTCAAAAGCAAAGCCACGACACAGACTGTTGGCTGAATCCAGTGCATGGATACGGACCCGGCTGTGAAAATGTCTGCGGTACAGGTTCACGGCACCGAGGAGATGGTTGTGCGTGAAGACTATGTGATTGGCGGACGGTAGTGTGCTATCGAAGGCAGGGGGACAGTCTATCCAGATGGTGGACTCACCGGTGTCAATGCAGTATGAGGATAGTTCCGGACCCAGAGGCGGCTCAGCCTTGAGCCTGCTGATATTCCCGGTTACTTCGAGGCAGGCCACATCGAAGAGAGTGGAGCATTCCTTCCAGGTAATGAAGATTCTTTTTTCAGCCCCGCAAAACGGGCAGAAATCCGGGCAGTAGCCCGGCATATTGTAACCGCACTCGGTACACACGTATTGTCTGCGGGGTATGCACATGTTGAACTCTCCGGAGTGTGTTTTGGTTCTTCGATAATTGCCCGCCGCCCTTGTCTTCATCAAATCGACTCGCTGTCAGGTTAACTACCGGTGTTTTAAGTATGGCTGGCTCCCTGTGAAGATGTCATAACAACGCAAAGCAAAACCTTACAAACTCGTTACATTTAGGGGCGAAGGACCGGAGTGGAAGGAGACGTCTAATTCCCTGTCGTGCGGAAATTGCCGGACACTTTAATCTGGAAGCTTCCGCTGGCGGCCGTACCGAAGAGGGGCAGGAAGGTCACCTCTCGATGGTCTTCCGTACGCAAAACCAGAGGCCCAAGACCGAAGAGATCGGGCTCGCCACTCTTCATAATCACCACACCATCAATCAGCAACCTGCCGGCCGTATCGCCGGTTTCCGATTGGATGATTTCCTGCCGGGTACGGAGGTTGTAATTAACGGTGGCTATCTGGTTACCATCCTTAAAGACTTCGCCCGAGCCGTCGACGGACTCTATCAATGCGTATCTTTTCGCGGTCATGCGTACTCCTTTGTAGTTTTCGGGCCTTTCACGCCGTGGCATGAGAACGAAGTATATGGTAGCTCGCAGGCTGCACGAGGTCAACCTGGCAGGAAAACGGCCGGTGTGAAGGGCGGCCGGAGAGTTACGTTATGGATTGTACAGTCTGTAACTGATCTTCCCTGGGCAGTTTTGCTATAATATGCGAGAATCTCCGTGGATGCTGTTAGACGCGGGCAATATGGAGGGAAGAGTGACCAAAAAGCTTACGGTAATACCAGAGCAGTGTTCCGGTTGCCGGATCTGCGAAGTGGTGTGTGCTATAAAGCACTTCAATGTAAACAACCCCAAGAAAGCCGCCATCAGGGTGCTTAACGTTTACCCCCAGCCCGTGACCCGCATGCCTATCGTATGCAGCCAGTGCAAGACCCCGGCCTGTGCACAAGTCTGTCCTTCGGGCTGCTTGCGCCTGATTGACGGGGTGGTGCGATTGATCCGGGAAGATTGTGTTTCTTGTTTCAAATGCGTGGAGGCTTGCCCATTTGGTGCTTTGTACGCTCACGATGACTGTGATTGGCCCATTAAGTGTGACATGTGTGACGGTGAACCTGAATGCGTCGATAAATGCCCCAAGGGTGCACTTCGTTTGATACCCGTGGCGGCGCTGGGCGAAGCGAAACGTTTGAACAATATTCTGAGTTATACCCAAATGAAGGAGATCGAATTCTACGAAAAGGGCGAAAAGAAGACGATCCGGTACGCCGAGATAGGAAAGGAAGAGCTATGAGCATAAAGAGCGGGTATCATCGCAAGATGCTCCAGGTCGACCTCTCCAGGGGTAAGTTGGAACGCGTGACCCTGAAAGAGAGTTTTCTGGACAGGTATATCGGGGGACGCGGTTTCGGTGCCAAATTGGTCTGGGACAACCTGAAGCGCCATGGGTACAAGATAGACCCTCTCGGGCCGGAGAATCTTCTGGTGATTGCACCTGGGCCCCTGACGGGTGCGTACGTGCCCTCTTCGGGCAAGAGTTCCTTTGTCGCCATATCGCCGGGTACGGGCCTCTACGGCGATTCGTCCATAGGGGGTGGCTTCGGTGTAGAGATCAGGCAGGCAGGGCTGGATGCAATAACTGTTACAGGCAGGGCTCCCGAACTGTCGGTCCTGTTAATTGATAACGGGGATGCCCGGATCATCGCCATGCCCGAACTTAAAGGGAAAAGCTGCCTTGAAGCCGAAGGCATGATAAAGGAGAAACTGGGGACCCATTCCGTCCGGGTAGCGGTGATTGGTGTAGCAGGTGAAAATCTGATCGGGTTCGCATGTGTGAATGCCGACTGGGGGCGTAATGCGGGCCGCACCGGCATCGGCGCTGTCATGGGTTCGAAGAACTTGAAGGCCATCGTCGTGCGTGGAGACCGCGACATTCCCGTTCATGACCTCCATGGCCTGATGGCTGAGCATGATAAGGCCAGCAGTTACATGCAGGAACACAAGTACTTTCGCATGTGGCAACAGGAAGGCCTGATGAACGTGATCGCCTATGCCAACGAGAAGGGAATCCTGCCTACGTATAATTTCAAGGATAGCGTATTTGCAAGAGCCCACCAGATAGACGGTGCCACGATGCTCGCCGGCTACAAGATTGGGGACAGCGCCTGCTTCTGTTGCCCCATGTGTTGCGGTAATGTGTGCCTGGTAAAGACCGGCAAGTACGCTGGAACGGTGGTGGAAGGGCCGGAATACGAGTCATGTGCAATGCTTGGTCCCAATGTAGGCATTGATAGCTTCGCTGCTGTATTGTCCGCCAACCGGCTTTGCGATGAACTGGGAATAGACACAATATCTACCGGCAATGTAATCGGCGCAGTCATCGAAGGGTACGAAAAGGGCGTCCTTTCCCTGGCCGATCTCGATGGAGAAGATGTTACCTGGGGGAACGAGGATGCCATCCTGGGCCTCATACACAAGATAGCCTACCGGCAGGGTATTGGCGATATCCTGGCAGGCGGGGCCAAAAAGATACTGCAGCGCTGGCCTGAGATGGACCAGTTGTTGCTCCATGTGAAGGGCCTGGAGCAGTCGGCGTACGATAGCCGGCCCAGCATCACCATGGGCCTTGCCTATGCTACATCGGATATTGGGGCCCATCATACAAGGGCCTGGACGATAGCCAAGGAAGTCGAACAGGGCCAGTCATGGACGGACGACGAGAAGGTAGATATAGTCATCTACCACCAGAAGGTGAGACCCCTTTTCGATATGCTGGGCGTGTGCCGTCTGCCTTGGATCGAACTGGGACTGAGTGAACGGCACTACCAGAATTTCTATCGCTATGTAACGGGCAAGGATGCTACACTCGAAGAACTGCTCGAGCTGTCCAACGAAGTCTATAACTTGACCCGCCTGATAAACAGCCGGTTGGGGTCAACACGCCTGGACGACAAGCTTCCATTCAAGGCCTGGGCTAAACCGCCGTTGACCGGGCCCATGGCGGGCAAGGTCATCGACCAGCACGAGTTCACGAAACTGTTGTCCCTTTACTATCAGAAGCGGGGTTGGGGCGAGGACGGTACTCCACCGGTCTCGATGGAAGACAGGTACGACTGAAGCAATATAACAAGAGAATGATGTGGGGACTTCGGTATTTCCTCACGTTCTTGCGGGGATGATCATCCCGGAAAAGGGTGCCCGGGCCCACTTGCATGCGTCATCCGCGGATAGTGCTCGCACGTCAAAAGGAGGGCCGGATGTCTTTCCCGCAAGGGTTCATATGGGGGGCGGCTTCAAGCTCATACCAGATAGAGGGAGCGGCCGGCGAAGACGGTAAAGGTCCTTCTGTTTGGGATGTCTTCTGTTGCAGGGAATGGTCCATCGCCGGCGGGCAGTCCGGCCAGACCGCCTGTGACCATTATCATCGCTATGAAGACGATGTGAGCCTGTTCAAGGAGATCGGCCTCAATTCGTACCGTTTCTCCATAAGCTGGCCGCGTATTCTGCCCCAGGGGACGGGCCGGGTCAATGCCAAGGGACTTGATTTCTATGACAGGCTGGTTGACCGGTTGCTGGCAGCCGGCATCTCCCCATGCGTCACGCTCTTCCATTGGGACTATCCGCAGGAGCTGTATTTGCGCGGGGGCTGGCTTGACCGGGATAGTCCGGACTGGTTTATGGAGTATGCCAGGGTTGTTGTTGACAGGCTGTCAGACCGCGTAGAGCGCTGGATAACCCTGAATGAACCGCAGTGCTTTGTCGGCCTGGGTCTTGAACACGGCTTTCACGCACCGGGGGACAAAGTGGCCGTCTCACAGGCGCTGGCTGCGGCCCACAACGTCTTGCTCGCCCATGGTAAGGCAGTACAGGTCATCAGGTCCGTCACCGGCTCACGCGCCAAGATCGGCTTTGCACCGGTGGGTGTGGTCAATCTTCCTGTTTCAGAGAGCCGGGCGGATATTGAGGCTGCCAGGCAGGCCATGTTCGCCATCCCTTCAAAGACCCTTTGGAATAATACCTGGTGGGCGGACCCTATCTTCCTTGGTACCTATCCTGAGGATGGCTGGGAGCTATACGGGGCGAACGTGCCCGACGTGCGCGAAGGGGACATGAAGACTATAAACCAGCCCTTGGACTTCTTTGGTGTGAATATCTATTTCGGCCAGCTGGTCCGTGCCGGGGAAAATGGTTCGCCAGAAATTGTGGGCCTGCCGCAGGGACATGCAAGGACAGCCTTCTTTTTTCCGGTGATGCCGGAGGCGCTGCGTTGGGGTACGCGGTTCTTCTGGGAAAGATATGGACTTCCCGTCATCATCACCGAGAACGGCATGTCGAATATCGACTGGATAGCCCTTGATGGCAAGGTACACGATCCCCAGCGCATAGACTTCACACACCGCTATTTGCTGGAACTGAAGAAAGCCTGGCAGGATGGAGCAGAGATCGCCGGCTATTATCACTGGTCGGTCATGGACAATTTCGAGTGGACCGAGGGCTACAAGGAGCGATTTGGTCTGATTCACGTGGACTACCAGAGCCAGAAGAGGACACTCAAGGACTCGGCCCGGTGGTATTCCGAAGTCATCGCTTCGAATGGTGCGTCCCTCGAGAAAACGGGATACCAGGCACCATAGTCATGAAAGAGCCCGGTAGCCCAGGCACGGCCTTGTACAGCCTTGATAGGGCCAAGACACCCCACTTATTCTTGGGCCTGGCGATGGGAGCTTGTGCATAAGCGAGGTCATGTTACAGATCAGGTCACAATCCCGTCATGCGCCCAGTCAGTCAGACACCGTGTACTGTATTATTCGTCGATTTCCAGGTCACCGATGCTACAATTGCTGAAGTGCTGCGTGTTCCTGCATGCCGGTCGATGTGAGACTGGCCGGACAATTGTCTCGAGCGGGCCGGATTTTGGAGCACTCGTATCCTTGAAGTTTGTGGAGGGGAGGCTCGAATTGTGACGAGGAGTCAAGGACCGAGGAAAGGGAGCGACCGGTGAAGCAAGGAAGAAGGACCACTGCATGCCTGCTCGCGTGCGGCGTCTTCGCACCGCCCTTGATTGCGGCATTCATTGCAGCAGCTACTTTCTTGGCCCCCGACTACAACCATCTGACGCAAACGATGAGCCGCCTTGGTGCCGCCGAAATGCCTTATCCCCAGGTTATGAACGCCGGTTTCCTGGTATTTGGTCTCCTTATGATGAGTTTTGGTTGGGGCCTTTACAGATTCTTGGAAGGCGGAAAGAGTGCTCTTGTTGCCAGCATGTCGGTACTGATATTTGGACTGGGCATATTTCTGGCGGGTATCTTCCCTGTAGACAACCGGGATGCCGGTGGGCTCTCGATAACCGGCGGCGTGCACGCTGCTGTGGCAGCGACTGCCTATGTGGCTCTCATGCTGGCCATACTGTCTCTGACCAGGTTCCTCGGCGGCGACAGTCATTGGCGGTGGTTTTCAAAGATGTCCTTTGGCATAGTGTTGGTGAGCCTGGCCCTGTCGATAGTCTTCGTGTTTGACTTGAGCGTAACGGTGAGAGGACTCCTGCAGCGTTTCTACTTCGGCCTGCCGGCAATGTGGCTTCAATTCATGGCTTTGCGAATCGTGTGGTTGCGACATACGAGTGCTGCAAGCCAGGTCGAGCGAAAGCCGGGGACGGGCTAGAATCCAGGATAGGTCTCTCTTCTCTGGTGCCGGCTTTGTTGCAGCCGCCTGAAGGCCTTGCTATCAAAGGATTCGCCCGACTGTTCGCTTTCGTGGTCCGGTGCGTCTCCTGGGTTTGCCGCTCCCATGACAGGGTTCTGGAAGGCTTCCGGCCCTGCCTGGCTCACCATGGCGATGCTGTTGAAAGGCAGCTCCTTGTCAATGTCCGGCATTTCCGGAAGGGAGCATCCATTGCCGGTTACAAGTCGGGCCGTAATGAGCTTGAGTGAGATGGTATCTGCACTGCAGTACCGGACCAGGGTCTCCAGAGCCCGCCTGTCGCCTTGATTTTCCCAGAGATGCCACAGGAGGACAGCTTCGTGTCCGTCCACACCCTGCAGGTCAGGAGGTCTGTGTATACTCATCCTCTCCTCAATGAGCTTCAGCCCGCCGGCAAGCTGCTCGTAATAGCAGACCCATCTCAGGTCGATATGCGGGCAGGGGATTCTGGGGATATGAAATGCTGATTCGATGCGCGGGACATCGAAGGTGGACCCGCAGAAGGAGACGAGCAGTTTCACCTCGTCCAGCAGGTCCAGGAAGTCGTCCAGGTTCCGGCCCCTGACGAAGGTGTGCAGGTTGCCCTTATGGTAGCATGCTATGGTGGTGATGTAGCTGTCATAATCAAGTCCGGACGTTTCAATATCGAAGTAGGACGCCTGATCGAAGTATTCCGCGAGTATGCGCCAGTGGTCTCTCTTGGCAATGGTCTTCACCAGGAAGTGCAAGTCGTTAAAGGCAAGGGCTTGCTCGCAACGTTCCACAGCGGTCATCACCCTGGCCCAGGTCCCCGCCCCCATCTTAGCTGGGGGCGGTTGTGTCAGGATAAGTCGCCAATCATCCATGCCTGCTTGCTGTAAGGCGATGGCCCGTTTCGGGCCGATTCCAGGCAGGTGCAACAGGGACTGGCGTATCAATGCAGCCGCTCCCTCTTGTCCTTCAGAATGTGCGAAGCCCTTTTGAGCCGCTCGCTCAATTTGGCGGTCTCCTCATCTACCTCGGACGTAATACCTGTTTGCTGTCGTGGGCGGCTTAGCAACCTTACTTCGGGCGAGACGACCCTTCCTTCCAGCAGTGCCAGGAGCAGACTGTGCGTGCAAGCGACCGCTGCGTTGGACTCTATGAGAAGGTCCTCCAACTCCTCGCCTTCCACCCCCGGAGGCAAGGGAGGCACACAAGACGGGCAGCCGGTGCCACATTCGCATTCGTCGATGATGCGCCGGCAGAGACCGAGGGCCTCTTCGATCTTGTCGAATATCTTCTCCGCATAGCCGACTCCTCCTTCATGAGCGTCGTACAGGTACAGGGCGCTCTTCCAGCTTTCTATGGAAGAGGCGGGTATATCCTGCATGCCGTGAGCCGGTTGATGGGCGTTGCTCTCTGTTTTGAGAGCGACGTCGGTCTCTATATCGTTTATGTCTGCCATGCAGAGGCTGGGGGCGCTGTGCCTGAGCAAGTAACGCATTCCGTACAGTGCTGCGGCCATGTAGCGTTTGTCTATGGCATCGACGGCGCTCTTCCAGTGAGGTGGCGGCAGCAGGGAAAACCCGGTAGTGTCATACTCGAAAGCGGGTAGGGTGATGGGGCCGTAGCCAATGTTCTCGTAGGACCGGTCACGGATCTTCTTGTATAGTTTCGGTTGCTTGTTGACGTGAACGTAGCCAAACCTGATTTCCGCCTGCCGGAGCGACTTCTCCTCTTCAATGCCGGTCATCTCTATGCGGTTCTCCCACACAGCCTCAGTGAAGTAATCGACGTTCACCTTCTCGACCCGGCAGAGCTTCTTATCAAGGTCCAGGTCCATGGACATGTACCGCTGGCCCAGGTGCTGGTATATGGCATCCTTGTACAGGCTGCCCCGGGCGCCGATGGGATCGATTTCTCCGATGACGGTGCTGTCGCAATATATCTCCACGTTGTAATCGGTCATGCCGCGCAGATTCACGCCCCGTGCGGGATAGTCGGCCAGGGCATAGCGATACCAATCGTGATAGGGTACCAGTGTCTTGTCCCCTGTCAGAACTTCGACGGCCATCGCATAGGCCTGTCCTTGGAAGGCCGGCTCCGCAGCCCTCAGGGGATGCTCATGGGCCGCGCAGGGGATATGCTGCAGCATGATGTAGGGATTATCTGCGCTGAGCCATGCCTCCTCTATTGGGGCGCTGGTAATGAACTCCGGGTGATTAACAAGGTACTGGTCGATGGGCGTGTCCCGAGCGACGAAAACGACTACAGCTCGTTTACCCTTTCTGCCCACCCTTCCGGCTTGTTGCCAGAAGCTGGCTACGGAGCCGGGGTGTCCTGTGAGGATACAGAAATCGAGGTCGCCGATGTCTATGCCCAGCTCGAGGGCATTGGTGGTAATGATGGTATTCAGGCTTCCCTCGAACATGGCCCTCTCCAGTTTGCGTCTCTCATTGGGCAACAGGCCGCCCCGGTAGGGCTGGACCTTGGTCGTCAGTTCAGGGTGTCCATCGACCACTGCCCGGTAGAGTCGCTCCACCTCCTGTCGAGCCCGGCAAAAGCAGATGGTGCGCACATTCTGGCGTGAGGCGGCCCTAATCAGGGGGATCGTTATTGAGGTCGGTCCTTTGCGATAAGGCGTTAGACCATGGCTCTGCATCAAGGGAGGGTTAACGAAGTAGACGTCCCGGCGGGGACTTGGCGCTCCGTCCTGGTCTATGACTCTGAACGGGCGGTGAAACAGGGCTTCGACATGTTCTGCCGGATTGCCCACGGTGGCGGAGGAGCAAATGAAGACCGGCCGGCTGCCGTGAATCTCACAGGTGCGTACAAGCCTGCGGAAGACGTTGGAGACATGGGAACCAAAGGCCCCCCTGTAGGTATGTACCTCATCCACCACGATGTAGCGGAGCCGGGCCAGGAAGCTCTTCCAGCTTCGGTTATGATTGGGCAGAATGCCTGAATGGAGCATATCGGGGTTGGTGATGACAAAGTCCGCGGTCCTCTGAATATTCCGGCGCTCTTCCCGGGGTGTGTCGCCGTCGAATGTGCCCAACTTCTGGTTTGCCATGGCGGCTCTAAGAAGACTGCCGAGTGTGCCTTCCTGGTCACGGGAGAGTGCCTTTGTGGGATAAAGAAGGAGCACGCCGAAGGGCGCCGTAGCGGACATGTACTCGTTCAAGATTGGCAAGAGAAAGGACAGCGTCTTTCCGCTGGCCGTGCGGGAGACGACAACCGCATCTTCCCCGCGACTGATGGCTTCGAAGGCCTCACGTTGGTGCGAATACAGGGACTGAATACCCTGTCTGTGCAAGACTTGCTTGAGTAACGAATTCAGCCCTGCCGGAAAGCCGGCAAAGTAACCCGCTGATTCGTCCTGGATGTGCAGGGCTTTGATTTCCCGCTGGAATGTGTTTTCCAGGTAGTTGACGACTTCCGGTAGATTGGACATGCTGTCTACCTCGCCTGCATCGAGTACTGCTGCCCAGATTATGCAGCAAGGGAGGTGCAAAGTCCAATTGGGACTAAGTGTTCTCGGGGAGGCAAGGGGGGTGATGAGAGTGCCGGACTTATGGAACAGAAGAGTAGTATGTCAGGCAGGAACGTATGGTTATCGAGTCAGGGAACGTCGCAGAATGAAGACTGGTGCTCACCACCAGTCGGCACTCACTCAAACACCCCCCAGTGAGCAGTCTCATCCTGCGCCGTTGCCCTGCCCGAATTCAAACTTTGGTTTGTGTCCTCTCCCGCCTGCCGCGGGAACGCCACTCCAGCTAGCCAGTGATAGTTTACAGGTTCGGAAGTTAAGAGCCGGTCTAGAAAGGTTTAAGAAAGGTTCCGGCAGAGTTACAGGCCGCATAGAAGTTGGTTGCGAAACTGTCAGGATAATCTGCACCGGATGCAAGAGCTATTCCAGAGTACGCCTGGAGTGTGATAAGTTTTCAACTTTTTCTCTGCCCATTTTATAACTTCTTCTGGTTCGGGCTGCTATGATGTGCATTATGCGGTTCCGGAGTGAACGGCGGAGGAGGATGATGAGCGAGTATGTGGACATTTCCGGGAGCAGCAATCTTGATGAAGGGCATATGAAGGTCATAACCATTGGCGAGCGGGAAATATTGCTGGCAAGAATCCGTAATAAGATATATGCGATGGACAATATATGCCCGCACATGAAGGGCAGGTTATCACATGGTCTGCTGGTGGGTACCATCTTAGTTTGTCCCAAACACGGCACCCAGTTCGATCTCAAGGATGGCCGAGTGCTCCGCTGGACTGAGTGGACCGGGGCCAAGCAGGTCCTGGGTAAGATCGTCAGTTTCCCGAGGGCTCTAACTATGTACAATGTGATATCCGAAGGTGGCAAGGTGCTTGTTGAAGTATAGATCGTTGCCCCACTTCTGGTCTCTAATCTCTGAGAACTATGTAAGGCATGCTAGACTAGTATACAAGAACAGGAGGCAGGAGACTGGTTATGGAAGTACCGTTGGAGATCACTTATCGAGATGTTGAGAAGACTGATGGACTCGAGGACCTCATCAGCGAGAAGGCGGAGAAACTGGAGCAGTTCTCATCCAACCTGATCAGTTGCCGTGTTGCTGTGGAGAGACCACACCGGCGCCATCGCGTAGGTCGAAACTACAGGATTCGCATTTACATGGTGGTGCCGCCTGGCCACGAGCTGATAGTGGAGCGCGTATCAACCAAGGCCGATCTCCAAGACCCGCTTCCCAAGATTGTGCGCAGGGCTTTCAATGCTGCTGAGCGCCAGTTAAAGGACCTCAGGGAGCAGCAAAGGGAATGGTACACAGAGATGGAGGCTGATGTTTCAGCTTTCGGCCTGGTTACGGGCATATTCTATCAAGAAGGATACGGGTTCTTGAAGACTCTGGATGGACAAGAAGTCTACTTTCACAAGAACAGCGTCCTCCATGGAGAATTTGACCGTTTGGAGATAGGTACTGCAGTAAGGTTCACGGAACAGCAGGGCGAAAAGGGTCCTCAGGCAAGCACGGTAGAGATCGAGAATAAGCCCGGCGCAGCCATCAAGGAGAAAGAGAAGAGTGTTGATCTCTTTCAGGCTCCACCATGGTAGGCGGACGATCGTGGTCTCATTGTCGTGGCACAGCTAAACAAGGTCATCGTAATTGGAGGCGCAGGCTTCATCGGTGCGGAGGTGGTCAGGCAGTTCGCCGCCATCTCCGGGCATATCGTGGTGATCGACAACTTTCGGACAGGCTACCGGGACCGCGAGGAGTTGAGATATGCTGAGGTCTTGGAACAGGACATACGCCATGGTGGCGGGGACTGGGTAAGGGCCCTGAGGCATGCTGATCTGGTCATTCACCTTGCAGCAAACCAGGACATCCCATGGAGCGTCTCCAACATGCTGGAGGATTTCGAAATCAATGTCCTGGGCACCCGGAACGTAGTCCATGCCTGTATAGCGGCGGGCGTCCCCAAGCTTCTCTACTCAGCTTCCTCCGCCATGTATGGCCGACTGCCCGAGGGCCGACTGCCGATCACGGAGGAAGGCTATCCGCAGCCTGCCGTAACCTATGGCAAGGCCAAGCTACAGGGGGAACTCGAGGTCCTGGCAGGAAGCCGGACTTACGGCTACGATGCCCATAGCCTTCGCATATACAGCACTTATGGGTCCAGGGAAAGCCATGCAAACATGGACGAAGTGCGCCTGTTCACTTTGGGCTTGCACCGGGGCAGGGATGTACCTGTACAAGGGGACCCAGCGGAGCAGGCCAGGGACTATGTACACGTGTCGGATGTAGCCAGGGCATTTGTGCTGGCGGCGCAGGACGCGAAGAAGGGCGACTACTACTACAATGTGTGCAGCGGCCGCATGACGGCTTTCAGCGAGTTGCTCGACATCATCGAAAGCGAGTTGGGTCGAAGACCCGGTGTTGCCGTAGACCCGGCAGGACAGCCCGGCAAGGAGTGGGGTTCCTATCACAAGGCCAGGAGCCTGATCGGCTATGAACCGCAGGCGGACCTGGCTTGGGGGGTGCGCCAGATGTGGGAGTGGGTGGTGAGCGCGCCCGAGGAGATGCTGAAGGTCTATCGGGTCCCGTGAGATGATGGCCACAGCGCTCCGGCCCAGGTACCTGCCGGTCGGCCGATCGCCATGGAGCGGAAGAGAATGGGTGGCCCGGCCTGCCCTCCGGCATAGGCACGCGGCAAGGCGTCACGGCACACGATCTGCAGCACTCAGGGAAACACGATCATTACCTTGATGGACAGTTCGGTATCCAACTGGGATATCATGGCTTTGCCAATATCATCCAAACCGTAGCGCTTGGTGATCAGTTCCCTTGTCCTGATCTGTCCCGTTCGAAGCTGTTCCAGGGCCATGTCCCATCGCTGGCCGCCGCTGCCGCGCCAGGTGATGTTCTTGAACTGGAACATCAGGCTCATGAATTCAGGCTCCAGCTTGATTTCGTCCTCGAACATGCCAACCTGTATGAGCCGGCCGTAGGGGCGCAGCAACTGCGGGGACTGTTTAAGGGCTATGGATGTCCCTGAGCATTCGAAAACCACGTCCGCCATCTCATCGCCGGTGGCCGTGCCGACCGATTCAGCGATATACTCTCGTGTTGGGTTGGCCACGTGGCTGGCCCCGAGTTTGGAGGCTGTGTTGCGGCGCAAGAGGGAAGGTTCGCTGACTATGACGGTGGAAACGCCCATGGCCCTGGCAAGCTGGAGGATGTTCAAACCGATCATGCCGCCGCCCAGGATTACTACCTTGTCCTTGGTTTCGAGGCGGGCGCGCCGGACCGCATGGGCGGCGACGGCCAGGGGCTCAATTATGGCTGCCTCTTCCCATTCCATGCCCTCTTCCATATGAAAAAGCATCTGCCCCGGCATGGGATTGGGCACGACTACATACTCGGCGAAGGCTCCAGGCAGGCCCTCTCCAGGAACGGTTGGGTTGGGGCAGCGAAAGGTCTGTCCCTGGCGGCACCAGAGGCAGGTGCCGCAATTGCGGTAACCTGTGCCGAAGACACGATCTCCCACATTGAGCCCTTGGACCTTGTTTCCAATGGAGGCCACCTCGCCGCTGAATTCGTGTCCAAGGATGATGGGGTTTTGCAGAGCTTCCAATCCGGCTGTCTTGAACACGTGCAGATCGCTGCCGCAGATGCCGCAGGCCTTGACCTTGACCAGTATGTCATCAGGACCGATTTCCGGGTCCTTGACCGTCTCTATACGGATGTCGCCGGGGCCGTAAAGCAGCGCTGCTTTCATCATGTAACCTCCTGAAGGTGACTAACTCTTCATCGACTGATCTTGCGAGTACGCCGGTACTATATCGATCGTAGGGACTCCCACAACCCTTCTGTTTGCATCCTAGCGCGTTGTTTCACGGTTAGTCAATACTCCGGGTATTGGCTATGGTTTCTTGTGTGCCTCTTGCTCCGTGATATATAATCAGCCACGTCATGAAGGCTCACGTCCTCGAGGGCTACCGGGCCCTGGACCTAACAGATGACAAGGGGTGCTTGTGCGGTAGACTGCTGGGCGATCTTGGTGTTGACGTCATCAAGGTAGAGCCTCCCTGGGGCGATCCCGGCCGGAAGCTGGGCCCCTTCTACCAGGACCATCCACATCCTGAAGAGAGTCTTCACTGGTTCGCCTACAACGCCAACAAGCGCGGCATAACGCTTAATCTTTCAACGGCAGATGGCCGTGCCCTGTTTCGGAGGCTTGTCGAAACGGCGGACTTCGTCATCGAATCGTTTCGGCCTGGCCATATGAGCGAGATCGGTCTGGGCTATGATGTCCTCAGCGAAATCAATCCCGGCATAATCCTGACTTCTATCACCGGCTTTGGACAGACGGGACCCTGGAGGGAATTCAAGCCGGCTGACATCACGTTATGGGCGTTGAGCAGCTACATGTACGTCACCGGCGATGAGGACCGGCCTCCGGTATGGTTGGGGTACCCGCAGTCGTACCTGCATGCCGGATTGGAGGCTGCCGCCGGCACGCTGACCGCCCTGCACCACAGGCAATTGACCGGGGAGGGCCAGTGGGTGGACGTATCGGTCCAGCAGGCCCTGGCCCTGATCAGCCTGCAGAACCAGCAGTACTGGGACC
Source organism: Chloroflexota bacterium (assembly GCA_003551705.1). Taxonomy (GTDB): domain Bacteria; phylum Chloroflexota; class Dehalococcoidia; order UBA2247; family RBG-13-53-26; genus PUNJ01. Next base: position 3,093 of record PUNJ01000031.1, on the reverse strand, counting down.
TGGCCGGCTTCAGCCCGCGACGGGCGGGCCGCTCCCAGCAGCGCAAGGGTGTGCGCTGGACCCTGCAGCGGCAGATATGGCACTGCAGGGACGGCTTTGTTGCCTTCATCCTCTTCAGCGGCCACCTTGGGGCGCAGGGCAATGCGGCCCTCACGAAATGGATGGCTGCCGAGGGACTGGCCCCGGGATTCATGCAGCAGATTGACTGGCGCACCTTCGATCCTCAGAGCGACGACATAAGTGAAGAACAGTACCTTGAGATGATGGATGCCCTGGACCGTTTCTTCAGGAATCATACCAAGGCGGAGCTTTATGAACAGGCGGTGAAGAATCGCATCATCCTGTATCCCTGCTCCGATATGGGGGATATCAGGCACGACCCCCAGCTTGCAGCCAGGGGATTCTGGCACACGCTGGAGCATGCGCAGCTTGGCGGCGCCATCACCTATCCCGGGCCCCCCGCCATCTTCAGCGAGGCGGGGTGCGGGTTGAGGATGAGGGCTCCTCTGCTGGGAGAGCACAACCAAGAAGTTTTCGCCGGGGAATTGGGGCTGCCGCGGGAACAGATCATGGCCTATAGAGAGGCTGGAGTAGTCTAATGCCTGCTCTGGGTGACATAAAGATTGCCGACTTCACCTGGGTGGTCAGCGGGCCCTTGTGTACCAGATATCTGGCGGATTTCGGGGCGCAGGTGGTCCACGTGGAAACAAGCCGGCACATCGATCCGGCCAGGACGATCCCGCCCTACAAAGACAACCAGCCCGGAATAAACCGGGGCGGCTATTTTCATAACTGGAACTGCAATAAACTGGGCATAACTCTCAATCTGGGGCATCCCAAGGGGGTGGAGGTGGCCAGGAGGCTGATCTCCTGGGCGGACGTGGTAGCGGAGAACTTCAGCCCGGGCGTGATGGACAGGCTGGGCATCGGATATGAGGCCATCAGGAAGTTCAAACCGGACGTCATCATGCTGAGCTTGAGTTCCAAAGGCGCTGCCGGCCCGTATAGCGATCTGCCGGCGGTCGGCATGCACCTGGCGGCCCTGTCGGGTTTTGTTCATATCGCCGGCTGGCCGGACCGGGACCCTGTTCTGCCCTTTGGTGCCTATACGGACAGCATAGCGGGCCGCTTTGGGGCCATTGCCCTGCTGGCGGCCATCGACTACCGGCACAGGACGGGACAGGGACAGTATATCGACCTCTCCCAGTATGAGGCGGCCATCCAGTTTCTTGTGCCGCCGCTCCTGGACTTCGAGGTGAACCAGCGGGTACTGGGCAGGAGCGGCAACCGCCTCAGCTTTGCGGCCCCGCATGGCGCATTTCGCTGCCGGGGAGAGGACCGCTGGTGTGCCATAGCCGTGTCAAGCGATGCTGAGTGGGAGGCGCTGTGCGACGTCATGGGCCGGCCTGCCTGGACGAAGGAGGACAGGTTTGGCTCACTGTGGGGGAGGAAGGCCCATGAAGAGGAACTGGAGCGGCGAATAGAGGCATGGACGGTCAACATGGACGCGGAAGAGGTTATGAGGGTGCTGCAGGAGGCCGGGGTGCCGGCGGCAGTTGTGGCGACGGCGGAAGGCCTGCACAGCGATCCGCAGTTGCAGTCACGACAGCACTACCGGAAACTGGAGCACGGCGAGATAGGCCTCTCCACGTACGACAGCATGGGTTCGAGTTTGTCGAAGTCGCCGGCGGAGCTGCACAAGGCCGCCCACATGCTGGGCGAGGACAACTATGAGGTCTATACCCAGCTCCTGGGGATGCCGGATGACGAGTTCGTATCGCTGCTGGAGGAAGGGGTCTTCGATTGACGCTCAGTCAGTTGAGGAGGCCGCGGAAACAGGTGCAAGCATCCACTGGGCCGGGGTCCGGTGGTGGAACGGCCCCAGAGTAACAAGTCTGCTGATAGATTGACATCCGAATATCAGGTGTGATATAGGTTGACTGGGCCTGAAACCGGCGGCAACTCTTGTGCTGTTCTGCATGCCGGGTGATTCTCCCTTACCAAGCGAAAGGAGATCCATGCATCACGAATCCATCAAGGCGCTCTACGATGGCTTTCCCCTGGAAGAGAAGAACGATTTCTTTCCTGCTTACATTTACCTCAAATACATTCACCATTTCATGACCCATGTGCTCGGGACCCTGGGTATACCGACCAAACCCATGCCCGACCAATTGCCTGCCGATATACAGGCCATGATGGGGGCCTATTCCGATCAGATAGCCGAAGCTTCTCCCCTTCTTGAGACAAGTATCTACCACGGCAAGGTTGTGAAGCTTGCCGACGCGATCAAGCTGGTCACACAGAAGCAGGACCTGGATATCAAACCTCCCGAGCAGGTGGTCCCCTTCAAGGTGGCCAGGGACATAATCCTGCGGAATCCCGGCTCTATTGCGGTAGGTACCTGCCCTTGTCGCTCCGCCTCGGAAAATCCCTGTATGCCGCCTCCCCAGGAGGTCTGCATGTTTGTGGGTGATCCGTGGGCAACCTTCATAAGCAATAACAATGACAAGTACCGGCTGATCTCGCAGGAAGAGGCGGTGCATGTGCTTGAACTAACCCACAAGATGGGTAACGTTCACTGCGCCTTCTTCAAGAAAGAGTTTCGCAACAGCTTTGCCGCCATCTGCAACTGCTGCAGCTGCTGCTGTCTTGGGGTCAAGATGTGGAACCTCCTGGGTGGCACCGTGCCGATCCTGGCTCCTTCCGGTTATACGGCAATCGTAAACCCCGACAGATGCACCGGATGCGATGTTTGCACGGACAAATGCTGTCCCTTCCAGGCTATCAGCCTGGACAAGGAAGCCGATGTAGCGGTCATCGATGTCGCCAAGTGCATGGGCTGCGGCGTGTGCGAGGACCTCTGCCCGGCAGGGGCCATCAAGCTCGGTCTCGACGCATCCAAGGGGGAACCCCTGGACTTGGATGTGTTGGTTAATGGGTCGTAGGTACGGCAACACCGGCCGGCCCTAATACGATAGGATGTTTGGCGATCTCTGTTGACAGCAACTGAAAATACGGCGAACCACAAGGAAAGAGCTGCTGCATGGGAAGGTTCGCGGCTACTGTAGTAATCGATGCTCCGGTGGATAG
>PUNJ01000130.1 GCA_003551705.1 Chloroflexota bacterium | reverse complement strand
CTGAGCATCGAGTAGCCCCACCCACCGGCCCGGACGGCCATGAGGGAGGTCCAAGAGCAGTGCTCGGCGGGATGGACTCCGGGACCGTGAATGGCATAGACTGGCTTCAGCCAGGCCACACCCGGCAACCCACATGACAAGAGGTGAATCATGATCAAGACGGTGGTCTTCATGACCCGCAGGGCCGATGTCGCCCCGGACGTGTTCAAGCGCCATTACGAGCATTTCCACGCCCCGGTATCGCAGCAGTACCTGAAGCTGCCGGGGTACGCCCGCAATCATGTCCTTGAAGTCCCTGAGACCCCCAGGCCCGACTTCGACGTCATGACGGCCTTCTGGTACCATGACCAAGACCATATCCGCCGTACTCTGGGACTGCTCAAGACCGATTGTCGCTTCCTCCCCGAGGACGGCGACCTGTTCATAGACCGCTCCAGGACCTGGAGCCTGTTCGTGGAGGAAAGCGCCGGCCCGATCCCGGGCCAGGACGCCCTGGTGCCCGACACCGTCAAGTTCGTCGCTCTCTTGAAGAGGAAGTCCGGTATCACAAAGGCCGATTTCGAGGACCACTATGAGAGCACCCACGCCCCGCTTATTCTGAAGCTGACCGGCGGCATCCAGAGATACGTGCGCAATTACACCCGACCGGGTCCGGACGGAGCGGAGCCGCCGCTGGACTCGGTCACGGAGATTTGGTACCGTGACATGGCGGCTTTCAAGGAAAGCATGGCCACCTGGGCCTCCGAAGCCGGAAAGGCCATCCGCAAGGATGAAAACAGCTTCCTGGACCGCAGTAGCCTGGTCTTCTTTCTTGCGGAGGAATGCATCGGGCCTTTTTTTGATTGAGAATTCCGGTCCGGCCTCGTGCCGGAATCTGCAATTCAAACTCAACGAATTCTCCTTGAGCCGGTCGGGGAAGCCGTGCTACCCTTGATGTAGAGCCATGTACCGAGGGGACTAGTGGAAGAGATCAGAGAACAACTGCCCCGCTATCAGCAACTGCGCACCATCCTCACCACTCTGCACTTGAGCCTGCGCGACGAGCTTCCTCCCTACGCGGTCGTGGAGACTGCCCGGGTCCTGGGCATCTACAATCGTGACGGGACGATCTACTTCGAATCCGACATAGCCATGTCTTTGCTGATAGACTACTCGATCTATGACTTCCAGTGGGATGGACAGACAGTGATCGAGAGGCGGCTGGCCAGGACCACCGGCGAAGATACAGACGAGAGACTGCTTCTTGAAGCCATGGCCAGGACAGCCTACTCAGTGTTTGCCATCATCGATGTCGTACCAGGATACGGCATGAAGGCCCACGACATCGTTAAAGAAGGAAAAGTCCTTATCATGGATGTCGGCTTGAGCAGCGAGGCCCTGAAGAATATGGTCCTGGCCTGCCGCACCATTTGTCCGGCTGGTTGCGCCTTTTCCATGATACCTGGCAGGGTAGCCGGCCTTGGTTGCATTGATGCAGACACTTGCACAGCAGAAATACCGGACCTTCTCGCTCCAGCCGTAAAGTCCGCGCTTTCGGAAGGAAACACCCAAGATCGTTCAGGTCTCACTGCAGCCATCATCCGAGCCTGTCTTGAGACAAAGATGTAAAGTCCGGGTGAGGGCGTGTCAGGGAACGACACCAATCCGGTTTTCAACCTGTACGACGCCCGGAGCTGCCCGGGCCGCCCTCTCCGCCTCTTCCTTCTCGGCCCATGAACGGACCGTACCCCTCAGGATGATTGTGCCATCTCCCGACTCGACAGTTATCCTGTCGGCATCTATGGCAGCCATCCGCTGCAGCGCCTTTTCAATCTGGCTTTTCACATCGGTCGGCGCTGGACGTTGTTTGAGCAGAATTAGATTGGTAACTCCCTTAACACCGCCAATCCGGTTGGTAATGCGCTCAGCTTCCGTCCTCTGATAGGACCAATCAGCATCCCCCTCCAGGGTAACCCAGCCATGCTCCACTTTGACTTTGATATCTTCTGAAGGTACGGTGGCATCAAGTTCGAGAGCATCCCGGATCGACCTGGCGATATCGACGTCGTTGCGCTCAACCGGCAACTTGACCTGGATATTCTGCACCACCGCCTGCACACCGGCAACTTTCTTGGCGGCCCTCTCGGAGGCCAGTTTCTCAACGTAGCTGTCGACGTAACCCAACAGTGTAACCACGCCATCCTCCACGGCCACGCCTATGGCGGCTGGGTTCAGTATCTCCGGTTCCCAGTGCAGTTCATCTATAACATTGTCTTTAATAATCTCGTCGTCCATTTCATCCCTCCAGCCCAATGACGGGCATAAATGGCAATCCGCGATACTCCGTCCAGCCCGAGCATCTCCGGACTTATGCGCCTTCCCTCTGCACCTAGCATAGCTGCACTTTGGCAAAAAAATATCCGTAGACCTACGTAAAAGCGTATTTTTGACTGAACGAAAAGGGTAGCCCGGCGGGGGGACAGGTGGGCGGGGATCTTTCCTGGTAGCCAACATCCGCACCGCCGGCGGATCGGACCAGCTTATCGCCTTGGCCAGAGTTTCCATCATTCCCGGTATTCTTACTCCCGGCCCACGCCGGAGATGTACCGGCGGCAAGAAAGAAGCCCCCCGGGCAAGCTCGCTGCCGGCCTTAACTCCGTTCGGGAGGCTTGGGCACCCGTCTGATCTTTCACTGCTTTGGCTGGCCCGGCTTCCCCAGGGGGAAAAGAACTTATCATCTCAGTCAGCCCAAGTCAAACTCTTTCAGACACCGTATAGACGGTTCATGCCTGCTTTCAGTCGTTGGCATCGCATACGAAGTTTGCGGTCTCATTCACACACGCTCCAGGTCATCAACCGAACCGTTGACACCCATGGGAGCCGTCATATAATGAAAGTAGACCCCGCAGGAAACTGCAGGGAAACCAACCTGACAAGGAGGTTAACCATGAAGCTCAAGCTGATGGCCCTCTATTGCAGATGGGATTTCGATTATTAAGGCCCTGCTCTCGGGAAGGTTCCCAAAGCAGGGCAACCCGACCTGGGCAGAGGTTATTGACTGCCCGCTTCGGGCGGTAAAATACCGCTACAATCGAGAAAGCAGGAGAACACAGGGGCGTTCCAGTGCGCCCCTGTCTCATTTTATGTCCGGCGCTACCCAGTACTTACCCCACAATGAGTCTGCGGAACCTACCTGAACGATCATCCTGACGCAACCGGTCGCCTTGCAGCAATCGTGAGAGAGCCAGTCTCCCGCCAGGTTGAGAGACAGCCCTGCACATGAGGTCAGGGGAACATGCAAATGTGCCGCATGAGCTGGCGGCCATCCACATGGAGCGCACGTCCAGTGAGATGAAGGCCCCGCCGTGACCCAATATTGATCAGGACCATTCTAGGGCCGACTACTCTATCTAGACCCGCTGACAGCCAAATATCCCACTCTTCACGATTGGGTCCTTAGCCAGGCAAGGCTTCAGCAACCAATCCTAACGATTGACACAGACGGGTAGCACAGTATAATGAGAGTAGAACCCGCAGGAAACTGCAGGGAAATCAAACTGACAAGGAGGTTAACCATGAAGCTCAAGCTGATGGCCCTCTATTGCAGATGGGATTTCGAGTCCTAGAGCCCTGCACTGGGAGAGTTTCCCATAAGCAGGGCATACCCGACCTGGACAGAGGTTATTGACTGTCCACTTCGGGCGGTAAATTACCGCTACAATTGAAAAAAGAGGAGAACACAGGGGCGCCAGGTGCGCCCCTGTCTCATTTCTCCGGCTCGCACAGTACTGGGTCCCCGCGTGCGCGGCGATGGGGTAGAGGGGGGATGGTCTGGGCCGTGCTACGCCAACCTCGTAGCCACGCCGCCATCCACCACCAGCAGCGCCCCCGTCGTGCAGCCGGCAGCGTCCGAAGCAAAATAGAGCACCGCCGCGGCTATCTCCTCGCTCTTCACCGCGCGCCCCAACGGCACCCTGGCGAACAGGTCGCGCAGTCTGGGTATCTCCAGGGAAGCAGGAAAGGCCGTCTCAATGAAGCCGGGGGCCACTGTGTTTACCCTGATCTGGTACTGGCCCAACTCCGCAGCCAGGGTCTGCGTTAAGGAGATCACCCCAGCCTTGGCCGCCCCATATATTCCGTTGGTCGGCGCCGCCCGCAACCCCTCTGTCGAGGCGATATTCACGATGCTCCCCCCTTTCTGCCTCATCATGGCCTCAGCCACCGCCTGCGTGCAAAGGAAAGCCGCCTTCAGATCAATCCTTATCATCGCATCGAACAGCTTCTCAGTCGTTTCCAGGGTCTCCGTGATGGTACCCGACCCGGCGTTGTTGACCAGGATGTCGATGCGACCGTACTCCTCCAGGGTCCTGTCCACCAGATTCCGGACCTGGGCACTGTCCCGTACGTCCGCCGGCACGGCAAGCGCCTTCCGGCCCTGTTTGCGGACCAGATCCGCCGTCTCCTCCAGTTGATCAGCAGTGCGGGATGCCACCGCCAGGTCTGCCCCCGCCTGCGCCAGCATCAGGGCTATGGCCCTCCCCGTGCCCCTGCCCGCCCCGCTCACCAGGGCAATCTTGTTCTCCAGCGAAAATAGAGAGTTCATTCCAACCTCCTTTGGAGGTATTATTGACGATTTCTTTGGACGGAGTCCACCCCGGAGCAGGGACCAATCG
>PUNJ01000094.1 GCA_003551705.1 Chloroflexota bacterium | reverse complement strand
TTGGACGGTCCGGTGATAACCTCGTCTTCTTCAATGGGCAGAGGATCCTCCCCGGAGGCAAGCACCCTGACCCTGACCTTAACTGTATCGTCGTCATTTACCAACAATCCGCCAGCCTGCCGGATTACTTCGGAAAGACTGTAAGTGTCATCGCATATATAGATGCCTTCGCATGCAACGGCACCGCTCAGGTACAATTCAATGTTCCGGGTAGAGGCTGCAGGAAGCTCTATTTCGACAGGGTCCTTGGCTGTCAGGTTGTGAGTTAACAGCAGAATGGACCCGACTAGTATGGCCAGGATTACGCAGCCTACCAGAACCCATAACACCACTCCCCATAGCCGTCCTCTCTCACCGAGGCCCCTCTCATCATCGTCCATGGTCTGACCCCCTCTTGGTAATTGCGCTTGCCGCCCATCATAGTTCGTAAGGGAGCGGGCACGTGGACGATACGAAATGAGAGAGATTCTTGTCCATGCGCTTATCATGTATGTCATACAGGCGGGGTTCCTGTCAACTGCTACGATATACGTACAAGCACACTAGCCGGGCGAAAAATGATCCAAACGGCTCATTGACACTCCGGATCATGCATGGCGGCGTGCAATAGGCGGAGCCGGCCCGGAAAAATGGTTGCCCCCTGCAACGTTTGCAGGACCCTGCCTGGACCCGGTGCGGCAAATGCGCCGCGGCTCAAGGTGAGTTTCCGGCAGCACGAGAACCAATGGTGGGTACAGAAGCCGGCATGAATGATGCAAGAAGGAGCGCCTCTGCGCTCCCTCTCGTAAGACTACGCTGTGTACAACTTCGCCGGCTGGCACCGGCGCTACCAACATATTGCCCGGCCTTTACCTAGACCGCGTCGTCTTCGAGGACCACGCGGGCATCCACCGCCACCGCGCCATCGGGATAGGCAAATACGGGATTGAGGTCCAGTTCCTTGATTTGCGGGTTCTTGTCGACAAACTCCGAGAGCTTCATGATCATGTCTTCCAAGGCGGCTACATCGCTGGGCGCCTGGCCTCGGTAGCCCTCCAAGACCGGGTAGCCCTTGATGTCCCTGATCATTTCAGCGGCATCCCGCTTGGCCAGAGGCACGATCCGGAAGGAAACATCCTTCAGTATCTCTACAAAAATGCCGCCCAAACCAAACATCAGGACCGGACCAAACTGAGCATCCTTGGTCATACCCATGATGACTTCAACCCCTGACTTGGCCATGGTCTGTACGGAGACCCCGTCCACGATGGCTTTGGGGAACTTCTCCTTTATGGACGCCATCATTTCCCGGTAGGCGCTCTTGACCTGAGTCGCGTTCTGGAGTCCTACCTTGACGCCGCCCACATCCGATTTGTGGACTATATCGGGGGAGGCTATTTTCAGCACAACGGGAAATCCCATCTGTTTGCTCAACTCCACAGCTTCTTTGGCTGAGGAAGCCAGCCTGGCCTTGACTATATTGATCCCGGCTTTCTCCAGGAGTTGCTTCGATTCAACCTCAGTCAGCAGTGTCCGTTTCGTGTTCGGTGCGACTTTCATGCTCATGGAGTTCTCCTCTCTTATGTTCGTATACTACATGAGCGCTATTATACGAATCCTTAATAGCGGGAGCAAGTTTCCCGCTGGTCCCTGTGTTTGCACCTTGCGGTACCATCGTGAGCGATGGTAGACTTTGTCAGACTATAGGGGCATAATCCTCAGCAGATATGCAAATTGCGCCTGGTATTCATCAGATAAAGGTACCCTTGCCTGTAAGCCATCTCGATTTCCTCAATTGCTATGTCATTCAGGGCAAGAAAGGCTGGTTCATGATTGACACCGGCTGGTACACGCCCGACTCTCTGGAAGGATTGCAGGAGGGGCTCACAGACCTTGGTTTGCAGTTCACCGATATTGAGACAATGATTGTGACCCATGTTCATCCTGACCACTTTGGCCTGGCAGGCAAGATCAAACAGCTATCACCGCACACCACGCTTCTCGCCCACAAGTGGGAATGGGCGCTCATCGAGTCCCGCTACATCAACTTCACAGACCTGCAGCGCCGCATGGGACAACTGTTGCACCGCCACGGTGTGCCGGATGACAGCCTCCCCGAAATGGAGGCCGCCTCCCTACCCGTACTGGACTTCGCTACCATCACAATGCCTGACGGACCACTTTACGGGGGTGAAACCATAGACACGGGCCGGTACAGGCTGGAGATCATCTGGACCCCGGGGCATTCACCCGGCCACATCTGCATCTACGAACCCGAGAACCGGCTGCTCTTCACCGGGGACCACCTGTTTCCAAAGATCACGCCTAATGTCAGCTTCCACGTCCAGTCGGGGGACAACCCCCTGGGCGATTTCCTGTACTCGCTGCACAAGCTGGAAAACCTGCCGGTAAGCAAGGTACTCCCCGCCCACGAATATGCTTTTGAGGGCCTCCGCGAGCGCATAGGCGAACTGGACCTGCATCACGAAAATCGCAAGGCGGAAATGCACCTGCTCATCCAGGACAGACCGCACACCGCCTATGACATTGCCGCCCGGATAACCTGGGACATCCCCGACCTGTCTTGGAACGAGTACCCTGCCCAGTTGCAGCGTATCGCCATCACCGAGACCATAGCACATCTCGAGCTCATGCGCTGGGAAGGCACAATCGAACGCCTTGAAATGAATGGCCTGATACAATACAGGACGCGTGGATGACCAGGACACGAACAGTGTAACCCAACAACGCCTAACATGGAGCCAGGCCGGGAGCAACCGCAGTAAGGAAGAGGGCCTATGGGACAGAGCGGAACAGCGCCACTGGTCCAGACAAGCGGTCTGACAAAGAAATTCGGCGACCTACTCGCAGTAGAGAACCTGACTTTGGCTGTGGAAGCCGGTCAGATATTGGGCCTGCTCGGGCCTAAAGACGCGGGAAAGACAACAACGCTACGAATGCTGGCCGGCATCATCGCCGCGACCTCTGGTCAAGCCCGTGTAGCGGGCTTCGACCCGTCTGCCTCTCCGGAGAAACTGCATGAAATGATCGGTTTCCTACCTGAGTCACCCGGTCTATACGGCAAGTTGAGCGCCCGCCGCAATCTGGAGTATTTTGCTGGATTCTACCGGGGCATCGATGGCTCAAGGATTGAGGCCCAACTGAAGGCGGTAGGCCTCTGGGAGAGGCGAGAGGACAAGATCGGCAGTTTCTCCAAGGGAATGAAGCAACGCCTGGCCCTGGCCCGGGCACTGGTACATGACCCTGTCGTGCTCCTACTCGACGAGCCAACAGCCGGCCTGGACCCCCAGGCAGGCCGCGAATTAAGGCAGATGATAACAACCTTGAGGGAACAGGGCAAGGCGATCATTCTTTCTACCCATAATTTGCCGGAAGCGGAATCGCTTTGCGACCGTATTGCCGTGGTCCACACCAGACTTCTGGCAATGGACACGCCGCGGGCACTCCGGGAACGCCTCTTTCAACGGGAGATCGAAGTCGAGTTGCAGAAGCCGAATGAGTTGGCCTACAAGTCAATCAAAGACCTGCCTTATGTCAAGGCGGCTATCATTGATGGCTGCCTTCTACGCGTCGAGCTGTCGGAGCCGGAGACCATGCAGCCGAACCTGATTGCCACTCTGGTCAAAGCTGGGGCCAAGATCATGAGTGTAACTGAGAAGAGGCATTCCCTGGAAGAGATATACTTGGACCTGCTGCACAAGGAGGCCGATGGCAAGCGCTAGGCGTATCAACAACATCCTTCTAAGGGAGTGGGAGGCCATTTTCCGGGACCTGAACAGCGCCTTGTTTGTCACGTGTCTTCCGGTCCTGATCTTGGCCCAGGCCATGGTTGTCGTATGGCTACTGGCCCACTATGGCGGCGAGGCCGTGGCCACCAGCAGTGTATTCATGACAGCCATTGCCCGGATGGCCGGGGCCATGCCGTCCACCGATGGTCTTCATAATGTGGACATGCTAAGGCTGCTGCTTCTCAACCAGCTCCCTCTATATCTGCTGCTGGTCCCGGCGATCGTCGCTGTGGCCTTTGCGACGTTCAGCATATTGGAGGAGAAACTGACGCAGAGCCTGGAACCCATCTTGGCCACCCCTGTGCGGACGTGGGAACTGCTTTTGGGCAAGGCCTTGTCCGGAGCGGTACCCGCAATCGCAGCCACATGGGTATGTGCCGGACTTCTGGTAGCCGGTCTTCATGTGCTCCAATGGGACCATCTGCTGGGCTGGGTGATGACGGCATCGTGGTATTTGGCGCTGTTTCTTCTGACACCTGCCGTAGCTTTGTTGAGCTTTCTCCTGGGCATCATTGCGTCCCCACGGGCCGCGGACTCCAAGGCGGCACAGAATATTGCCATTCTAATCATCCTGCCGGTAATGGCCTTGATCGGAATACAGGTGACGGGACAGGTATGGTTCACACCAATACTTATGCTGGCCATATCTCTGGCGGTAATTGTGATCGATATCATGGCCCTCTTCCTTGCAGTCCGTCTCTTCCGGCGTGAGACCATCGTCTCCGGCTGGAGATAGCCGGTTCGACTTGCCCGCTATCAGGGCTCCGGGAAACCAATGCCCCAGGCCCTGTCTTATGGACCGCGGCCTCTTCTCGATGGGTAATGTAGGGAGCGGCTCCGGGTTGGCATCCCCCATGCCTCGCAGGCTACAATATACCCGGCGGCCCGGGGGCCGCGTCATTGCGTGATTCTCCCGCAGGGCTGAATAATACCCTGCAAAGATTCTCAACAGGAGGACTAACCAGGTGCTGCATGACAAAGACAAAATCGCCCAACTGGATGCCATCTTTTATGCCCGCTCCATCGCCGTGGCCGGCGCATCCCGCAACGAGTCCAAGATGGGCTCGCTATGGCTGAAGGGAATAAGAGCCGCCGGATTCAAGGGCGACCTATATGGCTTGAACCCGAGCGGAGGCGAGGTATTCGGCATGCCTATCTACCCAAACTTGGAGGCCATACCGGGGCCGGTGGACCTGGTCATCAGTTGCATCCCCCGGACCGGCGTTCTGGACTTGCTGGATGATTGCGCCGCCAAGGGCATAAAGGGTATCGAATTCTTCACCGCGGGCTTCAGGGAGACTGCCGAGCCGCACTGGATCGAGGTCGAAAAGGAGATGGCCAGGCGTGCCCGCCGCAGCGGTTTTCGCATAATCGGCCCCAACTGCATCGGCATATCATGCCCCGAACATGCCATCCCGTATGGCGGCTCTACCTGGCTTCCGGCCGCCGGCAGCATCGGCTATGTCTCCCAAAGCGGGGGACATGTGGGCAAGATGCTGGAAATCGGCACAACCAGGGGGCTGGCCTTCAGCAAATGCGCGAGCATGGGCAACGGCTGCGACCTGGGCGGTGCCGACTTTCTGGAATACTTCGCCGCCGACCCGAAAACGCAAATCATCGCCATGTACCTGGAGGGGCCCACCGATGCCAGGTTGCTGTTGGACAATATTCGCAAAGCAAACTCCCGCAAACCCGTGGTCGTCTGGAAGGGCGGCCGGACTGAGGCCGGTGCCCGGGCCACGGCAGGCCACACCGGAGCCCTGGCTGCATCACCTCTGGTCTGGTCGGGTGCGCTGGCACAGGCAGGGGCTATCGAGTGTCAAGGTCTGGACGAACAGGCCGACGTACTGCTCCTATTGCAGCAGTTCGGCCGCTTGGAAAGGGCTAACGTAGGCATCATTTGCGGCATCACCGACGGAGGCGGCGGTGAAGCAGTGCTCTCCGCCGATGCCTGCGCCTCGGAGGGTATCACCGTGCCGCCCCTCAGCAAGGACACTCATGCCAGAATGCTGGACATCCTGGGCCAGGTGGGCAGCGTGCTGGTGAACCCCATCGATGTCAGCCAGCGCCCCGGAGATATCGGCGCCCTGCTCAACGTCATCGAGTCCCTGGCCTCGACCCCTTATCTGGATGTCCTGGTCATCTATGAAAACATGGACATCCTTATCCGTTTCCTTGGAACGGCCATGGCCATGGAACTGAACCAGGCTGTCATCAAGAAATGCAAGACGCTGTCCAAGCCTGTACTGGTAGTCCTGCCGCCGGGCGGACTGGAGCCGGACAGGCTCGAGGCGGAAAGCCAGTTTGTAGCTGCAGGCATACCCGTGTACCCATCCATGGACCGGGCGGCCCGGGCCATCGCCAGCGTAACCCGCTACTATGAAAGGGGGAATAAGCCATGAAGATCGGCGTCATGTCCGACAGCCACGATAATCTGCCGCTAATTCGTAAGGCCGTGGAGCGACTCAAACAGGAGAAGGTGGAACTGGTCCTGCATGCCGGAGATTTTGTCGCGCCTTTCACTGCAGGGGCACTTTCGGAACTGGATACCAGGCTGGTGGGCGTCTTCGGCAATAACGACGGGGACAAGCTCTTTCTCAGGAGGCGCTTCCAAGACTTTGGGGATATATACGAGGACTACGCGGAAATAGAACTGGCGAGCAGGAAGATAGTGATCATGCACCAGCCCAAATTCCTGGACGTGCTGGCAACAAGCAGCGTCTATGACCTTGTTGTCTACGGTCACACCCACCATATAGACATCCGGCCGGGGCCGCCGCTGGTCCTAAACCCTGGGGAGTGTGGGGGCTGGCTCACGAATCAGGCCACCATTGCCGTGGTCGACCTGGCTACCATGACGCCAAGCATCCTGACGCTTGAGTAGGCAGGCCCACATACGTACCCTCACCCTACACTCTCCCGGAGGTATGGTCTTTTTCCACACTTGACACCGGGATGTTCGGAAGGGGGTGGAGGGGCCTGGGACCGCCGCACCCCCGCCCTTACATCTCCTCATAGCCTCGAACGTAATCGATAAGACCGCCTTTCTTGAATCCCATTGACTCGAGCATCTGCCTGAGGCGGTTATCTTCCTCATGTACCATCAACCGGCACTTGATGCCCCTCCGATGACATGCCAGAATGAAGGCACGCATCAGCAGGCGGCCCACACCCTTACCCTGAAAATCAGGGTCAACTCCAATAATGTTGATCCAACCGCTGAGAGGCAAAGCATATTCTGCTCCCATAATGGTGCCTATTATGAAGCCAATGACCTTACCGTCCTTCTCAGCCACGAAAGACAGCGGCGGATAGTATGTCTTGGAATGGCTGCTCACCTTCTGGGGCCAGCTTCTTGTCCTGTCCTTTCCGGTTATCCGCTTGTCAATGGCGATCATGACCGCCATATCGCCGTCCAAAATATTCCTGACGCTCACACCCTCATCCACAACCATTTCTTGCCTCCATGAACAAGCAGTCCAGTGCAATTATAACATTGGTCCGCTACAAGCCCTCTGGACCCGCAACCAGGGGCAAGGCGCATGAGGTCCTGGCAACCTGCATAGCCACGCTGGCCCGCATGAAAATCATTGACAAAGTCCGGGCCAGCAATTAACCTTAGGCTAGAAAATATTAAATATATCATGGGCGATTGGATCAACTTACAAGAAACTTTGCAGATCAATTTCAAAGACCTCAGCCTGTTACAGCAAGCCTTTGTACATCGATCGCACTTGAACGAGAATCCGGACTTCCCACTGGGATCCAATGAGCGCCTGGAGTTTCTGGGCGACGCCTTTCTCGGCTTCGTCATCGCTGAGAACCTTTACCTCCATTTCGATGGGCTGAGCGAAGGAGAGATGACCAAGCTTAGATCGGTAGCCGTCTGCCAGGAAAGCCTGGCTACCATGGCCGCCTCATTGGGACTTGGGAACTATCTGTTTCTCGGTCAGGGCGAGGAAAGAGGCGGGGGCAGACGGAGGCCTCGAAACCTGGCTTGTGCCATGGAGGCCCTTATCGGAGCTGTTCTCCTCGACCAAGGGGTTGATGCGGCTGCCGGCTTCATCCTGCGCCTTTTCGACACGTCAATACAGCATTCGGTGGAGGACGGGGTAGCCAATGACTACAAGTCCAGGCTCCAGGAGCTTGTTCAGGCGATCCGGCAGGAGAGACCGGTCTACCGGCTGGTGGGCGAGGAAGGACCTGACCACAACAGGAAATTCTGGGTTGAGGTGATAATCAATGGAATGACCCTGGGTGTGGGCTCAGGCCGGAGCAAGCAACTCGCCGAGAAGGACGCTGCCAAGAAGGCGCTCGAGAAGCTCGAAGTGCAGCTTTAAATGCCGAATTCCCGGATACTATTTGGCCAGTTGCTTCAAGGCTGACCGTATTCTTTCTTCCAGGCCCATCTCGCTTGAGGACGGCATCCCGCTTATAGCCCGGGCTGCTTCGGAAGCGGTGTAGCCAAGGCCGGTAAGCGCATCCATCAGTTCTCCCGCACCATCACCAGGTTGTATGGACAGGCCTGACCATTCCTTCTCCAGCTTTCCTCTTAATTCCAAGACCAGGCGGCTGGCGGTCTTCTTGCCGACCCCCGGCAACCTACTCAGGAGACCGATATCGCCCGAGGCAATGCTCATGGCAAGGTGATGACACTCGGCTCCCGACAATATATTCAGAGCACCTCTGGGACCTATGCCCGTTACGCTGAGCAACATCTTGAAAAGCTCAAGCTCGGCCTCGCTCAAGAAGCCATAGAGCACGGCGGTCTCTTCCTTGAGATGCAGATGTGTATGGAGACGCACCGTACGGCCTGCCGGACCAAGCTGCTCCAGATTACTAGTTGGGACGTATAATGCCAGACTGACACCGCCAACCCGGACCACCACGCTGTAGGCATCACACCTCTCCAAGACACCTTCGACGGCAGCAATCATCGGCCTGATAGCTCGCTTCTTGATATGATTCCGGCCTGACGCACGGCCAGCAAGTGACACAGGGCCATGGCCAGTGCATCGGCAGCATCGGCAGGTTCGGGTGGAACCGGCAAATTGAGCTGCAGGGATATCATATGCTGCATCTGCTGCTTGTCGCTGCAACCGTAATCGGCTATGAGTTGCTTGACCTTTGCTGGAGCGTAACCGGTAACGGGGAGCTTGTGCCTGGATGCCGCCAGCATGGCTACCGCTTGAGCCCTGCCAATGGCCAGAGCGGAACGCACGTTCTCAGCCACGAATGGTTCCTCCACCGCCAGTTCATCGGGTTGACATCGCAAGATCACCGATTCAAGGTCACAAAAGAGGCTGTAAAGCCGCTCGGCCAACGGCAGCCGGCTTGCAGCTTTCAGGGCCCCGTAGTCCACAGCAACCACATCGCGACCCCTCTCCTCCACCACCCCATAACCCATGACCACAGTGCCGGGGTCTATCCCCAAGACCCTCATTTGTTATACCTGCGCCTTCAATTTTTCCAGGAGTTCCTCCGAGAAATCGACGTTTGAGTAAACATGTTGTACATCGTCAAGCTCGTCAAGCTTGTCCAAGAGCCTGAGCACCTTCGTGGCCTCCTCTTCATTGAGTTCGATAGTCGTCTTGGGAGTCATCGCCACTTCGGCCTCGAGTACGGGGACCTCTTTCGCCTCGAGAGTACTGCGGACTTCCTCCAAATTCTCGGGCTCGGTGTGTATCTCCAGATATGCGTTCTCGATCTTGAAGTCCTCTGCGCCTGCGTCTATGGCCCACAAGGCCACTTCCTCAGCATCCAGATCTTTGGTATTCAGATTGATGACGCCCTTCTGCTCAAAGAGCCAGGATACCGCTCCCGCCTCGGCCATATTGGCACCGGCCCGGTTGAACACGCTACGTATCTCCTGGAGTGTCCTGTTCCGATTATCGGACAGCACCTGAATGAGTATGGCTGCGCCGCCTGGGCCATATCCTTCGAATGTGGCCTCAGCCAGATCAGAACCACCCAACTCGCCGCTGGCCTTCTTTATGGCCCTGTCGATGTTGTCGGACGGCATGTTGCTATCTTTGCACTTCTGTATGGCCAGTCGCAAGTGATAATTGGCTTCCGGGTTGGGACCACCATGGCGGACTGCCAGCATAAGCTCCTTGGTCAGCCTGGTAAATAACTGGCCTCTCTTGGCGTCCGCTGCCCCTTTAGCCCGCTTGATCGTGGACCATTTGGAATGTCCCGACATATTGTTACCTCCATATAACAGAATCATATCACGTCAAACAAGTGTTTTACAGCCTTTATGTCCGTCCTCCAGCACGCTATCATTGACTATGGACCGCTCTTTCCAAAGACAAGACCCGTTTATCGAATAAGATACGCTTGCTACCCGGGCTTGTTGACTTGCCTTGGCTATAGCTGTATCCTTTGGCGCGAGGAATGAGTGCACCTTTGAATAAGGCCAAGCATCTGTCTGAAGAACCCTTTGCAGGTGAGAACACGGCCACTCCACCCGCTCCCGTCGAAAACCCCTCACGCATTAACATGCCTGGAGAGCCGCCAAACGGTGTGTTGCCACAAGACCGTATGGGACAAGCCTTTGACGGAGTGGAAGTGCCGGCCAAGAAGGCCGCCTGGTACCTGACGGCAATAGGATTGGGACTGGTCCTGATCATTACCGTGGTCGCTGTCATGTACAAGGATGATCTAAGAGACCTTCAGGGTTTCGGCTATGCTGGTGCCTTCGTAATCAGCATTATGTCGGGCGGCACAGTTGTCGTACCCATTCCTGGCGTTCCGGTAATCATAGCGCTGGGAGGAATTCTTCCGTTTCCCTTCCTCGTAGGCCTGGCTGCCGGACTGGGTGAGGGCATAGGTGCCTTTAACTTCTACCTGGCAGGAAGGGGCGGACAGTCGCTGATCACCGAGAAACACAGGCGCAACCGTTTCTTTGCCAAAGTTGACGGATGGATGACCAGGAGAGGGGGACTGACATTATTCGTGGCCTCGGCCATTCCCAATGTCTTGTTTTCGGTGGTCGCGGCTACCGCCGGACTGGCACGCATGTCGCCTTGGAAGTTCTACCTGTTCTGTGCGGCCGGCAAGGCAGTGAAAGGCACATACTTTGCCTACATTGGTTTCTTTGGCCTGGAATACGCACTTGAATGGTTGGGGTGGACACTCTAGGACCCTGGCTTGCCTGACGAGGGCTTTCGATGGCATTCGTACTTGACCGTCCAGGCATCGCAATGTAAAGTAAGGAATCACCTATGGATTTCGGCGATTACTGGCACATTTTTTTCATCTCCATGGTCCCCATTGTCGAGTGCCGCGGCTCGATCCCAGTCGGCATAGTCGACAATGGGCTTCCCTGGAGCACAGTGCTGGCTGTCGCCATCGTGGGGAACATTCTTCCGGTGCCTTTCCTGCTTCTGGGTCTGGAGCGTACTGTGAAGATACTCAGCCATATCAAGGTCTTCGCCTGGTTTTTTGATTGGTTATTTGAGCGCACCCGGAGACGGGGGATCGTGGTTGACAAGTACAAGAGGGTGGGGTTGATGCTTTTTGTGTCGATTCCATTTCCCGGTACTGGAGCGTGGACGGGAACGGCGGCGGCCTGTGTTTTCGGTATACCTTTTCGTCATGCCCTGCTCTCCATTGTGGCCGGCGTGATCATAGCCGGGACAATCGTCACAGCACTGTCGCTCTTGGGCTGGGCCGGGTTTGCCGTAGCTGCTGCCCTGCTCATAGTCCTGCTTGCCTTGGGCATCTGGAAGCTGTAAGGAGATTGTTAGGTTGCCCGCCTCTGGATGTGCACTGCCAGCGATGGGCGTGGATGTGGGATCCGGTGTTGGCACTCAAGCATCCGTGGCATTGAGCGAATACTGTCACCTTAACGCGAATAACGCTCTATGCTATACTATTTGCGCGTCCCTGTAGCTCAACAGGACAGAGCAACTGCCTTCTAAGCAGTAGGTTCCGAGTTCGAGTCTCGGCGGGGACGCCATCTATACTATTCCCCGGGATCGTGACCACCTGAAATGCCCATGTTCTCCTGCCATGGACGTTTGGGAAAACGGTATTTGCCTCTGCGAAAGTCTGGCCACAGGGCGTCGCCTCTGTTTGGGGCAGTAGAACCGCCGCCCCGATCGGGGCGGCGGTTTGCATTCTAGGTCATCTTCAACTCGAACTGGCAGGCAATGTCATCCTGGTTCACCCTGGGAGGCAACTTGAGAGGAGTCACCTTAATCCTCGGATTGAGAAGGTAGTTCTCGATGCCTTCCTGCTCAAAGCCGTGACAAATTTCCTCTATCATCTCTGGCGCCTGACGCTCGTAGAACAGCAGCGATTTGCACTGGGTTATGGTCATGACTACATGGTTCTCGTTCTTTATGTCAAACTCCACCGGGTAGAGCGGGCCGACATTGTTGTCCAGCGGCAATTGAGTGCATTTCAGTGAATCGACCACCGTGTTTAGCTGGATATTGGCGATCTTCGGATACCTGGGATTGACCTTCTCAGCAATCCGGCGCCACGCTGCCCGGTTAATAGCGTTGGCGGCATCGAATCCCAATCTCTCCCTGGCAGCATCGTAGTAGGCGCCGCTCATGGCCAGCCAGGCAAACTGCCAGGCCTGCATCATCCTGAGCAGGAATTCCTTGGAGAAATTGCGATGCGTCAGATTCAAATATAGCGGTCCGCTGAGGTCGTCCAGTTCCGGTATATCGGTAGCATCGCTGACAACCTCATCCCGGCTTCTTACCTTCGTACCCGGAGGTACCTCAAGTTTGTATTCCCACTGGCAAGCAATATCGTCCGCCCCCGACCTTGGAGGCAATTTGGTAGCCGTGAGTTTCACCTTCGGATTAACTTTGTACTGGTCTATGATCTGCGGTTCGTTGATCTGGCACATGGGCACGATACGTTCCGGCGCATTTCTCTCACACCATTCCAGCGATGGACACCTTCTGACTGTCACAATGGCATGGTTCTCATTTCGGATATCGTATTCTACCGGATATATGCCTCCCATCGTGTTGTCCAAGGGCAGTTGAAGGACCTTCAGCGAATCAACCACGTTATTCATCGGAATATTGGCTATCTTCGCGTACCTGGTATTACAGCGCTGGGCGCATGCAAGCCACATCTCCAGGTCGCACTCAAATGCTGTCTTCTCATCAGAGCGGGCCTTGACTTCATCGAAATAGGCTGCATCAAGCTGAAGCCACGCCCATTGCCAGACGTGAATCAGCTTCAGCAAGAACTCCTTGGAAAAATCGTTGAACGTTAGATCAGGATTAAATGGCCCGCTGTAATCTTCCAACTCAGGCATGCAGAAAGACCTCCTTCGATCGATATTCTTGGGAAATATGTGCCCGCACCGAAACAATCGGCCATCGTCGCCCCTCGACGGGCGAAGGCAAGACGTCCCCATTATTCACATGCAAGAAAGGCAAATCAAGTCGTATGCGAATAGCCTTCCGTTTTGAGATGTGTTATAAGGAGAACAGCCTGTGAAGATAGACATGCTCAGTTCGGGAGGGACTGCTGCCAGCGTATCCAGGTTATGGGAGGGACTGCTGCTAGCTAACCAGGCACACAGGCGAGACAAACTCAAGAGCGCTCCGCCATACTAGTTAGTTCTACCTTACCATACCACCACCTCATGGCCCTTACCCCACGGCGGTCGGACCGAAGGCAAGCCTTGTCTACCCCGGTATAGTCTTCCAATTTCGG
This sequence comes from Chloroflexota bacterium, assembly GCA_003551705.1. Classification (GTDB taxonomy): domain Bacteria; phylum Chloroflexota; class Dehalococcoidia; order UBA2247; family RBG-13-53-26; genus PUNJ01. Next base: position 5,353 of record PUNJ01000094.1, on the reverse strand, counting down.
GACGTCTGCCAAGCAGGATGACATTCGTATAGCATGCGGGTTTCAGCGCTACACAAAGGGTCCACTTCCACACTGTTTCCGCTATCATAGAAGAGTCTGGAAAACCAACATGCAATACGCGATAGAGACCGAGAATCTCACAAAGACATTCCGCAACGGCTTCACTGCGCTGGATGGTGTGTCCCTGAGCATACCAAAGGGTCACGTAGTGGGCTACCTCGGCCCGAATGGTGCCGGCAAGACCACCACCATCAAGATCCTAACTACCCTGATCAGGCCCACCTCGGGCACAGCACGCATAAGCGGGATCGACGTTATGACCTCACCCCGAGAAGCCCTCCATAAAGTGGGAGCCCTGATCGAGGTCCCGGGAATGTACGAGTACCTGACACCCCGCGAGATGCTCACGTATTTTGGCAGGGTCTACAGGATGGACAAGGCCGGCCTGGAACATAGGATCAAAGAGATCCTTGAACTGGTCAAGCTCTCTGATTGGGATGACAAGAAGATTGGGTCCTTTAGCACCGGAATGCAGCGCAGACTGGTAATCGCCAAGTCCATCCTGCACGGACCGGAAATCGTGGTCCTGGATGAACCCGTGCTTGGCCTCGACCCCAAGGGCATCAGGGATGTGAGAGAACTCATCCGGCAGTTCCAAAGGGAGGGAATGACGGTCTTTCTCAGCTCTCATCTTCTGGCGGAGGTCTCTGAAGTCTGCGACAGCGTCATCTTTCTCGACCGGGGTAAGGTAGTCTCGACTGACAGAATCGAAAACATAGGCAATCAGTTACAGAGCCGGACCATCAACGTCAGGTTTCTCCGTCCCCTGGCACAGGAAGAAGCGACCAGGCTCATGTCCGTACCGCTGGTGGAAGACGTTGAATTAATCGATAACGGCTCAGCACGACTGCGTTTTGACGGGAGACCGGAAACGAGCCACAGTATTCTGAGGGAACTCCTGTTACGGGATTTTCCGGTAGTATACTACACCCCTGAGGATGTGGGGCTGGAGGACTACTATGTTTCCGTCATGAGCGATGACAGGAGATGATGGGATGACAACAGGTCCTTCCCCGAGGTACGATGCCAAAGCAGACCTCCAAGATACCTACCTCTCTTTCCGGTTTGAACTGACCAAACATCTGAGAAGAAGGAGGCTGTTGATCGTAGCCGCACTGGCGGTACTGGTCCCGCTGCTGTTCTACGCATTCAGCGTGGAAACTGCCGCCACCTTCGCCGCTGTCAGCCTCAGCTTTCTCAGCGTGCTCATAGTAGCGTCGGCCGCACTATTCGCCGGTGACGCCATCTGCGGAGAATTCGAGAAGAAGACGGCACTGCTTTCCTTTCCCACCCCCCAGAGAAGGACCTCGATCTTCGCCGGGAAGTACATGGCTGCAGTCCTGGCCACTCTGATAGTCGTCGCTATCTATTACGCCATAATGATGCTGCAGGTGCTGCACCTCTACGGTGCAGGGGAGGTCCCATCCGGACTGGCCCAGTCCTTCGCCAGCGCCGCAGTCTACTCCACGAGTGCTGTAAGTGTGGTCTTCCTTCTCAGCAGTGTGCTGCAACGCTCCATTTCCTCGACGATCGTGGGATTCCTTACTCTGCTGATGGTACTCCCGGTGCTCTCAACCATCCTTACTAGCCTGGAAGTGGAACCCTGGTTCATTGTGACCTATGCTGCGGACCTCATTTCGGACTCCGTGGTTGCCAATGGCTTCAGCTTCGGTCCCGGCAGGTTTGGGGTCTACCAGCCTGACTTTGGTCCAGGGATTGCCGTAATGCTGACTTATACCCTTGCAGGATTCCTGGGCGCCGTCTGCATCGGCAGCCGTAAGAGCATGGAATAGAGGGCCAAGACCCACCCGCGCATCTCTGATAAGCAGCGTTTACGTTGTCGACCAGCTGATTTTGGGGAACCCAGGTTGCAGGCCAGCCTTGCGTGGCCCTTCTTCATCAGGGGGCAAGCAGGCCGGTGCAAGCTTCAAGCAAAGGGGGGACTGCTGTTGGCCTGCCAAGCGAGGAAAGGGCATAACCTCGGCCCGGCTGCCTGCCCACGAGTAATATAGTTTATTAACGTTCACGCTCAGACATTGTATATCCGGCCAACACCAGGTGACCTGGACCGGATAAACAAACTGTGCCTATTTCGGTGCCTTCTCTACCTGAACAAGAACATCGAAGAAGGCCGAATTGGCTTGCATGACCCGTTGCTGTACCGGGTTGACCAGATCATGCGTCAACTGGTTTATATGGCCCTCTACGTAATGCTCCGGCCACCACCCTTCGAGAACGTTGACTACACCCGGCATGATCTCGGCACTTATTCTCGCTCTGAGGACCACGCGTCCCAAGTCATTATACACCGAAACCACATCGCCGTTTGAAATATTACGCTCCCGGGCATCGGCCTCGTTTATGTCGATCATCGCCTCCGGGTCTCGTTCCGCCATTTTCGGCACCTTAGCCAGTGTCGAATGAATGCGATTGCCGGGATGGGCGGAGATCAGCGATAGAGGATACCTCTTTGCCTTCTCAGTACGCGCACTCTCCACGGGTTCGATGTACCTGGGCAATTCCTGGCCAAACTCCCGGAGGGTCTCCGAATAGAATTCCACCCTACCGGTCATGGTCCGCAGCTGCGGCGGCTTTTCATCCATCGTGGCCATAACCGGTCCCTGCCTGAGCCTGTCCAGATTAACTCCGGCCATGCTGGGATGGTCGGAGGCCAGCAGATCAATCATATACTCCTCCTCAGACTTGTTAAAGTACTGGCCCAGACCCAGCTTTCGCCCCAGCGCGCATGCAATCTGAAAATCCGACTTTGATTCATGAAGGGGTTCCACCACCTTTCGCTGCAGTTGCAGGTAGGTATTCTGGAAGGAGCCCATGCACAGGTCCGTCGATTCGAGAAAGGAGGCCGCCGGCAAAACGTAATCAGCATACTGGGCCGTTACGGTCATGAAGAGGTCGCTGACCACAAAAAGTTCCAGGTTGGGTAACAGTTCGTTCATGATCCGGTTGGCATTGGGCATCTGGTTTATCAGGTTGTGCCCTGAACACCAGAGCCCTTTCACAGGAAAGGGCTCGCCCTTGACTGCAGCATCGCATAATGCCAGCAGTGGAAGCCTGGTCCGCTGTCCCGCCGGAAAAAGGAAGGGTGCAGAGTTTAGCACGAATCCGGCCGGGCGGTTCAGGTACATGTTGCCGGTTATAGCTGCCAAAGCGTTGACTGCCCGTGAAGCTAGATCGCCATAGAAGGTCCTCTGGATACCCCAGCCCCTGTAGATGGCAGCAGGTTTCTCCGAAGCATAACTCACGGCAAGGTCCCGCACCGTCCTTTCCTCAATTCCCGTGATGCCAGCCACCAGGTCTGGCGTATATTCCTGGACGACCTCCACCAGCAAATCATATGCCGGCCGGCATGCCAGGCCCTCTAGGGAAAACCTCCCTCTAAGTGCTGGAAGGGTTCCCGCCTGCTGCGCTGAGCTTACCTGCCCGGCAAGAGAGTCGTACACCATGAACCCCTGCCCTACCTTGCCGGAGACATCGCTTTCCCTCAGCAAGCTGCCGTTGTCGTCCCGTACCAGCAGCGGCCCGATGGTACTATTCCGGATAAAACCCTCGTCCTGCAGCCCCTCCTGGATGATCACGTTCATCATGCCCAGTGCCAGGGCCGTATCCGTCCCAGGTCTTATGTAGACATGCTGGTCCGCCCTGGCTGCCGTCTCGCTGTAACGAGGATCTATAGTCACAACCCTGCAGCCTTGCTTCCTGGCTTGGTCTATCTTCTTCATATAGTGGTATACCGTCACCGCCGGATTATAACCCCAGATCAGGCTTAGCTTGGGATGGGGTACCCGGCTTAGATACCCCTCACCCATCATGGTGCCAAAAGTAGTTATGTCAGCACAGGGCCCCGCAGCATCACCACAACCCCACCAGTCAACCCATGAGGCGCCCATCAGACTTATTATCCTGGAGTACCCTCCCCCGTTCAGACTGGGCAGGACAGGCGACGCCCACGCTACGGAGGTCGGCCCGTACTTACCGGACAGGGAGAGCATCCCGGCGGCTATATCGTCAAGTGCTTCATCCCAGGATATCCGTTCCCATTGTCCTGATCCCCTTTCACCGGCGCGGCGCAGGGGATACTGCAAACGTTCGGGACTGTTTACCAGACCGGCAACCGCCAGTCCCTTGGCGCAAACGCCCCTGTCGGCCGGGTCGGGGTAATCATAGGGACGGACCCGGTTGATTTCGCCGTTCGCCAACTCAATCGACAGCCCGCAACGAAAATAGTCGTTAAGCCCGCAAACAGTTTGAACAACTTTCGGACCGCTATCATCAATCATGTAGTGCCTCCGGGACCTGCATTATCGTGAAAGAGTGGATGACCGTCGCAAACGAGACTTCGCATAATACCGCAGTATAGCGCGTCATGAGGTGCCGGGCAAAGACTGTCTATGCCGGCCGCGTGATGAGAGGGATGGGGAGGGTCGCAACAAACGCAGGCTTACATCTGCCGCAGTTGGTCTGATACAGCCTCGTCCAGGCGTTTGCGCGCCTCAACGAGTTGCTTGTATTTCCGCTCTATGCCGGCCAAGTCCCTGGACAGTATCGCCTGGAGAATCTCTCCTTCGATCTCGGTCACGTCCAACCGCTCGTAGTAGTCCAGCATCTCCTTCAGATGAGCAAGTACAATCATGCCCGTGAGAATGGGATGATTATTGGTGACGTTGGCGGACGCGTAGCGCATGCCATGCTCGAGTTCCACCTCGAGTCCTCTGCGAAAGTCGTCCAGGGGAATATTCATATCCTCGGTGTCTACCACACCCAGAATCACCTCTGCTTCTTCACTGGATACCTCGGAAGTAGCTTTCACCGTCCAATCACTGATGCCGAGTTCCTGGCATACCCTTCTCACTTCTTCCACGGAGACGTACTGTGGTAAATTGACAACTCTCATGCTTCCTCCAGATCTGTGTGGGAATCAAGTAGCGGGCTGGGCCGGGCGTTCCTGGTCCGATTGGGGAGTCTTCTCTGATGACTCGGGGACCTTCTCTGATGTCTCAGAAACCTGCTCTGGCGCTCTGGAAATCTCCTCTGGCAAAGCGTCCTCGAAGACCTTCTCCAAACTCTGTCCCTCCAGCGTCTCTTCTTCCAGCAGCGTTTTGGCCAGATGCTGCAACTTGCCCTTGTTCCTGGTCAGCGTTTCCCTGGCCAAGTGACGGGCCTCCTCCAGCATCTCCAGGATTTCCTGGTCAATAGCCCTGGCAGTGTGCTCGCTATAGTCCCTTATCTCCGGACCGCCCGCGTAACCCTCTGCACCAAAGGTCCGGACGCCCAG
>PUNJ01000144.1 GCA_003551705.1 Chloroflexota bacterium | reverse complement strand
GGCCCAGGGTACTGTTCCTGGACGAACCCACCTCCGGCCTCGACCCGGCCTCCGCCGAGTCCATACGCCGCATAATCGAGGAGGAGCGCCGGCGGGGGGCGGCCGTGCTTCTCACCACCCACGACATGATGGAGGCGGACAAGCTGTCGGACCGCGTGGCCTTCATGGACCGGGGCAAGATCGTGGCCCTGGATGCACCTCTAAACCTCAAACGCCAATTCGGCAAGAGAGCCCTGAGAGCTCAGGTGACTGTTGCAAACGGAGGTCTGGAGGAACGGGAGGTGCCGCTGGATACGCCGGAGACGGCGCAGGCCCTGCGGGAACTCTTCGCCCAGGAGCAGGTAGTCACCGTGCACAGTGAGGAGGCCACCCTGGAGAGCATCTTCATCAAGATCACCGGAAGGGCGCTCGACTGAGATGAGACCCGATATTGTCTCGGCTCTGGTTGCCAAAGACGCACGCATGTTCGTCAGGAATCGTTTTTTCGCCCTGATAACAGTGCTTGCCCTGGTGATCTATGTCGCTATCTTCTTCGTCATGCCGGCCACCGTCGACGAGACATTGGAGGTGGCCGTCTATGCACCGGCGACGCTGCCCTTCCACGAATACCTGGAAATGGATGGCGTCTCAGCCACCCCTCTGGAGTCCGAAGACCTGGTCAGGGAGGCCGTATTGGACGGCCGGTTCAGGGCCGGACTGGCGTTGCCCGATGATTTTATGGAGACCTTGACGGCGGGGCAGAAGCCTGAGGTGCGGGTGTACTTGAGGGCGGACGTTCCTGAGGAACTGGCACCGGCCCTGGAGACCCTGGTGAAGGAGGTGGCCTTTGCCGGCATGGGGCAGCCCCCGGGGGTGGAACTGGTCCAAGAGGTCCTGGGCCCTGATCTGGTTGGGCAGCAGGTCCCGCCCAGGGACAGACTGCGCAGTCTGCTGGTCGTCTTCCTGCTGATGTTCGAGACCATGGCCCTGGCCAGTCTTATCACGGAGGAAACGGAGCGGCGCACGGTTAAGGCCCTGCTGGTCACCCCTGCTTCGGTCAAGGACTTCTTTGCCTCCAAGGGACTGGTAGGCGCCGGGCTGGCCTTTCTGCAGGCAGGGTTGTTCATGGCCGTGGTCGGCGGTTTTGCCCGTGAACCCTTGATCATCTTAGTAGCTTTGATGCTCGGTGCGGTGCTGGTAACCGGCATCGGTTTCCTGATCGCTTCCCTGAGCAAGGACATGATGTCCGTCATGGCCTGGGGCATCGTGAGCCTGCTGATTCTGGCCATGCCGGGTTTTGGAGTGATGTTTCCCGGGACCATCTCCGGCTGGGTAGAGGTCATTCCCTCCTACTACCTGGCCGATACGGTGCACACGGTTGCTGATCTGGGTGCCGGCTGGGGCGATGTCTGGCGGAACCTGGTGATACTGGCCGCCTTTGATCTGGCCTTTCTGACTGCCGGCGTCACGGCCCTGAGCAGGAGGTTCAGATGAATCCGAGGCGAGTGCTTGTTCTGCTGCGTAAGGACTTCTTCCAGGGGGCGAGGGGTTTCATTTTCATATACGGCGTGGTAGCGCCTGTGCTCATCTCCCTGGTGGTGACGCTGCTTTTCGGGGCGCTTTTCAGCGAAACACCCCGGCTGGGCTTTGCTGACCTGGGCTCGTCACAGGTCCCGGAGACAGTGCGGCAGCTCGAGGCCGCGGACGTAAGCATCTACGCCGATGCGGTTGCCTTGAGACAGGCGGTAGCCGGCGGTTCCCTGGACATGGGTATCGTGTTGGATGCCGGTTTCGATGAGGCCGTGGCGAGGGGAGAGGACATCGAAGTCACAGCATATGTTTGGGGACAGTCGCTGGCCAAGAACCGCACCATCATGCAGGTGGCCTTCGCCGATGCGGTACGGAGCGCGGCGGGCCAGGAGGCTCCTGTGGATGTTGAAACCGTGCTGTTGGGCGAGCCGGGGGTTCCCTGGGAGGACCGGATACTGCCCCTGGTGGTGCTGATGGCCGTCACAATCAGCGGGGCCATTCTGCCGGCTACGTCGCTGGTCACGGAGAAGGAGAAGAGGACCCTGACGGCAGTATTGGTGACGCCCTCCAGTCTGAGTGACGTGTTTGTATCCAAGGCGTTGATGGGAACGATCATGAGCCTGATCATGGGTATGGTCATACTGGCCATAAACCAGGCCTTTGGCCAGTCGCAGTTGCTGCTGGTGATGGTGCTGGCTCTGGGTGCGGTGCTGGCGGCCCAGTTCGGGCTGGTATTGGGCACTTTGGCCAAGAACCTGACCACCATGTTCGCCACGGTGAAGTTCATAGGCATCCTGCTCTATGCTCCGGCGCTGGTCTACCTGGTCCCCCAGATACCGGAGTGGGTGGGCCGGATGTTCCCGACGTACTATATAGTCGAGCCGCTTCTAGCCGTCAGCCTCCGGGGTGGCGGATGGGGCGAGATCGCTGTCGACGTATTCATATTGATCGGCCTGAACGTGCTCATGGCCGGGGTACTGGTGGCGATGCTGCGCAGGGTGAGGGAGTACGCGTTCTAGCCCATATTAGGCTAATGGTTGTGATGTTAATTATCCCAAAAAACAAATGCTCACGTCTCCCATCAATATCGCTTCCTCGATACAGAGCTCCTGACAGCGCAGCTACCTACAGAGAGATTCTCCATTTTCCCCCTAGTGATTTAATTGTTAAACCAGTACCAATCATATTAAAATAGGTATACTAATCCGAAAAAAACCGGATGCATGGGTGATGGTTTGTGCCGGCGCATTATCAGGTATGGAGCACGACTAAGTTGCAGGAGAGCCCGGCTTCTCGACAGCCTTTGCAAGCTGAAAAGCGGCAGTGAAGCCCGGATAAATAGTCTGCAGGAAGCAAGACAGTGGACAAGAACGAAGAGAAGGCAAATCTACGAACGGATTCGGCTGAACGGGGTTCCATCACGGACACATTCCCGGTTATCGGTATCGGGGCATCCGCCGGTGGACTTGAGGCTCTGAGCGAGCTGTTCACCAAGATGCCGGTTGATACCGGTGCGTCCTTCGTGGTAGTGCAGCACCTGGCACCATCAAAGGGCAGTGCAATGCCGGAACTGCTGGTACGATATACCAAGATCCCGGTCTACCAGGTGTCCGACAACATGGAGATCGAGCCTAATACCATCTACCTGATTCCGCCGGGCAAGAATATGTCAGTCAGGCACGGCATACTGGAGTTGCTGGACCAGGTGGAAGCTTCCGGGATACGCCACCCAATCGATTTCTTCTTCGAATCACTGGCCGCCGACCGCAAGGCCGGCGCAATCGGCGTTATTCTATCAGGAACCGGGACGGACGGTGCGGTGGGTGCCCGGGCAATCAAAGCGGAACTGGGACTGATTATAGCCCAGGACCCTGAAGAGGCCAAGTACGACGGTATGCCCCGGAGCGTGATAGACGCTGGGCTGGCGGACTACATCCTTAAGGCAGGGGAAATTCCCGAACAGGTAGTGAGCTATATGGGCCGGATTCCCGACGTACTTGCTGCCCCTGACGGGGTCCAGGACAAGCTGACCAACTTCCTGCCGAAGATCATCGCTATCATCAGAAATGAGACCGGCAACGATTTCTCCTATTACAAAGAAAACACGTTGCTGCGTCGCATCAGGCGCCGCATGGCGATACACCAAATAAGCGATGCTGGGCGTTATACCCGCTTCCTCCAGGAGGACCCCAAAGAGACAAGAATCCTATTCCAGGAGCTTCTCATCAACGTCACCTCTTTCTTCCGGGATAATGAAGCCTTCGAAGTGCTCAAAGCTCGTTTGAGGGAACGGCTGGGAGACAAACCCCCTCAGGAAGAAATCCGCGCCTGGGTGGTGGGTTGTGCCACCGGTGAGGAAGCCTACTCTATCGCCATCATCATCCGCGAAATCCTTGATGAATTGGGAAGAGCCCGCCACAGCGTGCAGATTTTCGGGACGGACCTGGACAATGACGCCATCGATATAGCCCGGCGCGGCGTGTACCGTGCCGATGTGGCCGCCGCCATATCTTCCGAAAGATTGGCGAAATTTTTCACCAGAAGCGATGAAACTTACCGCGTTAACAAGGACATACGGGAGATGGTGGTGTTCGCCGTCCACAATCTGATCAAGGAGCCGCCCTTTCTCAAGATGGACCTGGTGAGCGTCCGGAATCTGCTTATCTATCTCAAGAGCGATTTGCAGAAGCGAGTCATGCCCCTTTTCTACTATTCACTGCGGGAAGACGGGCTTCTGTTTCTGAGCCCTTCCGAGACTGTGGGGGAATTTACCAACCTTTTCACCAGCCTCGACCGGAAATGGAAGCTGTACCGGCGCCAGGCGGCTCCGGATTTCGACGGTCGCACCCCGCCCTTCCCCCTTCAAGCGATATCACGAGCGGCCCAGCCCGACGACCGCTCAGGAACTGACAGGGTCAAACCGAATGACATACTCCAGATAACGGACAGGGTCCTGTTGAGTGAATATGCACCGCCTTACGTGGTCATCGATGGTGCGGATAACGTGGTCTATGTCCGGGGTGACCTGGCGAAGTTTCTCAAGCTGGCGGAAGGCAAGATCAACATGAACATCCTGGAAATGGCGCGCCTGGGTTTGAAAGGGCACCTTTCCCTGGCCATCCGGAGTGCCAGGTCGCAGCAGGCGGAGGCGCGACGTGAAGGTCTGGCGGTGGCATC
>PUNJ01000081.1 GCA_003551705.1 Chloroflexota bacterium | reverse complement strand
CCGGTCCCCGGATGTACCACTCATCCGCCCTCTTGGGACGGGCCCTGGACCCTGGCCTGGCGGGGTGCAGTCGGACCTGATGGGCCTCTTTTCCAGGCTACGGGGGAACCTTTGCCGCGCCGTGAAGCTGGCTTGGTGGCTGGTCATCGGCCTCTTCATCAGGCTGGCCCGAATACTGCTTCCCTACTACCAGCGGTACGAGACCACCCATATCAGGGCTCTTGTCCCAGCAAGGGTGCGCAGCGCGATGGAAAGGCGACTGTTCCAACACCTCAAGGGAGCCCGGGACCAAACCACGGCTGAACAGGCACAAGCAGCTGTGGCTGCCGTTGCCAGATTCAATGCCAGCCTGGAGAGGCGATTATCCCACATCCACGACTACCAGGACCAGATCGCACAGTACGTCACGAAACGCTCCGCCCTGATGTCCGAAACACGGGACCTTCCACTGATCGCAGTGTACACGGCCATCTGCGAAGACTACGATTCCATTAAGCTTCCCGATATGCCGGATGCAAGGCTGGATTACATCCTTTTTGTGAACAAGCCGGCACCCGATACCGGCATTTGGCAAGTGCGGCCCATCACCTACTTTCATGAAGACCCAACCCGCGCTGCGCGGTTTGTCAAGACCCATCCGCACATGCTCCTGCCGGAGTATGACCTTGCAATCTGGATTGACGCCAACATCATGATTGTGGGAGACATCTATCCCCTCGTAGAAGATTTTCTAGCCTCCGGCAAGCCTGTTGGGGCCGTCCCTCATCCATTGCGGACATCCGTATTCGAGGAAGTCGACGCCTGCATACGGCGCAAGAAAGAAGACCCAGAGATACTGCGTGAGCAAGCGGCCCGTTATCGGATGGCAAGGTTTGCTCATGAAGACCTCATCGAGAGCAACCTGATGATTTTCAACCTACGGGATGAGCGCGTCAGCCACTTGCTGGATACCTGGTGGACCGAAATCGATCGCTATAGCAAGCGTGACCAGCTTAGTCTGAATTATGCTCTCATGCAGCATGGCCTGGACTGGTACCGGCTAATGGAGCATCCTGACAGTGTAAGAAGCCATGCAGCGTTCGCTCTGGTCCGGCATGAGTCCAAAGGTGGCCTGGAGGACAAGCTTATCGAGGCGCTTCAGGTCCCCTATGTTGATCCATATGCCGGGCCCACATATGCTGCCATGAAGGATGAGCGCATTGCGGCACAGCGACTTCGCAGAATTGATATCGTTGTCTGTGTGCACAATGCCCTCAACGAAGTGCGCCTCTGTCTCGATTCGCTCGTCCGGGCTCGCAGGGAGCATCACAGGTTCATCATCATTGATGATGGTTCTGATGCAGCCACGGCCCTGTACCTGAAAGATTTCGCTGCTGGAGCATCATGGGTGGAACTGCACCGCAATGAACAAGCGCGAGGTTATACCAAGGCGGCAAATCAAGGACTTGCGGCTTCGAAGGGCGAGCTTGTCATACTGCTCAATAGTGATACTATAGTGTCGGAGGACTGGGCGGAGAAGATGGCGGACGCCGTATTCTCGACGCCTGGTGCCGGTATTGTGGGACCTTTATCGAATGCCGCCAGTCATCAGTCCATTCCGGACCATCTCAGTTCCGGAAAACAGACCGCAATCAACGAATTGCCCCCGGGCCTGACTTCGGAGGATATGGACCGGTATTGCGAGCAGTGGACGGTCGCCGGGGTGCTACCCAGGGTTCCCCTGGTGCATGGTTTCTGCTTTGGTATAACCCGCCATGCCTTGGAGAAGGTGGGCTTCTTTGATGAGGACAGTTTCCCTAAGGGCTATGGGGAAGAAAATGACTATTGTTTCCGGGCTGCGGATGCGGGCTTTGGCCTTGTCATAGCCACCCACACCCTCGTCTTCCATGCCAAATCGAGAAGCTATTCCGACCCCGAGCGTCTGGTCTTCAGGAAGGCAGGTACAGAGGCCCTGGGACGGATTCACGGGCGTGCCCGTGTGTGGAGGGCCGTGAGAAGCATGCAAGAGAACCCCATGCTTGAGAACATGCGACAGCGGGCCCGCCGTCTGAGTTCGTCAGCGACGCCGATGCCCTCGCTTTTTGCGCGCCTCCTCAGGAAGCGCAAGGGCCACATGACGGTATCCAAGCGACACCGCAATGCAGGTGGGAGAACAAGCGCATGAGGATTGCCATCCATCAGCGGACCTGGCCCACGAATCCCATATTGGAGCAGTTCCAGGGCATCTGGCAGAGGCGTGAAGTCCTTTTTCATCTTGTCAGGTATGAGATGAAGGCTGAGAACAAGGACAAGGTGCTTGGCTTCTTGTGGAGCTTTCTGAATCCTTTACTGCTACTGGGCACCTATGTAGTCCTGGTGTCCATAATCTTCCAGCGGGGTGGGCCGCAGTTTCCCATACTCCTCTTTATCGCCCTCCTTTCCTGGCGCTGGTTTGCTACTTCCCTGAGCAGGGCTGTCAACTCGGTAACCTCCAAAGTAAGACTGGTCCAGACTGTGCGTTTTCCCCTGGCCATCTTGCCCCTCACCGGCATTGCCGTCGGCTTCTTTGACTGGCTTTTCGGCTTCCTTGTCCTGCTGCCCATGCTCGTTGTCTTTGAGGCTACCTTCAGTGTGCACCTGTTATGGCTGCCTGTCCTGCTCTTGATACAACTGGTTGGCACCATCGGCGCCTGCCTTCTTTGCGCTGTCCTGGGCACCTACTTGATGGACTTGACCAACATCATACAGTTCCTTATTAGATTAGGGATGTATATGTCCCCGATCCTTTATTCAGTTGGAGACAGGATACCTGAAGACTATCAAACCCTCTACATGTATGTGAATCCCTTTGCCGGGCTTTTGGAATCATACAAGAATGTGGTTGTACTTGGGTCACCGCCAAGTGAATACGTGGCGGTGGCGGCCGTAATGGCCGTTATCGTGTTCTTTGCCGGGGCATGGTACTTTGCTCGAGACGAGTACAAGCTGGTGAAGGCGGCCTGATGGAAATAATCAGCGCTGTAGACGTTGGCATCAGATTCAAAATGCTCAAGCGAAAGCGGGTCAAGGCCCAGGACCTGGTGAGGGACCAGATCAACCGGTTTCGCAATCCGGACGGGGATTTCTGGGCCTTGAGAAATGTTTCCTTCTCCGTGAAACAGGGAGAAACGCTGGGCATAATCGGCAGGAATGGCTCCGGCAAGAGTACGCTGCTGCGGGTAATAGCCCGGGTCTATCCACCGGATGAAGGGGAGGTAGCCGTGAAGGGGGAGGTCTCCACCCTGTTCGGCCTCGGTATCGGGTTTCAGCCGGACCTTTCCGGTCTCGACAACATATACCTCAGCAGCATTCTGATGGGGCTGTCAAAGAAGCAGATAGACGGCATTGTTGACGAAATAGTGGATTTTGCGGAACTTGGTGACTTCATCAACATGCCGGTGAAGACGTATTCCTCTGGAATGAACTCCAGACTGGGCTTTGCAATTGCTGTCAACGTTGACCGGGATATAGTGCTGATCGACGAGATCCTGGGGGCTGGGGATGCCCAGTTCAAGAAGAAGGCTGATAAGCGGATGGCCAAGCTGATTGGAGAGCGTACCGTGGTCCTGGTAAGTCACAACCTGCCCACCATCAAGAAGTTCGCCCACAAGGTGTTGTGGCTGGACAAAGGCCGGGTCATGGCCTTTGGCGACCCAAAGGAAGTGATCCAGAAGTACGCAGGTGACGAAGGTCAGGCGTGAGATCATCGCGGTACGTAGTTGAGGCTCTTTCCCCTTTGTTCAGGAGCTTTCGATGGGCTGCGGGTTGGGACGATGGCCCAGCAGGGATTGCAGCAGGGCCTTCAGTTCGTCCCCGATCACGTCAACAGTGCAATGGTGCAAAAAAGTCTCGTACCCGTTGCCGGCAATGCGCTCTCGAAGGGTCCTGTCCTCTCTTAGTTCCAGCACCCCCCGGACAATTGCTTCAGGACGGGCCAGGTCCACGAGCATTGCATTCTCTCTTTGGGAAAAAAGCTCCCGGTTAGCCGGGCAGTCTCCAGCGATAATCGGCTTCTTCATGGCGATGAACTGGTACGTTTTTCCCGGTATTACCCGCCTGGCTTTGTCGATGTCGGAGAAATGCCCGGCAAGGCATATGTCTGCACCCTCAATCCGCGCCGGCAATTCCTCATAAGGCACCCAATCAGTAAAATGCAGGTTCTTGCACCCCAGCCCGGCTGCCAGCCGCTTTGTCCTGTTTGCCAGCGGTCCTGCACCAACGATTTCAAAATCGATGTCCGGGTAACGCTCAAGCATTTTCGCGGCACGGACCACATGGTCCGTGCCATGGACGGGCAAGTAACCACAACAATAGAAGACCTTGGTCCTGCCGGAGGAAGAAAATTCAGGACGGGGGAAGAATACGGTCTCGTCCGCTCCTACCAGCAGTCTGCTCAGCCTGGTCGCCTCCAGGCCGAAACTGTGCCTGAAGTAGTCCACATGCGCATTGGTGTCCAGAAGGACTCTGCTGGCCAGCGTGCATGCATGCCGGTCCAACCAGAAGAAGAATCTTCCCATTCGTGAAGTGGGCCGGAATCTCTGTCTCTCAAAACACATCGTGTCGTAGGCGGAGAGAAAGGCATCCATGACTATGGGCCTGTCCGTCAGCCGGTTCACCACGGGCATCAGAGGTTGACCGAAGAAGCCGACCATCACGATATCGCATGATGCCCTGTCTTCTCGCAGGAACCTCCCCAAGGCGGAGGCATATCTCTGTGGATAAGTCTTGGCACTATCCGTACACTCGACTACTTCAATACCCTTCCTCCGCAAAGCTTTGAGCAGCATGGCGTTGCGAGTATAGGCAGGTTCTCGCCCGGCGATGAAGCAGACCTTCACGGCGTTGCCTCGCTGTGGCGCCTATCAGGCTCCAACCGCGTGCGCTCTTGTGCCATTCCGGTCACCAAATCATATGGCCCGGACCGCAGGATGCCGGTGCTCAGAAGCGGCAGACACCCTGTTGTGCAGAAGGAGCTAACAAGTGACACAATGAGCATTTGGTCTTCTCAGGCTATGATAGAGAATCCCCGTCTGGGCGGCAAGCAGCAAGTATATCGCAATGCAAGGATGAACCCCGCATGTACCGTCCAGGAGAGCCTGATCATTCACCTGCCTATGAGGATGCAGGCCGGGGGCCGTGAGGTTGATGCCGGGGTAGACCTGTCCGCAACCACGCAATGCCGGCTCAAACCCGGCCATTGTGATTGTCTGATTTCTGCCGCTTGAGCCTGTAAAGGATCTCCTCTTGGAAGCGTCTCTGGCCTCTTAACAGGTCGGCGAACAGGCCCAGGAGAATAGCCTGAAGACCGGTGACTACCAGGAGGGATCCGGCAATGGCCAGGGGCAACATTGGGGATATCGTGTTGTGTATTAGAAAGTAAACAAACAGAACAACTCCCAGGACTGTGCCGGCGAGGATAAGCAGACCGCCCAGAATGGAAAAGATCTTCAGCGGGTGGTAGTCCCAGTAGGTGCCTATGATGGTCGCTCCTGCCCTGCGTGCATAGGTAATCAGGTTGGGTATCAAACGGGATGCACCATGCCTGGCTCGGAATTCAATCGGGACCTGCTCTATGACCAGTCCCTTGTACTTGGCCTCCATAATGCTCTGCTGCACGTAGGTGTATTTGCCCGACAGGTTGATGCGCAGGGCGGCCTCCCGCGAGAAAGCCCTGTAGCCGCTTTGTGCATCTCTTATGGGCATGCCCGTCACCTTATTCGTAAACCAGGTGGCTATCTTGTTGCCCAGCTTCTTGCCCACTGGCATGAAGTCCAGTCTGTCGATATCCCGCCATCCGAGTACTATGTCGGCCCGGTCATCCAGTATGGGCTTGACGAGGCTGGGTATCTCCGTTGGGTTATACTGGCCGTCGCTGTCGATGTTTACAATGATGTCAGCGCCCAATTCCACGGCCTGGTCCAGGCCATCCTTGAAGGTCACACCCAGTCCCTCGTTCTTGCGGTGAGCGAAGAAATGGTCTGCGCCGGCTTCTCTGGCGGAATTTACCGTGCCGTCCGTGCAGCCATCATCTATGACCAGTATCTCCACCTGGTCCACGCCTGGAATATGCCTGGGTATCTCGGCAATAACCTCGCCAATAGTACTCTCTTCATTGTACGCAGGTATGGTTACTACCAGTTTTACCAACAGACTCCCTCATAGCTATGGCAAACTCTCAGGGCCTCGGTAGGGTCAAGCACCCTCCTGCCATCTATGACGGTCTTGCCAGCGTAAAGGGTGACATCCCGGAACTCGTCCCACTCGGTCAGGAGCAACACAGCATCAGAGCCGGCTATGGTCTCGGCCACATTCTGCCCGCATTGCAGGCTGCCATTGAAGATCTCGCTGATCTTGGCCATGACCCTGGGATCATAAGCCTTGACACGCGCACCCTGCTGAATGAGCTGGCGAATGATCTTCACCGCCGGAGCATTCCGCAAATCATCCGTTCCCGGCTTGAAAGCCAGTCCCAGCACCGCCAGCGTCTTGCCCTTCAGGTCTCCCAACCTGGCTCGTACAAGCTCCACCAATCTGAGGGGTTGGGCCGTGTTGACATCCATAACCCCCTGCAAGAGCGGGGCGCTCTCGCCAAGGCTGGCAAACCGGTGCAGGAGGACCTCAAGGTCCTTGGGCAGGCAGGAGCCGCCAAAGCCGATGCCGGCATTCAAGAAGGACCTGCCGATACGGGGATCATATCCCATCCCGTCCGCCACCTCATAGACGTCGATGCCAAGTTGTTTGCAGAGGTTGCCTACCTCGTTTATGAAGGAAATCTTGGTTGCCAGGAAGGCATTGCTGGCGAACTTGATCATCTCCGCGGTCCTGATCGCCATCCGCAAACAGGGAGCAGCGAAGTCCTGGTAGATGTCGGACATAACATCGCCTGACTTGCGATCGAACTGGCCGATAACAATGCGATCGGAATTCAAGAAGCAACGCAGGGCTTCTGACTCCTGCAAAAACTCGGGATTTACACCTGCGCCAAAACCATCTCCTGCACTCTTCTGAGAAGTCTCTTCCAACAAGGGGATAACCAGCTCCTCGGTCGTTCCTGGTACCACTGAACTCTTGGTGACTACCACATGGTAGTCCTTCTTGGCTCGCAGGACCTCGCCTATCGTGCGGGTTGACTGCTTAACGTGACGAAAATCGGCACTCTTTCCTGACGATGAGCAGGTAGTTACGCAAATGAAGGTTGCCTGGGTGCCCAGTATTTCTTCATAGTCAAGTGTAGCCCTGAGATTGCCCTCTTCGCCGGCATGGGTTCTAAGTGCTTCGCTCAATCCCTCTTCAAAAAAGGGTGGTTCCGCCCGGTTGATGGAATTAACCCTCTCCTTGTCGACATCGATACAGACAAGATTATGACCCTTGCTGGCCAGCCCCACTGCTGTAATCAGGCCCACATAGCCACTGCCAACTATAGAGATGTCCATAGATCTTCCTCAACCCCTCCTTTTGACGACAGGTATACTCGGGATGATCAACAGATGCTCTCCTTGCCAAGCGCTAAACATTTATGACGTAACCTTTCCGCGATAAGTTCCCCGACCGGGTTTCTTTCAGGAGGCAAACGACATGCGAAGGTGGTTCTCCGTGCTCCTTCGTGGCTTGCTCTTGGAATACACACGGTCGGACCCCTACTGGGCGGCATCCAAGGTGAGCCGGTTGGAGCCTTGGAAGAGGAGGAGAGATGTCCCAGTAACCTGTAGGTTCCGGCGGTCTCCGGATAACGGCCTCTGGTGATGTCAACCTGGCATCCTTATACGTTCTTGATCTCACCACCAGTAATTCTGTCCATTTCTCTAAGTTATAGTCTTTATCAGGGTAACTGTCAAGCCTGTCCGATTCCATTAGGCTTAAATTATCGATGCCTATGCTATACTTGTTTTTGACTTCCGTGAACTTGTAACACGTTTCCATTATAATGACAGTTAACAGGCAGGTTATAACTATGAAGGCCATGATTCTTGCAGCCGGAGAGGGGACCAGACTACGGCCCCTGACCTACAATACCCCCAAAATAATGTTACCGGTGGCGGGCAGACCACTGCTAGAGTACATCGTCGGCATTTTGCGCTACCATGGTATCACTGAAATAGCCATCAATCTCTCCCACATGCCCCAGGTGGTCATTGACTGGCTGGGGAATGGGGAGAAACTGGGCATAAAGATAGTTTACTCAATCGAGGACAAGCTTTTAGGCACGGCCGGTGCCCTAACCAAACTGAGACATTTCTTCGATGATACCTTCGTTACCATCTACGGTGACATGCTGATGGACCTGGATTTCCGTGACCTGGAAAGTTATCACCGGGTTAAAGCGGGTGTGGGCACGGTAACCCTGTTTGAAGTCGAAGACCCGCGTGCTTATGGCATAGTGGAGGTCGACAAGGACCAGAGGATTCTACGCTTTGTCGAAAAACCGGAGCCCGGAACTACTTCAAGCAACCTGGCCAATGCCGGCATCTACGTGCTTGAGCCCGAGATACTGCAGCATATACCTGATGACACCTTCTACGACTTCGGATTCGACCTATTCCCTGACCTCCTCAAAAAAGGAGCCAGCTTGTACGGCTATACAACCACCGCTACCATTCTCGATGCCGGTACCATGGACAATTACCACAAAACCGACAAAGAGATCGTGGAGGGCCGGTTTGTCCCCAAGGGGGTCTAGTCATACCACTCTTGCCTGCTGAGGAGAAGCGAACGCCTGATAAGGCCTGGCTCCACCTGGCGCCATACCCGCTGGTCTGCTACGCCCGCTCCCAGGGAGCGGGGGTGGGATCTTTCTCTTCAAAAGGTCTGGATTTTCCTGGCTCGCTTGCTTACAATAACTGCCAGGAACATGAGAAAGCCCTTTCGTGTCTGGCAGAACATCTACGCCATTGGGGGTGACGAGCTTACTCACCCTTATGACTGCACTGTTTATTTGGTTGCCGGACAGGGGGCACACGTGATGATCGATGCCGGTGCCGGCAAAAGCTTCGATCAGATGGTCAAAAACATCGAAGCCCTTGGTTTCAGACCAGAGGAACTTGCGCTCGTCATAGCCACCCACCGGCACATCGATCACATAGGCTCCCTGCACAAGTTCAGAGAGGCTTTTGGCGTGAAGGTGGTCGCTCATCAACTGGACGCGGGCGCTATGGAATCCGGTATGAACACCGGTGCCGAATATTACGGAGTCGACTACGAGCCTTGCCAAGTTGATGTGAGGCTTGAAGGGGCCAGTGAAACCCTGACAATCGGCGGACAGGACCTGCACCTCGTCCACATACCCGGGCATACTCCCGGCGGCCTTGCCGTATACGTCGATATTGTCGGAAAGCGGGTGCTCTTTGGCCAGGACGTACACGGACCCTATTTCCTGCCCGGTGCGGACAAGATGGACGCCGCCTACTCGCTCCAGAAGCTCATCGATCTCAAGGCCGACATACTCTGCGAGGGCCACTTCGGCATATATGAACCTGAAGCCGAAGTGCGCCGGTATATCGAAGGCTTCTTGTTCGGCCTCTATACCTAAACTATAATGATCAAGTCTTTCAACGGCAACTACCCTGATATCGCCCCCTCGGCTTCCGTCAGCGACGCTGCCTATATACTCGGCGAAGTGGAAATAGGCGAGAACTCCAGCATATGGGCCGGCACAGTTATCAGGGGCGACTTTGCCAGCATCAGAATCGGCAACCACTGCCTGGTCGGGGCGAGGTGTGTGATCCATGGGGGATCGCCCGTCTCCATCGATGATGGCGCTCAAGTTGGACACGGCGTGGTGGTGCATTGCTCACACATCGGCAGCCGTACACGGGTCGGCATGAACGCCACTTTGCTCGACGATGCTGTAATTGGGGAAGAATGCGTGATAGCTCCCGGCTCTCTGGTCAGCCGCGGTATGCGGATCCCTGATGGCTCCTACGTCTCGGGCATACCGGCAGTGATCGAATGCAAAGTTACAGACGCTCCACACATCCAAGACCCTCACTCATGAAGGTCCAAAGTCCCATCCAACCTCAAGTCTATGGCGACTGTGTAGCTGTGAGGCCAATCAGGATAAAGACTGGAATTCCGAACATGAGCATCAACGCCGTTGAAGTGGCCAGCACAGCCCGCCGCCAGGAAACAAGGTAGTTCTGGCGCAAGGAGATGATCTGCAGGCTGAATACCCAGGAGAAGATCACCATGGTAACAGCGTAGTAGATAGCCTGTCCTGAAGCGGATTCCATGACTGCCCGCAGCAGGCCCAGCGGGGCGAAGAATATCCAGGGCAGGTAGGCAAAGGACAGGCCATAGAACATCCCTAAACAGCTTCCCCTGCCGCCAAAAAGGGAGGCCGACACATGGAAGAACACCGCTTGCAGCAATAGTACCAGGGGAAGAAACAGGACCCAGACCGTCCACAGGTACCACCGATCATGAAGCGAATTCTTCTCCAGGCTCATGATAACCTCGGCTAGTTGCGGCATGTTGGGGACAAGGATGAAGGCCGCCACAATTGAGGGAAATATCAGTGCCGTTAAAGCCAGGGTCCACGGCCGGGTAGCCGAAATCTGGGAAAAGGCCTGCACCGGCGATGTCAAGACCCCGTAGATGAGGTCCAGGAATCGCACATAGACGGCCATGACCTGTGAGGGCACGATAATCATTGCAGACGAAAGACTGCTACAAACGCCGCCAGTACCAGCAGCAGCAAGTACATGGGTGTAAAAGCAGCAAAGAAGGTGATTCCTCCGGGAGAAAGTCCGACAAAGCTGACCACAAAGGCGATGCTGACACACAGTATAGCCAGGGCTTGTAATGGCCGCCCGCGCTTTCGGTTGACCGAGATACTGATAACCTCCGCTATGGCATAACCGGCAGCAGCAGCCAGGAGGAAACCGAGAAAACTGATGCCTCCCAACCATCCCCAGGCAATACCGATGAGTATGGAAAGCCCGATACCCGCTCCGGCGCCCCTGAGAAAATGCACAGGCGTTAACTCGTAAACGGGACTTCGCCTAAGCTTGGCACAACCACGACACTTATAGCCAACTGGAGTCTGGACCGCACACTTGCTGCATATGGGCACTCCGCACATGCCACATGTCAGACTTGTCTGTACATCATGTCTTTGACATTGCATACCGAGTCTATCTCGTCCGGGCTATGAACCAACCAGGGAACTCTGCCTGGCTATGACTAGAAGCTTGTGAATGCATTCCGGAGGAATGGGTACGCCTCCCAGTTGTGTCTCCTCATCCCCTTGAAATCCGTGAAAATCACTACCGCCCGTGGCTACGAGATTATATTTGCTGGCCAGGGAGGCAAGCTGGCCCATCAGCCTCCTATCATAACCATCATAATATGCCTCAAGGCCCACCAGTCCCACTCTTTGCAGGCGAATAAGGAGAGACTCGAGGTCTGGCAGATAACCGGGATGCGCCAGGACAGGCAAACCCCGTGACCGTACCAGTAGTTCTACAGCCTCCTCAGGCGTCATCTTATCTCTTTCAACATACGCCGGTCCATCTCGGCTGATGTATTTGTCAAAGGCTTC
The DNA here is from genome assembly GCA_003551705.1 of Chloroflexota bacterium. GTDB lineage: Bacteria > Chloroflexota > Dehalococcoidia > UBA2247 > RBG-13-53-26 > PUNJ01. The sequence goes on along the minus strand of PUNJ01000081.1, from coordinate 7,462 downwards.
CCTGATAGACGTGACAAGTCCCTTCTCGTAAAGGGCCTCAGCAATATGGGGCCTGCCAATAGAGCCCTCACCGGCGATTTCTCTTACCCGGCCCCAATCAACCTTGAGCCCAAGCCCAGCCAGCTTCTCCACCATTCTTTCCGCCCTCACGACGCGCGAACTCTTGAGCTTGGCCAGATTGGAGACGAGTTCCCTATCATTATGGTCCAGGAAGTAACCAAGTACATGCACCTCCCCATGAGGCACATCTGTGCTTACTTCGACGCCTGGTATGAGCCGGAGTCCGGGGTGTGTCCCGATTTCCCGCAACGCTGGCGCGATTGCTTCGACAGTGTCATGGTCAGTAATTGCGATCATGTCCAGACTTGCGGCTGCAGCCTTCCTGACCAGTTCCTCAGGGGTGAGTTTCCCGTCAGAAGCCGTAGTGTGGAGATGCAGGTCAGCTTTCACTTTGATCAGCTTTTCTATCGACACGCACGATGCTGGTTGCCCTACCCGTCTCCTCATCTATCTCGAGCAGAACGGAGTTCAGAAATGTAGGTCCCTTGGCGACGGTAAGGCGATGTGGCATTTTGGTCAAGAAGCGATCAATGACCTCGTCTATGTCATCGCCTATGACCGAATGGGAGGGTCCTACCATACCGATGTCGGTTACAAAAGCCGTGCCCCCAGGAAATATGCGGACATCGGCAGTGGGAACGTGGGTATGAGTTCCTAGCACAGCACTCACTCTGCCATCCAGATAGCGGCCAAGAGCGTTCTTCTCTGATGTAGCTTCGGCGTGGAAATCGATTATGGTCACACGAGGTTTGGGGAATATCTCGGCCAGAAGCCTGTCCATGGTACGAAAGGGGCAATCGGCGTCACCCATAAAGGTGCGGCCGGCCAGGTTCACCACCAGCACGCCCTTACACCTGAGGAAACCCCGGCCAGGTACATAGGGAGAATAGTTCAAAGGCCTGGCAATGGGCATGTCACCATCCAGATAGGGAATGATCTCTCTTTGGGCCCATACATGATTGCCGGTGGTAAGAACGTCGACTTCAGATTCCAGCAATTCGGTGGCTGTTGTGGAAGTGATGCCCTTCCCGCCGGCGGCGTTCTCAGCATTAGCTATTACAATGTCCAAATGCAAGTCGCGTCTTAAGCCTGGCAGAAGGCTTCTAACAGCCTTTCTGCCAGGCCTCCCAACTACATCACCTATTACAAGTATACGCAAAGATACACCGGTCTCTGCTTATTTAGCGTAGTCTACCGCCCTGGTTTCCCGCACAACGGTAACCTTTATCTGACCTGGGTAATTCAGGTTCTCTTCTACTCTTTTCACGATGTCACGGGCCAGCCTCATGGCACCAAGATCGTCGATTTCCTCCGGCTTCACCATGATCCGTATCTCTCGTCCGGCTTGTATGGCGTAGGACTTCTCCACCCCGGGGAAACTGTTGGCTATGCCTTCCAAGCCTTCAAGATGTTTGAGGTACTGCTCAAGGGATTCTCGTCTAGCCCCCGGCCTGGCTCCGCTGATGGCATCAGCCGCCGAAACTAGAAAACTCTCAGCGATTGTAACGGATATTTCCCCATGGTGTCCGCCCACCGCCTCCACCACCTCGGCGGATTTTTCCCATTGCTTCACAATATCGGCGCCTATCAAAGCATGCGGTCCTTCGACCTCAAAATCAACAGCTTTTCCGATGTCGTGCAGTAAACCTGCCTTCTTAGCTATGTTGATCTTGGCTCCTGCCTCAGTAGCCATCATGCCTGCTAGAAGAGCGACTTCTATACTGTGCATGAGCACATTCTGGCCATAGCTGTACCGATACTTAAGCCTGCCCAGCAACTTGATCAGTTCCGGAGCCAAGCCCTGGACTCCTGCTTTGACGGTCGCCTGCTCACCCTCAGCCAAAATCGTGGCTTCCACCTCGTTCTTGGACTTCTGCACCATCTCTTCGATGCGAGCCGGATGTATCCTCCCATCAAGAATGAGCCTTTCCAAGGCCAGCCGGGCGATCTCGCGGCGCACCGGGTCGAAACAGGAAAGTGTCACCGCCTCAGGAGTATCGTCTATGATCAAGTCTACGCCAGTAGCATGCTCCAAGGCCCGGATATTGCGGCCTTCACGCCCAATGAGCCTGCCCTTCATCTCATCGCTGGGTAACGGCACCACCGAAACAGTGGTTTCCGCCACGACCTCTGTAGCGCAACGCTGGATGGCTTGAGACAGGATGTCTCGAGCCTTCTCATCCGCTTCCTCTCTAACTCTTGCTTCCATTTCTCGTACACGCCTTGATGCCTCTTCACCTATTTCGCCTTCAACGCGTTTCAGCAGCAGTTCCTTAGCTTCACTTGAAGACATGTTGGCTATTAACTCCAATTCATGTTGTTGTCGCTGCCGCAACTCTTCCGCCCGGCTACGGGCTCTGTCTACTTCCTTTTCCTTATTGGCAATGCTGCTTTCCCGGCGTTGAATGGCTTCATCCCGGCGTTCCAGATTCTCTTCTCTCTGGCCAAGCCTTCTCTCCGTCCTCTGGAGTTCGGCGCGACGGTCTCTGTAGCTGGCCTCAGCCTCAGCCTTGATGTTGAAAGCCTCCTCCTTTGCTTCAAGAAGGATCGTTTTCTGGCTTTCATTGGCCTCAGCAATTATCTGGCTCGCTTCTTCATCCGCCCTGCGAATGCGACGACCGGCCGCGAATTGCTTGGTGAAGAAGGCAACCACCCCCCCCAGAGCAAAGCAAGCCAGTGCAATAATTGCTACATATATGGGACTCACTTTTACCTCGCTTTCTATATTAAAGCTTGCTGGCCTTGGGGGTAGACTACCCAATTCGTTATATTAAACTCTTAATCGGATTTGATGTCAAGCGAGAATGAGGGACTTGCAATGCGGCACCCAAAGACCGGCTTATTAGCGAATTTCCTGCCTGTTTTTTCCAGCTAACAGGCCACAAAAACGCCTTTCCGGATGAATACATATATTGGATATCAACTAGTACGATCATAGTTGGCGTTTGAGTTGTTCGGGCTCAGGCATAACCCCCGCCACAGGCCATAGCCTGTCGCCGAACAAGCAGGACGGTCCGGCACCCTTAAATAATGCCTAAGCCACTATCCTTAAAGATTAGGGCGACAACCATCCCATCAGCCCGGCATCGATTGTCGGCTGGGAAAACCCTTTGATATAATGGACTGAACGGGCGGCCTGGATATCCAGTCTGCTGAATTTTTGTCCTGCCAAAACCAAGTCGCTAAAGGAGATTCCATGAAACTGGTGACTGTCGAACAAATGCAGGAAATTGAGCGACGAGCGGCACAGGTTGGAGTGCCTCCGGAAATCTTAATGGAGAACGCCGGGCTTGCCGTTGCCGAAGAGATACGGGACTGGATTGGTGAAGTGGACGGGTTGCGTGTGCTCATTCTCATAGGACCGGGCAATAACGGGGGAGACGGCCTGGTTGTGGCCCGGCATCTGCACGATTGGGGAGCCCAGGTCCACCTTTACATGCCCAGGGAACGCGCCTCTACAGATATCAATTATGCTCTGGTTAAGGACCGCGCCATACATACAACCATAGGGACTGTCGACCAGCCCGAGATTGAGAAACTGCTCTCCAAGATGGAGGTCGTTGTTGATGCTTTTTTCGGTACCGGGAGGGCCAGAGCCCTGGAAGGTGATTTCAAGCGCATGCTGGATAGAGTGAGCGCGTTAACACAAACCGTACCCGCTTGCACTGTCGTGGCTTTGGACCTCCCTTCGGGACTGAACGCCGACAACGGTCAGGTCGATGAATCCTGCCTGACAGCCAACCTGACAGTTACTTTGGGCTACCCCAAGCGAGGTCTGTTCATGTTCCCAGGAGCAAAGGCAGTTGGGCAGTTGGTCATCGCTGATATCGGTATTCCTGATGACCTGGCCGATAACATACATACCGAGCTTATTACTCCAGAGGGCGTCAAGGGCATATTGCCATCGCGCCCCATCGATGCCAATAAGGGGACCTTCGGCAAACTACTAATCACCGGAGGATCGATAAATTATATCGGCGCGTTGTACCTGGCTTGCATGGGTGCTCTACGGGTTGGGACCGGCCTTGTCAGGCTCGCAGTTGCCCGTAGCCTGCATAGTATCCTGGCCACCCGGGCAATCGAGGTCGTACACATCCCCCTTCCCGAGTCTGAACCTGGCATGATAGCAGGCGAGGCGCATGAAATACTGCTGGCAGAAGCCGCACAACATGAGGCCCTTTTGATCGGTTGCGGGCTGGGGCAATCCGCTTCAGCCAGCGATTTTCTTGGTTCGCTCATATTGAAGCGGAACACCTTGCCCGCCCTGTTACTGGATGCCGACGCCCTGAATATCCTTGCCAAGATCCCGCAATGGTGGAAGTCTGTGCCGCAAGATGCGGTGATAACCCCTCATCCGGGAGAAATGTCCAGGCTCACCGGACTTTCCATAAGTGTTCTGCAGAGCCAGCGGATGGATGCGGCCCGGGAAGCAGCCAGATCTTGGAACAAGACGGTCGTGCTCAAAGGAGCCTATACTGTGGTAGCGGCTCCCGATGGCAGGGTGGCGGTTAATCCATATGCCAACCCGGGCTTGGCCTCGGCTGGCACGGGGGACGTACTGGCAGGAGCCATTGGAGGTTTGCTGGCCCAGGGACTTTCACATTTCCATGCAGCCGTTGCCGGAGTATATCTTCACAGTCAGGCGGCAGAACTGGTCAGGGCAGAACTGGGAGATGCCGGCTTAGTAGCCAGCGACCTTTTGCCTGAACTTCCCAGGACAATCAAGGCCGTCAAACAAGGAGTCCTGCGGGGACCGGAAGGAGAACCTAATGCTACTGGCGATTGATGTGGGAAACTCAAAGATAGCTTTCGGTATTTTTGACTCGGGCAAACTACGAGTCTCGCTCTCCATGGCCACCAGTATTCACCGGCAGGAGGACGAGTATGCTTCCCTCCTGTTTGGTGTGTTGCCCTACCACGGTCTGAGCAAGGAAGACATCACCGAAGCTATCATGTGCAGCGTAGTCCCGCCGTTGGTCCATGTATTTCAGGCACTCTGCCAGCGTTATCTTGATATTGACCTCATGGTAGTGGGACCAGGAGTGAAAACGGGAGTGCGGATAAGCCTGGACAACCCCAGAGAGGCCGGGCCTGATCGAATAGTCAACGCAGCGGCTGCCTTCCGCCTGTACGGCGGACCGGCGGTGATAATCGATATGGGAACGGCCACGACTCTCGATGTTATTTCCGGTGAAGGCGACTACATGGGCGGGGCCATTGCACCCGGTATGGAGATGGCAGCTGAAGCGCTCTACAGCCGGACAGCGCGATTGCCCCGCATAGAGCTTGCCCGCCCGCAACATGTCATCGGTAAGAACACGATAAATGCTATGCAATCCGGTATCATCTTCGGTTACACTGGGATGGTGGAGAGCCTGGTGGGCCGTATTGAAAAGGAAATGGGCGAGAAGGTCAAAGTCATAGCCACCGGAGGCTACGCCGAAGCTATCGCCAGGGAGACGGATATCATCCAGGCGGTCAGTAAGGACTTGACCCTGATTGGGCTGCAGTTCATCCATGACCTGAACCATGCCTGATGAAGAATGATCATTGAAGAGACGAGCGAGGAGAATAGAATGCTGGGACAAAAGGTGTTATTGCTCGGGGTAACAGGGAGCATTGCGATCTACAAAGCCGTTGATCTGGCCAGCAAACTGACCCAGAGAGGCGCCCTTGTCGACGTGGTTATGACCCAATCAGCCACCCGATTTGTCACACCCCTCAGCTTCAGGAGCGTGACTCACCGGCAAGTCTACAAAGACATGTGGGACGAACCAGTAGAACTGGAGATCGAGCATATCTCTCTGGCCGAGAGAGCGAACATGGTGGTGATTGCCCCTGCTACAGCCAATATGATCGCCAAGCTCGCAACAGGGATAGCCGACGACTTGCTGAGTTGCATTGTCTTGGCCACGAAGGCACCTGTATTGCTGGCACCCGCCATGAACGTCAACATGTACGAGAACCATGTGACACAAGACAACCTGGCCAAGCTACGTGCGCGAGGGTTTAAGATCATTGAACCAGGTACCGGAATCCTTGCCTGTGGCGCCACCGGCGCAGGGCGTCTGGCGGATATGGAGCAAATAATGGCCACCATCGTTGAGACTCTTGAGACACCCCAGGACCTGACCGGCCAGCATATCGTGATCACTGCCGGTGGCACCCAGGAGCCCATTGACCCGGTACGCCACATAAGCAATCGCAGTTCCGGCAAGATGGGCTATGCCCTGGCCCAGGCAGCTAGGGACAGGGGGGCGGAGGTCTCTCTTATCAGTGGCCCTGTAAACCTGCCGGGCCCCGCCGGGGTGAGAGTCCTGTGTGTTCAGACCGCTTTGCAGATGAAGGACGCTGTGATGCAGGCTGTGCGTAATGCCGATGCCCTGATCATGGCGGCGGCCGTTGCCGATTACCGGCCTGCAGAAGCCGCCGCTAGCAAGATCAAGAAAGAAGACCAGGCCGAGAAGTTCCTGCATCTCGTACGAAATCCGGATATCATTAGCGAGGTCAAGGAAGAAGTGCTGAAGGTTGGTTTTGCTGCAGAAAGCGAAGACCTTCTGGAAAACGCAATTTCCAAGATACAGAGCAAAGGACTGGACTTCATCGTAGCCAACGATATCACCTCCAACGATAGTGGCTTTGACGTGGACAACAATCGCGTAACACTCATAGACAGGCAGGGCAGCCGAGAAGACCTGCCTCTGATGTCCAAGTTGGATGTGGCCCACCGGATACTTGACAGAGTCGTGGCTCTGCTGGCGACCAGAGAGCTGGGGAACTAGTCGGTCCGTCCGGCGTACGTGGCCGAACAATCTCAATGTCGGAACGACAATCGCCCAGGACCTCCCAGTGGATGCTTGCGCCCGCAGCAGTACGTAGCCGTTCTCGATATGGACGGCATCTGATGATTATGGGAATATAGACTATGTACTTGGCTGCAGGTACGGAAATCGGCATAGGAGCGATGAGGACTGAGGTGAACAGCATTGGCAACGCATAGAGAAGAACTGCCCAAGGCTTACGAGCCCAAAGAGGTTGAGGACGCTGTTTACGAATTCTGGATGAAGGGCCGTTTCTTCACCCCGTCAATCGAGCCCGGTAAAGAGCCTTTTGTCATCATCATGCCGCCACCCAATGTCACGGGGGAATTGCACCTTGGTCATGCACTGACAGCAACCCTGGAGGATATCATGACCCGCTGGCACCGCATGAAAGGAGAACCGGCCCTCTGGTTACCAGGCACCGATCATGCGGGGATCGCTACTCAGGTGGTTGTTGAGAAACAACTCTCTGCTGAGGGTTTGACCCGGCACGATGTGGGAAGAAAGGAATTTGAGCGACGGGCCTGGATATGGGCGGGCGAATGCCGTACCACCATCATCGACCAGCACAAGAAGCTGGG
>PUNJ01000110.1 GCA_003551705.1 Chloroflexota bacterium | reverse complement strand
TGACCACCTTCCTGGGCTCATCCCCCATTACCCACCGGGATTGAAAGGTGGTGATCTTGGATTCCTCTGGATCACGCTCGTTGTTTGAAGTGTCCTCGGGTGTGCGGCAGGCAAGAGGCAGCAACAGGAGAACGAGAGCCGTGATAATCAGAAGCAGTCTTGTCATTTGACCTCCTTCATAGGCAACCTATTGCTTCTGGTCCGGAAGCCGACGCACCAATTCTGCAGGCGATCATCAAGAAGAGTCAATGATTGACCCAGTCCGAACGGTCAGATATTATCCCCCAATTGTGCGCGATGATTTGGGCAGTTATCTGACCTTCAGGGTGCATCGGGGACTATTTTGATGTAAAGACTGCGACTGCGCGGACCGTCGAACTCGCAGAAGAAGACGCCCTGCCATGTACCCAGCGCCAGCTTGCCGTTCTCTATCAAGAGTACCTCCGTGATTCCCAGAAGGCTGGCCTTGATGTGTGCCGGAGAGTTGCCTTCAGCGTGCCGGTAGGGGCCGCGTTCCGGCACCATGGTCTCCAGGTGGTCGATGATATCCCGGACCACGCTGGGGTCGGCGTGCTCATTGACGATCACAGCAGCCGTGGTATGGGGCACGTACAGGTAACAGACGCCGCTTGCGGTCCGGGAACCCTCCACAATTTTCCCGATTTCCGCGGTGATGTCCTGAAACTCCACCCGGGAGCGGGTCCTTATCTGGAGCCTGTCCATATGACAATGCTACATGGTAGCGGCCCGGGGTGCAATGCCGGGTGCCTTCCTCGCCTGCCGGGTTGTGGGGGCCTTTCCAGGTCTGGGCCACCTCCGGGCCTACAACGATGCCTGGCTGTGGCAACCGGATTGAGCAAAAGGTCAAGGCCGGCCTCTGGCACCGGCCCAATTCTTGCCTGCTCAGCCGGATATCGTTCCGGCTGAGCAGGCTATTCTGCACCGGTATGGTGCCGGGTTAGACACTTACCTTGATTTCGATCAAGACCCGATCAGGCCATACCCATGCTGCGCTTTGACCTCGGCACGCAGCACCTGTCCAGTACGGTCCCTGGGCAACTCAGGTACGAAACGCACGAATTTGGGCTTCTTGTAGCTGGCGATCTGCTGCTTGCAGAACTCTATTAGTTCATCCGCGGTGGCTTCGCTGCCGGGTTTCAGGGCGACAATCGCGGTGACCGCCTCGCCCCACTGAGCGTCCGGTATCCCGATGACTGCGACCTCTTTTACTGCCGGGTGTGCGGCAAGGACCCTCTCAACCTCTTCCGGGTACACATTTTCCATGCCTGTTTTGATGAGTTCCCTCTTGCGGTCGACATAGTAGAAATAGCCGTCTTCGTCCATTTTGCCCAGGTCGCCCGTATGAAGCCAGCCATTGCGGATTGTCTGGGCGTTTACCTCGGGAAGATTGTAGTAGCCGGTCATTACCCGGGGACCTCGCACGACTATTTCACCTACCTCCCCGGGTGGGAGTTCGACATCATCGTCGCTGAAAATCCGGACTTCGACCAGAGGCACCGGCCGGCCCGAACACCTATTTCCCCTGGACATGGCTTCCGCAAGATCACACATGGTGACCATCATGCCGCACTCCGTTTGTCCATAGGCGCCGCCTATGAAGCGCAGGTGCGGCACCATTTTGCAGATGCTGCCAAGTGCCTCCCCGGATCCCGGATCACCTATCAGTATCCTCATGCTGGTCACGTCTCTCGGCTTGTTCTCAAGCTCCTTGATCAGGTCCGGCAGATGCTGTCCGGCGGTTGCGAACAGGGTCACCTTTTCCCGCTCTATGCTCTCGGCGGCCATGGCGGCGTCGTAATCCTCGATGATGATCGATGTGCCGCCATTGCTCAAGATGGCCACCGTCTGGTCAAGGCCGAAAACGTGAAACAGCGGAGCGGCCACGAAGTTGGTATCGGCACTGGTCAAAGACCACTGGATGGTCAAGAAAATGCTGGAAGCGGCATAACCGCCATGAGTGAGTTGGGCCCCCCGGGGCCGGCCTTCGACTGCCGCTGTATACATTTGCACTACCACGTCATCATCATATACGTCCAGGGACAGGTCGTTGTCGTCAATACCCTTGTCGGCCTCCGCATACAGGCCGGCCATGTCGATGAATGGGACACTGGTATTGACCAAGCCCCGCAATTCACCTATGCCGTCCCCCAGTCCCTCCCCGTACACGAGGATGGCCGAATCAGCGTCTTCCACGATATAGGACAGCTCGCCGGCCTTCAGTCGCCAGTTCAGGGTCACCAGCACGGCACCCAGCTTGGATACCGCAAAGAGCATCTCCAGATAGCGGTGACAGTTGCGGCTCAGAATGGCCACTCGTGCACCCCGCTTAATGCCCTTTTCTGCCAGCACTCTCGCCAGCCGGTTTGCCTTCTTGTTCAATTCGGAGAAGGTCACGCGTGTGTCTCCGCATATCAGGGCTACCTTGTCTTTGTACAGCCTCGCATTCCTCTCGGCCAGAGTGGCCAGTGTCATCTGACGCGCCATGTTCATTCGGGGCCTCCCTTCCATCCGCAATCTGTTTGGGGTCTGTGCCAGAAAATCTGGCCTCCATCAGCATGTGGTTCTTGCCCAAGGTTACCAAAAAGTCATCCCATCAGCAACCGAGTCAGTCTCGCAGGAGAGATCGAGTGCTTGGGTCTTGCATCCGGCAAGAAGGTGAAGATCTCTTGGCGGATTCGGGCCGGCTTGACAGCCAGTCCTGAGAGCTATATAGTCCAGATGCCGGAGAGGCCTTGAAGCCACGCAAACCGGCCAAGGAACAGCGCAACCACCCGAGACAGGGTGGAGTCAACCTTGACTGACACTGCGGCTTATGGAGAAGATGTCCTGCCGGAGCACCTACGGTTCGCAGGGCAATTGTATTAGCTGGAGCTTCTCGCAAAGAATACCCGACGAATGCAATCTACTCAGGAGGTACTCATGACTGCCGGAATCGAGTCCTATGGGGCGTACATACCCATCTACCGGATGGGTCTCGATGTGCTGGCCCAGGTATGGGGAGGCTGGGCGCGCCGCGGCGAGAAGGCTGTGGCAAACTGGGATGAAGATAGTTTGACCATGTCTGTTGAGGCAGGTGTTGACTGCCTGCGCGGTTTCGATCGCAAGTCGGTGGATGGTCTGTATGTTGCCAGTACTACCATGCCCTACCGGGAGAAACAGGCGGCCAGCATTATCGCCAAGGCGCTGGACCTGCGTAGGGACGTGATCACCGCCGACTTTTCCAACTCGCTGCGCGGCGGGACGGCGGCATTGCGGGCCGCCCTGGACGCCGTAAACGCCGGCTCGGCAGGCAGGTTCCTGGTCATAGCCGCTGATTGCCGTGTTCCACATCCGAATAGCAGCTTTGAGGAGCAGTTCGGCGACGGGGCGGCGGCCCTGTTGGTGGGGTCCAGCAATGTTATTGCCGGGATCCAGGATAGCTATTCAATCGCCAGCGAGTTCATGGACATCTGGCGGCGCGAGGAAGACCGTCATGTGCAGTCCTGGGAAGAGCGTTTCACAGCTCAGCATGGCTATGTTGACCACCTCTATGAGGCCGGTCAGGGCCTTTTAAACAAGACCGGACTCAAAGCGTCGGGTTTTGCCAGAGCCGCCTACTCTGCCTGGGACCAGAGGCGGTATGAAGAGGCAAGTCGCCGGCTCGGATTTGACAAGTCCCAGCTCCAAGACAACTTGCTGGCTACCGTAGGTCACACCGGGACCGCCCAGGCAATGATGATACTGGTATCAGCCCTGGAGGGGTCCGGTGCAGGGGACTGTATCTTCTTTGCTTCCTATGGAGATGGCGCCGATGCTTATGCTCTGCGCACTACGGAGGCCATTGTGAACTTGCCCGAGCGTCGCGGCATAAGGAAGCATCTGGCAGCCAAGATGGCCCTGACCAGTTACGGCAAGTACCTGCATTACCGCAACCTCATGGAGTGGCAGCCTGTTCGGGATATTCCACCCTATTCCTCCCTGCCCGCCACCTGGCGTGACCGGGAGTGGATATGGAGCCTTAAAGGCGTCCAGTGCCGCCAGTGCCAGACCATACAGGTGCCGGTGAAGAGGGTATGTGCCTGGTGCCAGGCGAAGGATGAGTTTGACGAGGTATCTCTCACCGACAGGAAGGCCAGCCTGTTCAGTTATAGCACGGATACCTTGAGTGCCTTCAACCCTGATGTGCCCAATGTGCTCACCGTGGTCGATTTTGAGGGCGGTGGCAGGCTGCTCACCACCATGACGGACCGGGATCCCGAGAACATACAGGCCGACATGCCGGTTGAATTGACCTTCCGCAAGATATCCGAGAATTTTCAGATCAAGAACTACTGGTGGAAATGCCGTCCGGTGAGAGCCTAGGGAGGAATCATGGCTGAGAGCATTAAAGACAAAGTAGCAATAGTCGGTGCCGGTTGCACCAAATTTGGAGAACTCTGGGAAAAGAGTTATGAAGACATGGTTGTGGAAGCATGCTACGAAGCCTTCGAAGATGCCGGTATCGGGCCGGAAGGCATAGAGGCTGCTTGGGTGGGTTTGGGCACTCCCATTGCCCAGACGGGAGGCGCGGTCTCGATACCGCTCAAGCTCCAGTATAAGCCGGTTACCAGGGTGGAAAACGCCTGCGGTACCGGGACCGAGGCCATGCGCAATGCCGTTTTCGCCGTGGCTTCAAAGGCTTACGATGTTGTTCTTGTTGTGGGCGTGGAGAAACTGAAGGATACCGGTGCCGGCTTTGGCGCTGCTTTCAATCTCCC
>PUNJ01000181.1 GCA_003551705.1 Chloroflexota bacterium | reverse complement strand
GCTACCGTCAGCCCCGTGCCGCTCAGGGGCGGCGTGAACAGAGAGCGGAGCATCGTGAAGACGTCCCACAGTTTTTCCACTCCGGGCGCCTCTACCAGCGTTTGCTGGTCGGGCTGGAATAGCTTGACCGGCTTGACCACCAGGCCGGGCACCTTGGCCAGAGTACTGGCCTGGCCCTCGTCAAGCTCACAGAAGAGTTCGCCGACGTGCTTCGCTTCTCTTATATCCGCTGCCCCAACCTTCTTGACCTCGGCCCGAAGCTGATCAATGGTTAATCCCTTTGAAACTACCGCGTATCTCATTTTGCTGCTCCGCCTTTTGTCCATTCGTCATACTGTTATCTGGAAGGTGTAGCCCACCCTCAGTTCCTGCCCTTGGCTCACCGTCACAGGCGTGCCCAGCAGGTCCACCGCGAGGAGCTCCAGTGGCGAGCCGGACTGTATTCCCACCTTCCTGATGATGAGGTCCCCTCCGGTGTGGTTGGTGAAGAGCCGGCGTATGGTGAACTCGCCATCGGACGCGGTGAAGATGGGCCGCAGGATTTCATTGCCGCCGATCTCCAGGTTGGGTGTGTCGTAGCCGTACTCGGGGAAGTATGCGAAATGGAAGTGGTTGGTAGCCGTGCTGTCGGGGACTGCAATTAGCCAGTAGGGACCGATGAACACGGGGAATGCAAGACTCCCGTGGAGAGGGAAGGTGTGCACCTCCAAACCCGTGGCTGGGTTGAAGACATGCATTGTGGTGCCGACCGGCACGTATAGATAGCCGTCAAGCCACTCCATGTCCCAGAGAGTCGTAGTTATCGCTGTGTCGAAGTCGTCCTCGACGAGTCCGGTGTCCGGGGTGTGCCTGTAAATCCGCTTCGTGGTGTTGTCCATCGAGTATATCTTGTCATTCTGCAGGTCATAGGCCAGGCCGCAGATTACTGTTCCTGGAGAGGACCACTCGAGGTTGACTGCGCCAGTGATCGGATCCATGCGGTGTATCAGGTTGTCGCTGCGGTTCCCGCTCCAGAGGTATGTGCCGTCAAAGGTGAGACCGTATGCGTGTTGACCATTGGGTCCGGCGAAGGAGAGCTGGCCCAGGGAGTCTAAGGCCAGGTAGCGCCTGACAATGCTAGACCTCTCAGTGTACCAGACGGTCTGCTGGCGGTCAGAGCCTATGCCGCGGCAGCGAGCGGACGTTATTCCTGTGGCAGGGCCCCGAACCCACCCATACCGACTCCCCAGCCGCCCCCTGATATATGAGTCACGTGGGGTTATCGCATCGCTGTTCTCGCTTATCTGGATGCCCCACATCTCGCCCGCGAATTCGGGCTGCCTGCCCCACGGGTAATTGCCCTCCAGATGAGTTATCTCCGACCTGCCCGGCGGGGCTGCCATGGCGAGGCCGTACTTGGTGGAACTGGTCTGGTGGCACCAGGACGTATCGGTGAACAGCGTGTACAGCAGCTTGGGAAACCCGAAAACAAGGCTCCTCGAGGGCTGTCTGTCTTTCTTGAGCAGCCTCCCGTCCGGCCCGAAGACTTCAGTAGTTACTGTGCCTCTCATGTCATTAACCTCCTTACAACTCGGCCTGTAGCCTGTAGTTGATGGTCAGCGTGTCCCCATCGGGCACGCTTATGCCCGCGGCAATCACGTCGCGAAGTACGAGTATGTAGCGGTCCGCACCTGGTAAGACACTTCTTGCCCGCACCGCCGCCCCGATTTCGTACACCGTCACGGCGGAGCCGGAGGCGTTGGCAAAGCTCCGGGTAATAGTTATCTGGCTGGTGTTCATGTTGATGCCGGGATATCCCACTGCCATGTCGGAGTACTGGAGCTGGGGATGGACGATCCCGTGCGGTATCTGGTTCTCCATCTCGTAGTCGTCCATGGTAGGAGTTGTGCTGCCCAGCCCGACAAGGATGCCGTGAGTATCAACAGCGGCAAGCGCGTGCAGGAACCAGTTGCTGGTGTGCGTTATCATCGGCCGCAATTCGCCACCCGTGTCCCTGATCTCGTAGCCCGGCCAGGTGTTGAGGTTGTTGGCATGAACCCAGAAAAGCTCCAGCCAGCCCCGCACAAAGGACTCGGCCTTACGCACCTCCTGGCGCGAGACCTTGCCGTCCTTGTCCTTGACGGTTATTTCCAGCTCGGCCTGCATCAAGACGTGTATGTCGGCAGCCTTGTTCTCAGGATCCTCCACTCTAGCCTCAGGCTGTGCCTTCATCTTTGAATCCGTATTTGCCCTCATATCGTCCTCCTGTTTATGATACATTGCAGTAGATTGAGAATTTCGTCTGCTCCCTGCTGTGACCCGTAAGGCTGTCCGGGTAGATGGTATAGGGCACAGGAAGGTGCAGCCCCTGATCGATGGCGATGGTGCAGTCGGCGGCAGAGTCATAGAAGAACAACACCTCCATGTCCATGACATCCTCGGCCCAGGCTAATACCCAGTATTCCCTCCGGCCCGCCAGCCCGAATGGTATCGGAATCGAGAAGTGCACCCAGTCAGCAGATCCTGCCGCGATGCTCACAGGATCGGTGAAGCCAAGAAGCACGAGGTCACGGCTGTATATCGCACATCTACAGGGGACAGTGGCCCCGCTCGCCGTCGGGTCGTTCACCTGAATGTAGGCGTCAATGCTCTCCGCGGTAGCATCCTCCATGAGCATGAACCGGGACCCCCGGATCATGTCGGCAATGCTGGCATGGTTGGCACCCGGCGAGTTATGACCGAACGTAGCGGCCAGGATAGCCGTTGCCTCGACCTCGGTGTGGAAGCAACTCTCTGGGGCATCGCCTTTGGCTACTGCGTGGTCTGGCGTGTACAGGGCCGCCACCGGGGCCTCAAGGGCTTGCACCGGCGTCCTGGTCGCCACAGTGGTCTCGTCGTGGGGTGAGGTGATGGGAGCGCTGAGCTCGCGCAGGTGGTCGGGCGCATATGATCCCGCCACCGGGTCGCGCAAGTAGAGCCAGACCGGGAAGTAGAGGTCAGCCGGACTGGGTACCGGAGACCAGGCCGGTATCTGTAAAGGGCCGGCAGATACCAGAACGTAGCCGGCGATACCGGGCGGAAGCTTCTGAAGGACATCGTCACCGCGGACGATCAGATCCCCCCTGCCCATGGCGGCCGCCAACCCCTTGAGGTTGGTAATGCCGTAGGCTTGCCAGTCCTTATCGGCGTCAATTACGAGCTCTGAAAGCCTCTCTATTCCACCTTTAGTCAACAAGCTCATTTCATCAGTTCCTTACGGTAATACCTCAAATGCCTTTGTAGCGCTCCAGGGGCCTGTTCCGTAGGGGTTTCGCGCCCGGCTCTGGACTTCATGGCCGGTGTCGGGGTCCAAGCCCGACAAATCCTCGTGGAAGGGATTGCCGAACCTCAGCCCGTTCCGCCAGGGGGTTTCTGTCCAATCTGAGAAGTCCATCGGCGGAACGCCCCATTCCTCCATTTCTCCTGACGTTGGGACGGTCCCTTCCAGCAAGTCAATCCAGTTGCCAGCACCATCATCTGCCTGCAATATGAAATCCTTTAGTGCCTGGTCGTTGTCCCAACCGAAGATGCGCAACTTGGTGACTTTCTTTGCACTGGCAAACTCCGCTGAAACCCATTGGTCAGTCACTTTTCCAGATTCAGTCGCCCATCCGGTGCCGGGATCCTCATCAAATGCTTTATCACATGTCCAGTCGCCACCATGGGTTGACGAACAATCGTATGTCTGCCCCGCTGCTATGTTTGTCCCGTCCTCGTAGAGGCGGGCATCCTTGATTTGCAGATAGCTGCCGTGGCCGTGATTGTTCTTGCAGAGTATCCTGTATCTTGTGCTACTGACATGGTCACGCTTTCTCCACCTGAAGCTCCCCTCACAATCCACGTCCTCGTCTTTGGTGATCTCGCTATTGAGCCTGGCCTCTGTGTCCGTGATGTCGCTGATTGTCGGAGTCGCGGCGAGCGGGGCGCCCAGTGTCATGAACGTTTCTGATGCGCTCCAATGGCCTTCGCCGGCACCCGGATTTCGTGCCTGGCACTGCACTTCATACACCGTGCCGGGCGTCAGGCCGCTCAAGTTGTAGTAAAACGTGTCGCCCTTCCTTAACCCGTTCTGCCAGGCTGTCTCCGTCCAGGCTCCTCCCTCTTCCCGCCACCTGAACCGCGCTTCGCAGTCCTCAGCTATGTCATATACTATCTCGGCGTTGGCTTGGGCTTCTGTGTCCGTGATATCGGTGGTTGCCAGCATGACGGCGGTCGGCAGGCCGTAGATCTCCTGCCATACTGGAATGGTACCAGGCCCTTGTGTCATCAGGAGCATGCCGATTGGTCCCGCGCTTAGCACGGAGAGGACGGTGCCATCAGAGAAGATGAGGTCGCCCTTCTTCGTTGACTCAACCACCGCCGCGATATTGGAGATTCCCATAGCCTGCCAGTCCTTGTCAGCATCTATCTCCAACTGTGACAGCCTTGTGATGCCTGGTCTGACAAGCAGGGCTCCTCCTCTCTTTCCTAATCCCATGCTACATAGCCTCCAGCATATAGTCATAGCTCATTGCCTGGCCGTTATCGACAGCATCGTCACTCTGGGCAGTTACCCTCAGCACCTGGTGAATACCAAGCGTGCCGTTGACTATCCAGAGCCCGGGCCCATCAGCGGCTACGGTAAAAGTCTCTGAATAGACCTGCCTCTCTACTCCATTTACCTCTGTATACAGCCTTATGGTGATTGTGCCGGCCAAGCCAGTTATGTCCAGGATCAGGGAATGGACCTTATGCGTCGTATCAG
>PUNJ01000018.1 GCA_003551705.1 Chloroflexota bacterium | reverse complement strand
CGCCACGGTTGGCTTTACTCTTCCTAGCCGTACCTTTTCAGATACTGGCTGAAGTATTCTATTGGGTGTGGGGCAGGCACGACAATGTATACGTGGTCAGCCTTTGCATCGTCCTCTGGTGCGTCTGGTTTGGCCTGGTATTTCTTATGGCTGTCCCGGCTGTGGACAAATTTTTGCAGTCCTGGCAAAGGGTGCTCAAAGCAGCAGTCATACTCGTGGTTCTTGTAGTGGTCTGCATGGGTCTGACGGAAGCGGTGGGGCTTCATATGCTGGAGACCGGAGCCATAGAAGATACCGATACGACGAGGGAAGTAGTCAGCGCATTTGGCTACAATGATGCGACGGCGCTTACTCATCAGGCCAGCAAGAGACTGCTCGAAGGCAACAACCCCTACATCTTTCCCAATTTACTCGAGGCTATGGAGGAACACAGTTTGTGCCCCGCCTCGTTAACACCTCTCATGAAGGGCGATTTTGAAGGCGTGTTCCCATATCCCACCCGGGAGCAGGCGCAGGAACTAGTAAATAGAGCGCAGGCGGCAAGAGTCGATCCGCCGGAGTTTGAGTCCAAGGTAAGCTATCCTGCGGGGTCTTTCCTGTTTCATACACCTTTCGTGGCTCTGGGAGTGACTGACCTGCGGCTCTTCTATCTGCTATGTGCATTGGCAGCCGGGGCGGCTCTGTTGGTGATGGTACCGGAGGTGTTGAGGCCGGTCGTAGTTCTCGGCGGGCTGGTAAGCATTAGTCTTTGGAATTTGATAGCTACTGGGACTCTGGATCCCCTTTATGTATTACTCGTCTTGCTGGGGTGGTTGCTCCGGTCTCGCCTGTGGTTGGCGGTCCTGTGTATGGGTCTGGCAGCTACCACAAAGCAGATCGCCTGGCTTTACGTGCTTTTCTTCATTATACTGTTGGTCCGCGAACGTGGCTGGAGACCGGCCGCGGTATCCTCTCTTGGCATAGTAACGATCTTCTCGTGCGTCAACTTGCCTTTCATTTTTGGCGCCCCCGTGCATTGGCTTGAGGGGGTCATGACTCCGGTAATGGAGCCCATGTTCCCCAGGGGTGCTGGTGTGGTTACTTTCTCAGTAGCCGGGATCCTGCCAGCCAATGCGGCCATATTCCTCATCATGCAGACCATCGTCCTGGCGATAGGAGCAGCCTGGTACTATTTGAGAGGTTATAGATATCCGCATGTAGGGCTACTGCTTGCTGTTGTCCCGCTGTTTTTTGCCTGGCGAAGCTACTCGTGCTATTTCTACTTCGCCTCTTTGCTGGTGTTCGGCACCGTGGTAGCGCTGGAATACCGTAACCTGTCTGGCGTGACTGGAAAGGGCATAGGCCTCGATACCGTACAAAACGATCATGAGGGCTACAAAACTGGCAGGGGCGAAGTCAATACTGGATCTGGCCTGGCAGGTGGTCTATGGCGACACCATCGTTAGGGAAGTGTTTCCCCAGATGGTCGATAGCTTGTTCCCCAAAGCTCGATCTGCGCACCCGGGTGCAGGGCCATGATAATCTTCCTAATCTCGCGGCGTGAGTCTTCATCCTCGATTATTTCAATCTCGGTAACAGTGAGACCCGAATCCTCTTGGCGCACATGCTTCCGGACCACGAAACCCGGTACCTGGACATAACCCCAGTTGCTATTGCCTCCGCAGCAGGAGTTGTCGATACAAGCATGGCCCAGAATGTACAGCAATTCTCTGTCGCCGTAAGGAAGGATGTGCTCCTCGAGGGCGCAGTAATATCCTGCTCTGGCACTTACCTCCTCACCAAGGTTCGGGTGGATGAATTCGACGAGCATGTCACATTATATCATTCCGAAATACTGCTCTTCCATTTTCCTGCATTCGCACCTGTGCAGGGTGGAACGATATCCTGGTCTGGCGTTTCCCTTCACCTTAGTCTATGGACTAACCGCTTACGATGCACATTGTACCGGTTACCTTGTTCTTAAAGATACAATCTCTGGAGACTATGAAACCTTCCGGTTACAACTCCGCAACCAAACGTAACCATTGCTTAACCGCCAAGGTGTTAAGCTGGACCTGATACGGATATAGGCCGGGATCGTGGTCTCGAAGCTGAAAAGCTTGATACACGGGCAGAGCAGGGCTTTGATAGTCGACGGCCGGTGCCGCCTGTATTCCGAAATGAAAGAAACGCCGGCGCAGGGGGGGGTGCTGGTGGTGGGGCGGCTTCCTCTTATCCCTCTTTCAGGCTGGTAGCTTCTCGCTCCTTATGGCACGGCGTATTTGCCCCGGCAGGTGGGCGATTCCCCCGCGATGCTCATGACTTCTCTCTGTTCTTTTAGGAGGTAGTTAGGGAAATGGGGATGAAAGGATTCAAAGGGGCGTGTGCCGTCTTAGTTGTCGTCACGATCCTTCTCATCTTGCTTCCGGCCGGAGATATTCGGGCAAATCCCGGGGCCTCGTTAAGTGTAGAAATCCTTTCCTTCGACAAAATAGGCCTGGACCATCAAGATGGTCCTGGTACCCCTGAGCATCCGGTCGGGCCGGACCAGTCCATTGTTCATGCCAGGGTTCGAAATGACGGGGATGCGGTGGTCTCGAATGTGTACCTGCTGTTCCAGTGGGAGATCTCGAGCGCTTACGTACAGATGCACGGGTCTGAAACACCTGGGAAGCCTGTGGGCACTCTTCAGCCGGGCGAATGGGCGGACGGCTTCTGGGTATTGCAGGTGGCTCGTAACATGGAAGCGAAGGGGTCAACCTGCGCGCTGAGTATCACGGTCACTTCTCAAGAGGTTCCGGATCTTACCGTGAATCAAACCCTGACCGTCGTAGGAATGGACCCCCTCTCAGCCCATTTCACGGTGAAGGCACAAAGTGCGGTGAATGTGGGCGAAATTTTCGAGGTGAAGGCCGAACATTACGATACTCGGGCCATGAGCGAAATTTTCGTCCCACTTCTGTTCAATCGCAGTCTATTTGAACTGGTTTCCGTCAGGGTTGACTACTACACGGACAGTACATTTACCTCCCAGCCTTACTCCGAAAAGGATATGTACTACTCGGGCGAGAAGGGTTCGAGCGGCAAGATCCCCTACGGAGCTCTGCGAGCTTACTACACTCTTAGCGCTATCAGCCCTGGGATAGATACTCTGGCTTTGCTCCATATGGATGTTAGCGTCAGCGCAGGGGCCAGCTACAACTACAGCCCAAACTTGTGGTCTCCTGAAAAGAGTCACACAATCACCGTCAGAGACCAAGACTTTGTCAGTATAACGGGGCAGGTCGTGGGCAGACAGGTTATGGGCGTGAAGCTTACGCTGAAAGACCAAACCAGTCAGACGGTGACAACTGTGTATGTCGATAATGTCGAGGGTAACTACGTGTTGGCGGTCTCCCCTGGTACCTACAGTCTAGCGGTAGACGCTACGGTCGTCGATTTAGAGATGATGATTCATGACGTCGATGTCTCGAAGGACATACAGGAAGCTCATCTGTACATTGAGAAGTACGATGATTGTCCGCATCCAGCGCCTGAGGGGAAGCTATTTGTCAAGGCTGTGGACCTGGATATCGCCGAATCGTTGCGTGACGGCATAACTGTAGTCCTTCATTACACGCACGGCGAAGTGAAAGCGGCTGGTGTTTGGGACAGGTCCTTGAAGGTCTATCACTGGAGCGATTCCCAGTGGCAACTGGTGCCGAGTGTAGTCAATCTGCACGCGAACACAATCACTTTCCACCCCGATTCCTTCTCTCCCTTCGCCGTATTTGGTGACCGGCCGCGTTCGATCACAACTTTCCCCAGCCTTGGCCTGGGAATTGCCAGTGTTGTCTTTGTGGGAATGGTGGCATTCTTCATTCGGAGAAGGATATGTACGGCTGATGAGAACTGACCTCTTCAGAAAGCTGGCCGGGCATCTTAACAGAGGTTCCTATTAGGACCGGTTTCTGGGTTGACACGCCTGCGGCGTCCCTTTAGTATACCCTTGAAGTCGCCTTGATGCACTCAGGGTCGACCAGTTCTTGCACCAAATAGCAAGGAGAAGACTGGGACCCGGTCCGGCCTCCAGTCCGGACAGTCAGGAGGGATAATGGAAGCGACTGACAGGTCCGTCCGCACCATCTGCAATCTGGGCTGCGGCATGGGTTGTGGGATCCTGGCCCATGTGAAGGATGGCATCATTGCCAAGATTGAGCCCGGAGATTTCCCCGATTCTAAATACAAGCATTTATGCGCTCGCGCTTTAGCAACAATCGAGGTGACCTACCATCCGGACCGCCTCAGGCATCCTTTAAAGCGAGTAGGCGAAAGGGGCGAGGGTAAGTGGCAGCGGATATCCTGGGATGAGGCCTTGGATACCATCGGGTCAAGACTAAATGACATAGCAGCCCGGCATGGTCCACGCTCCCTGTACTGGCAGACCGCCGGCGTTGGTCTGCTTGACATGGTTTACGCCCGGCTCGCCGGCTGTCTTTGGGCCAGCGCCGTAAGCCTGATTGGTTTTGGTGACGCCGCCGGTCCCTGCGCCGACAGGGTAAGCTTTGGAACACTCTGGGGCGAAAGCTACCAGACGGCCTTTGAGGAGCCCCGGCTGTGTGTGGTCTGGGGCAACAATCCTGCTGAGACGCAACCCTTCGGCATGCGGAAGCTTCTGGATGCCAGGGATAACGGTGCCAAGATTATAGTGCTGGACCCCCGGTATACACCAACTGCGGCTCTGGCAGACCAGTATATACCGATCCGGCCGGGCACGGATACTGCTCTGGTGCTCGGTCTGATACACGTTATCCT
>PUNJ01000149.1 GCA_003551705.1 Chloroflexota bacterium | reverse complement strand
GGCTTCCTCGACACAGGCGATCCTTTCCCCTTCAACCCCCTCGACGGTGCCCAGCAGGGTGATGTCATGCCGCCAACTATCGCCCATGTCGTACTCGTACACAAAGGACTTCCTGCCTTTGGTGAACACGCTATTGAGTCTTATCCCATAATAGTCCTCGACATCGAACTCCCATTCGAAATCGCCGTCACCGTACTCTGTATCGCCGATCTTGAAGAGATGAAGGTGGGAATCGGTCCACCCCATGGCTTTCTGAATGATTCTGTGCAGCCTCGCCAGGCTGGTCTGAGGTCGTACCCTGAGCTGACGCCAGATGGGCGGCTCGATATCCTGTAACTGGACTCTGATTTCGTAAAGTATCATGGCACTGGGTCTGGTGCCATTCTACATCACTGCTGGGACCTCCGGAAAGGTGGGTGCATATTAGATCGTCACAGTGGGTGCATTTTCACTTGACATTCACACTTTCCCCTTCAACTGTCAGCGTGTCGTTGTCCAGGGAAAACGTCAGTCTAGCTGCTCAGCGATTCTGTCAGTTCTCCTTCCTGGGTGAATCGAGTACGACGTGGTCCCCTTGCTGGGCAGATAGGGGGGCTGTCTAGTTTGGCGTATTTGCGTACCGTATCGCGGTCGACACCCAGTCTTCTCGCTATTGCTCGTAGGCTCAACCCGTGACGTTTGGCCTCCTGGATCGCCTCCCACCGTGCTTGCTGCCGAGGTGTCGGCCTGCGAGGTGGTGGTACGCGATGGCGGATGTCTTTCTTTGCCTGTACGTCTTCAGGGCTGCCTGCGGCAGCCTTCTCGCTCGGAGAGCCCAGCCCCAACCATCCCCACCCCTGAGCCCCGTTGGGGCTCACTCCCCTCGCAAGACTAATAAGGGGGCTCCCATCCCCCGATCCCTTCAAGGACCGTAATACAGTCAGCCGGTGCGGTGCTTCCTGGGTCGGGATGACCTGTTCTTGATGGCATACAACCAGGCTGCCGTCCAGCCTGTGCTGCACCTCAACCTGAGATCCTGCGTAGCTAGGTCGGTCGCGTGCAGGGAGCAACTGCAGAGTGCGCCAGTTGTACTTCACTGTGTTATCCCGTGCCACCTTGCGCTGGTGCTTGAAACAGAGTATGCCCGCAAGATCAACGTCAGCTGAACGGTAGACACCATCTGGTTGTGCCGGAGCAACTCCGAACCTATGGTTGAAGCTGGGCAGGAAGTCCCAGAGGACCTGATTGGCCTTCACCAGAGAGTCAGCCCCGGCCAGCCGTAACTGGGTGACCATCCGGTTCTGGAAAGTACCCGCCATCCGCTCCACCCGGCCTCGTGCCTGAGGTGATCGTGCGAAGATAAG
Source organism: Chloroflexota bacterium (assembly GCA_003551705.1). Taxonomy (GTDB): domain Bacteria; phylum Chloroflexota; class Dehalococcoidia; order UBA2247; family RBG-13-53-26; genus PUNJ01. The sequence goes on along the minus strand of PUNJ01000149.1, from coordinate 3,438 downwards.
GTGAATGCCCAGTTCCCGCAGTGCCCTGGCCAACTGCGTAGGCTGCTCTCCGCATGGACTCTTGAAGGCACTATGGCGGTCGCTGTAGATGGCCAGGGGCATGCCTTTCTGCTCAATAACCTCCCTCAGTAACAGGAGGTAGCCCTCGGAGTCCTCCTGCTCCCGGAAAAGGGCATGCGGCACGGTACCGGTAGCATCGTCCACTGCCAGGAGCAGGCTCAGCCATGGACCCCGACCCTCAAGCCAGTCGTGCCGGCTTCCGTCCATCTGCAATAACATGCCTTCCTGAGGCATCCTTTCCCGGCGGCAGCGATGGCGTGGCATCCTTCGCTGGCGCGAACTGGCCAGGCCGGCCGCCCTCAGTATCCGCCTCAGTGAAGAGCGCGATATGATGATCCCTTCCCGTTCCGCCAGCAACTCGCTGAGGTGAGTGTAATTGATACCGGCGTACCGTTCGCGGACTACGGTGACTATATGCTGCTTCATCTCCGAAGGCAGCATATTCACCGGCTGCCGGTCACGGTTCCCGTGAGCTATGGCCGCGGCGCCCTCCTTCCGATACGCCGCCAGGATTCGCCACACTTGGCGTTCGCTAAGACCGAGAACCTCAGCAGCCTCATGTACTCCGATCTGATGCGCCAGTACCCCGTTCATCACTTGTAATCTGGTCTGCTCTGCCTGAGTCAATGTCAGTTCTTTCATGGACTGACATTTTCCCTGACCAGTTAACCACTGACAAGATTATAGACCTTCTACAGTCAGCGGACACCCAAAAGCGGCCAGGGAGGGACACTTCAAAACAGGCCAATAAGGTAGACGAATGTGGCATACTCCGTCAAAAAGACGGGGGTGCCGGATGGGGAACTATCTTAAGATGGCCGATAAACGACGAATACTGGCACTACTGGAACTAGGCTGGAGCTACCGGAGAATCCAGCGGGAGACCGGTGTCCACCGGGGGACCGTGGCCCGATACGATCCCAGCAGGGAATCAAAACCGGCCAAAGTGTCCACCGGCTCGCGAAGCGCCTGTGAACCATACCGCCGCTTTATCGAATCCTGTCTGGCCAAGGGCCTCACTGCCCAGCGCATATGGCAGGACCTTCGCGAAGACTACAACTTCACCCATGAGTACGCCTGCGTCAAGCGCTTTGTCCGCCGGCTGAAGCGACACCGGCCCGAGGTAGCTGCTGTCATGGAGCATCCTCCCGGCGACGAGGCACAGGTGGATTTCTTCACCGGCCCGCCAACCCTTGATCCCAGCAGCGGACGGTGGCGCCGTCCCTGGATATTCCGGATGGTACTGTCCTGCTCGGGACACAGCTATGAGGAACCCATGTGGCGGCAGGACAAGGTGTCGTTCATACGTGCCCACGAGAAGGCCTTTCTTGAGCTGCTTGGCGTGCCCAGGGTGGTACGTCTTGACAACCTCAAGGCCGGTGTATCCAGGGCCTGTCTTTATGATCCCGATATCGGCGAACTCTACGCCGCCTTCGCCACGCACTGGGGGTTCGTTCCTCTTCCGTGCAGGCCCCGCCACCCCCAGGAGCAGGGCGTCGTCGAGCGTGGAGGTGCTTATCTGAAGGACAACGCCCTCAAGGGGAGGAGATTCGATAGCCTGGAGGAACTGGACGCCTTCCTCAAACGGTGGAACCGCACAGTGGCCCGGCTGCGCATTCATGGCACGACACGCAAGCAGGTCTACGCTCACTTCCTGGAAGTGGAGAAGCCGGCGCTGAGACCGCTACCAACCGAGCGGTTCAGTTTCTTTCAGGTAGGCACCCGTCATGTTCATCCAGACGGCTACGTGGAGGTGGACCGCGCCTTCTACTCGGTACCCAACCGGCTACTGGGGGAGGAGGTAAGGGTCTACTGGGATGATCGTCTCATCAGGGTCTACTGGCAGGGGGAGAGTGTCGCTGTCCACACCAGGGCTCCTGTGGGCACCTTCCGTTCCGTGGATGATCATCGCCCTCGGCATAAACCGGCCCGCCAGGAAGTCTATCAGGAGAACCTGCTGGTCAAGGCAGAGTACATCGGACAGAGCGCTCTCTCTTGGGCCAAGGCGGCAATAGAGGAAAGGGACGTCCGCGCATACCGGCTTCTGCAGGGCATGATCTCCTTGACACGCAGGCATCCCAAGGAGAGCGTGGACTGGGCGTGCGGTATCGCCCTGGAGCGCCGGCTATTCCAGCATAGGCCGTTACGGCGACTCGTCGAGCAGGCCGCCGCCCGTACGCCAGTTCAAAGGCCATTGCTTCAGTCTCATGATATCATCCGTGACTTGTCCGAATACTCAGAGGAGGTGAAGGTATGAACAGAGGAAATGACTGCCTCGACCCCGGTCTTAGGGTAGCCCTCGGCCTTGGGTACTCAAGGGTGCGGCTTCGCCCGATCTCGCCCTTGATTCCCCGGCGGCCTCGGGCTCAACTGGTGTTGGGGTCAAGGCAGAAAATGAGGCAGCAGGCATGAATCAAGAACTCGACCGCAAACTGCGTTACCTCAGACTCTCCGGCATGGCCGCCACCCTCCCGGCCCGCAATCAAGAGGCCATTCACCATCACCTGGCCCACTCCGAATTCCTGGAATTGCTGGTGGAGGATGAACTGGCCACCCGGAGAGACAGGCTCTTTGCCCGCCGTCTCAAACAGGCCGGTATCCGTGAGGTGAAGACGTTAGCGAGTTATGACTGGTCGTTCAACCCCCAGGTGCCCAGAGGCCTAATCCTCGACTTGGCTACCACCCGTTTCGTGAGGGAGCATGGGGGAATATTGCTGCTTGGCCCCTCCGGGACCGGCAAGAGCCACATAACAGTAGCAATCACCGTGGCTGCCATCCAGGCGGGGTACACCGCCATCTATCGCTCTGCTTTTGACCTGGCCCAGGACATGGCGGAGGCTGAAGCCACCGGCACCCGCAAGGAACTGATTGACATGCTCTGTAAGGTGAACCTGTTGGTGATTGAGGATCTTGGTATGAAGAGGTTGCCTCCCACGGCAGCAGAAGACCTGTTGGAGATAGTGGTGCGCCGATATGAGAAAGGGGCCATGATCATCACCACCAATCGTCCAATGGAAGACTGGGGCCAGGTGCTGGGTGACACAGCGACCGCCGGGGCCATCCTCGACCGCTTCCTGCATCACGCTGAAATCATAAGACTGCAAGGGAAGAGATACCGCATGCACAACCGCCGAGAGCTGCGCAGCAAGCAGACACGAGAAGCCTTGACGGAGCAGGCTGAATGAAGTATCTTCTGCCTACCTATGGGTGGCCAGTTTTGACCTGTCCACAAGTGGCCGGTTTTCACTGTCCGGTGACACAGTGGGTGCGTTTTCACTTGACATTCACAAGGGTAGGCAGTACATCAGCCAGAGCCCGTAGCTTACCGAGGTGACTGTATTCCGGTCCTCGCAGGCCGACACCTCGTCAGCAAGCACG
>PUNJ01000155.1 GCA_003551705.1 Chloroflexota bacterium | reverse complement strand
TTGCCTGCAAGATAGGCATGTGTCAGATCGACACAGTATTCCAGTCCGGTCAGGTCGGTGATACCAAACCATGAAGCCCAGAGTGTGTCAAACCCCTCAAGGTCGCTCGGGTATATGGGACCCTCGAGCTTCCCAATCTGTATCCTCACCCTTTCCTCAAGGATGGGGTCATTAAAGACTACCTCCTCTTCACCGCCGGCCACGACTACAGGCGCGGCGGGCAGCGGCGCAAGCAGAAGCAATGCTGCCAGCATGAGAGCAATCATCGAAAGCACCGGTCTGAATCTTCTCATGGACTACCTCCTTACCCAAAATGAATTCTCGATCCCTGGCGGTATGTCATTGCCCCTTTTTGGCCGCTCTGCTGCCATGAAGGTGGCATTATTCCGATGTTTATGGAGATTACACCTGAACATGGTTGGTTCGTAGCGGCCGCGCTTCACCCTCTGGTCCAAATCTTCCCTGGGATTGACGGTTTATAATCTGAACCTGTGTATAAGCAGCGACCGGTAATGAAGACCCGAGCAGTATTCTGTTGTCACGCCTGGCCAGCCATGACCAAGGCCTCGCTGGATTATCAACCCGTTGCAGGCTTTGTGTCAAGACCAACTTGGCTCATTCTTGCGTGACACAAAAGCCAACTACAAGTGATCTTTTCGTCCAAAAGCACTGTCGTTCCTGAATGAAAAAGAGGCCCTTCTGCAGGAGGGCCTCTTTTCGATCAATCGTTCGATGCTAGACCGAGATTATGTCAGGTAGGTCTTCACGAACCTCTCAATTTCGGTGGTCGGTTTCCACCACTTGGTCACCCCCAGGTCCTCCGCCACCTTGTTCGCACCAAGATACCCTGATCCACCCAGCACCAAGCCGCCTGGATAAGTCGATACGCCACAGACGTAGAGCCCATCTATAGGCGTCTTCGAAGTAGAGCATTCCTGGTTCGGACGGAAGCAGCCCATCTGGATGGGACGGTAATCACCGTGCTTTATGCCACCCCGGCGCATGTTGGGGAACCGTATGGCAATATCTTCAGGGGTCTCCGCATTCATAGCAACAATCTTGTCCCTGGTCAGGTTAGGAGCAGCCTTCTGCCACCTGTCCAGGATCGCTTCCCGCAACTCAGGGTCCCGCTTGTCCCAGCCGCCCTCTATTTCGTAGGGAGCATGCATTTGGAAGAAGGATATGTGCTTGTCAGCCTTCGCGGTCAAATAGGGATCGAACTGTGACTCGCAGGTTGCATGACCGCCAAATCCCTTTCCTACCTTGCCTGCCACCACATTATCCCAGTGGGCCAGCACCTCCTCCGTACTGTTGAATCCAAATACGGTCATGAAGCAATCATTGACCCATTGGTCCTTGACGGCGTACTGAGGGCGCTCCTCTGAGGCAATATGCAGGGTATAGAAGCTCCACTTATCGTATTTCCATCCCTCCACAGCTTCCTTCAAGCTGGCCGGCAAATACTGAGGTCCCACCAGATCGAAGAACGTCGTTTGCGGATCAAGAGTGGACATCACCACCTTGGCCCGTAGCGTGCGTTCCTCGTTGCCGATCTCCACACCCTCAACACCGCCACCGTTCATGATGATCTTCGTGGCTTCTGCAGCCTCCAGTATGACACCGCCGGCCCTTACGAACTCTCTCGCCATGGCTGCTGCGAACTTGTGAGAGCCTCCATAGCAGTAGCACTTGTTCATACCTCGATCAAGCAGAAGCGGCACAAAGAAGCCCAGTCCGGTCTCTCTGGGATCCAGCCCCCACATGCAGGTAGTGTAGAGGATGAGTGCCCTGACATGGTCGTCCTCAAACACGTCGTTGATGATGTCCAAGGGACTGCGTTCCACGAGTTCCAGCATTTCCCGGCCTATATCCGTCCGCTGCAGTGCCATGGTCATCTCGATTGGTGACAGGGGTGGTACGTAGGTAGCCGGGGCTACAATGTCGTCGACAATCTTGCGCCAAGATCTCATGATCCGGCCAAAAGCAACGGCATCCTTCTGCGAGAACTTCAAAATGGAGTCCTTGGTGTCTTCAATCATGCGTGTAAGCATGATGGACTCGCCGTCATCGAAGACCATGGCAGTTTGGGCATTTGGTTTTGTCCAGAGCAAGGCATTCCCGTCCAGGTTGAAATCGCGAATCACCGGCATGTAATCCACCATCAGGTGGTATATAACATGGGGATTGCAGGAGTAGCAGGGATACATGAGTTCCTCAGTGGCCAGCCCGCCACCGACCTCGAACCGGCGCTCGACCAGGGCCACCTTGAGTCCTGCCTTCGCCAGGTAGGCCGCCGCCATAAGTCCATTCGGCCCGGCACCAATTACAACCACATCCCACTCGGTCTGCTGGGGAAACTCTTCAAACATTCTGATGATTGGTTCGTTAGCCATGTTCCACCTCCTGCCTATTTCCTCGGATCCGCGGATCTCTTACCCGTCTCGGGTATGTACCACGGGGACGGGTACCACCATTCGCCAGGCTCCGCTATGCCGTCCTCGATCAGGATATGCATAAGGTTGTAGGGAATCGCCATCAGGCAAAGAGCGCCGGGGTGACCCGTGGTCTGATGGGCATGGTACAGGCCGTCAATGGGAGTACGATACCTTGCCAGTTCGGGCAGGGGTCGCTGCGTCCAAAGCTGATCGCGACAGTGCCGTGTGCCGCACCAGGTGCCCCCAATCAGACCGCTGTGACGGAACTCCGCTTCATACGGAGTCGCCGCCCAGTGGTGGATTACGTTTTCGTCTTCGAGGCCTTCGAAGACCTGGCCGAAAGCCTTGCGCATGAAGGCATTCATCTCGTCCTTCACCTTATCTACAGCTTCGGGTCCGTCGACATGGTACTCCGGTGGAGGCACATTGACCTCAAAGGCGGCCGAGATGTACCCCTTGGGGTGGTAGCCCTGGCAGTCGGACAGATCGAAGGCCTGCGTCGGGGTTAGAAACCACATTAATCGCTCGGCCGGGACCTTGGGCATACCCCGATGGCCTTCGGCGTCAGCCACATTCTCGAAATAAATCTCCCGGGAATCGGTGGGATAGACCCCACCAAAGGGGTTCTTGTGTTTACCCACCGCCAGTTCCTCCATGGCCTTGTATTTGGGACGCCAGCGCATGGGTTCCCTGGTGTGCAGGGTAGAAACATAGAGACTCCCGCCTTTGAGACTGATATCTTTTATTCTTTGAAGAAAGCTTGCATCCAGGTGTTGCCTGCCTATTAGTTTCTGGAAGGTCTGTTTGAAATCGGTGTTGGCGATTACGGCTTTGTTGGCCCAGATCTTCTTTGCCCCCCAGGCAGCGTCTTCCGCAAGCCTTACTCCAACAGCGCGGCCGTCTTGGACGAGTATTTCATCAACGGGACAGCAGGTTCGCACGGTCACACCATGAGAAACGGCGCAACGATGAATGGCATGGAAGTAACCGTGCAGGCCGCCGCGCGGTATACTGAGCTTGCCGGCGATCATGATCAGCACCGTGCTCAGGAAAGAAGGTATGGCCACGCCTTCCCAGTGGCCCGCAGCGCCTGAAGCCCAGGCAGAAAAGGCCAGCGTAGTCTTCAAAGATTCAGTCTCCATGTGTTCGTCCAGCAGGTCGAACATGGTCCATTCCCGCAGTTCGCCCGTCCACACATCCGGCTGGTGCTGTTTGTACACCTGCATATAAGGCACGTTGTGGTCGGTGACCTCGATCTCCGGCGGATGAGGCGGACACCAGAAGGTTGCGCGGAGCAGATCTTTGAGGTACGGGGTAGCGGACGCCAGCCCGCAAAGCTTGGCAAAGCCTTCCATGTCCTTGGGGCCGGCTGGTTCAATGCCTGCGGTGGTAGGTTGGCCGATGCCGCCCATGGAGTGCATCAGCTCCATGGGACTCCAGGACATCCGGAAACCATATTTCCACAGCTCCAATTGTTCGAAACCAGGGGCAGGTGCGCCATACATCAGCATGGCGTGGGGATAGATGCGAACGCCGGCCAATGGCTCGACGGTCTCGCAGGGCCCGCCGCACTCGGTCCTTTCTTCAAGAACACATACGTTCAGACCGCATTTAGCGAGATAGGCTGCGGTGGTCATGCCGTTATGGCCGCCACCAACAACGACGACATCGTATCTTTCGTCCTTACTCATAGTTCCCCCCTTTGGTATCTCTGCAGAATCAAGAAGTAATCAGAGGCGTCGTGATGGAAGGTCGTGTGCGACAGCAACACTTTAATCGACACGGGTTGGCTTGTCAAGCTTACCGCCGGAACTGAGACCGCTCGGTGTTGGCGGCTCAGCCTCCGGTTTCGTTTCTGAGGCCAGCTTGGAAAACTCTGCAAACTGGTCAGATACTTGACAGTATGCGATTAGAAAACGATAATTTACATTGCACTCGGAGTTCGTTCCGAGGTGGATGCGCGAACTTGATGCAACCTGCCTCTACACCGTAGATTGAAGTGCAGGGCAGAAACGCGGGCGATTGGCTCAGGGGTTAGAGCGCTTGCTTCACACGCAAGAGGCCAGTGGTTCAAATCCACTATCGCCCACCATAGGACAAGGAAGCCGAAGTGGCGGAATGGAAGACGCGCTACGTTCAGGGCGTAGTGTCCGTACGGACGTGTGGGTTCAACTCCCACCTTCGGCACCAAAAGTGCGCCTGTAGCTCAGTGGATAGAGCGCAGCCCTGCGGAGGCTGAGGTCGTGGGTTCGAGACCCACCAGGCGTGCCATGAGGGCGATTAGCTCAGCGGTTTAGAGCGCCTGCCTTACACGCAGGAAGTCAGAGGTTCAAATCCTCTATCGCCCATTTT
>PUNJ01000120.1 GCA_003551705.1 Chloroflexota bacterium | reverse complement strand
TGTGAACACTTTCCGATTCACCACAAGCCAGTACAGCCTGGCAAGGTCGCAGTAATCAGGCGGGATCTGTCCTTCGGCCCCACTCTGATCCACCAATCGCAGAACGCCCTCATGTTTCAGGTATTCCTTGGCATCCACCAGGTCACGAAGTGGTGTTTCGAATCCCAGAGGCCGATCATAGCACATAATGTCCTGCTGTTTTCTCCACGATACGCTCATGACAATTCACATAGGTAAGCTTCTTGGATATGTCCAGAGATACTCCCGCAAGTATGTCAGCCATGCGTTGCCCTGCCCGGCCATCGCCGAACAGATGCGAGGGTTCGTAGCGGCCGTGGGCAAGCTGCCTTACCATAGCGGCCTCGATTTGGGTTGCATCATACCACACGTCGAGCACATTAGAGCCGCGCTCCCTTCCCTCCTGCCGTGAGCCGATGTTCACACAGGGCGTACCCAAGAAGGAGCCTTCGCGCAGCCCGGAGGACGAGTTCCCCACAACGCAGGCAGCATTGTGAAGCAGCCGGGCGTAATCCTCGGGACCAAAATTGCGGTAGAAATGCATGTAGTCAGGAGAGTGGTGCTCCCGGAACATGCGTAACCCTTTGGAGATGTCGTCCGAGCCGGCGTCCACGTTCGGCCATATCCAGACTACCTGCATGCCCCACCGGCCGATGCGGTCGACGGCTTGCAGAGTCTCATTTATCTGCGCGAGCCCCTGACCATATTCCGTAGTCACTGGGTGCTGAAGCACTACAATGTAAGGCTTCGCTGGGTCCAGACTTGCTCCTACCCCTTTGTAGCGCTCGAAAATATCGCGGGGTAGAGAGAGATCGGCGTCCACCAGCAAGTCCAGAGATGGACAACCGGTCAGGTGAACGGCCGTCGGCGCTTCGCCCATCCGAATGACATAGTCCCGAGCACGCTCCGTGGCGGGGAAGTGGATATGCGAGAGTTTGGTGACCGCGTGCCGGACATTCTCGTCTATAGAACCTGTCACCTCACCCCCCTGCGTGTGAGCCACGGGGATATTCATATAGCTGGCTGCGATGGCAGTGGCGATGGTCTCGAACCGGTCCGCCACAGTGAGCACAACGTCTGGCTTCAGGCTCTCGAAGTGCGTGGCAAGCTCGACGATAGCAAGCCCAGTGGACTTGGCCATGGTGGTGGGCGTCTCTCCTTCCAGAATGGAGTAAAGAACACTACTGGGTTCGAACCCGTCGTCACGCATTATGTTGACAACCTGTCCGAAACGGTATAGCAGAGCAGAGGCCCCCACAATTAGCTGCAAATCCAAGTTAGGATGCACCTGCACTGCCTTCAAAAGACTCTTGATTCTGGCATAATTGGCGCGGCTGTTGACCACTACGCAGATTTTGCGATTAGCCATCCAGGTCCTCCCACCTCAGCAAGCGTTCCGGAGTGATGTCTCGAAGAAGTCGACGGCCTATGACCTGGTTGATAGCGTCGGGCGGGATGCCTGAAGAAGGTTTCTTTGGCACCAGCATACCGTGTTCAATAACCGTGCCCGCTTCAAGTGCCCGCACTGGTGCCAGGCTCTTACCGAAGGTAGTGCGCATGGCAAGAAGGGATTGTGCCTCAGAATCCTTGTCTACGGGATGGGCATCCATCCGGGCAAAGGCACCTCTGGCTTGTGTAAGAAGGGCCAGTTCATCCAAGGTTATGGAAGACGCAACATCGGGGCCGAACATCCTTCGATCGAAAGTCACGTGGACTTCGATGACATCCGCACCACGCGCCATGGCAGCCAGCGCCGGAAAGGGTGTACCGGAATGGTCGGAAAGGCCGGCAGGGCATTGATAGCGCTCGCGGAAGAAGGGTATAAGATTAAGGCCGACCTTCTCCAGCGGGCATGGATATGCCGACGTGCACTGTAAGACTGTGAGAGGCACGCGGTGTTCTCTAGCAAGCGCAACGGCCGCGTCCAATTCTTCCAGGGAACTCATTCCACTTGAAAGCAGGACTGGTAGGTCCGTCTTCATGAGGCGTTCAAGCATAACCGTATTGCCCACTTCGCCGGAGGCTATCTTCCACGCGGAAACCCCAACGCGCTCCAGTAGTTCCACTGCCTCTATACAGAAGGGCGAACAGAAGAATCGCAGTCCCACTTCATCAGCGTGTTTCTTCAAGCCGAGCCATTGGTCTTCGGTAAATTCCATGCGTCGCCAGTAATCGTAGCGTGTCCTGTCCTGCATACCGAACTTGACCCGCCAGGGTTCATCCAGAGTGCTTTCGGCAACAGCAATGTGAGTCTGGAACTTGACCGCATCGGCTCCAGCACAGGCAATGGCATCAATAAACCCATGAGCCATGCCCAGGCTGCCGTCATGGGCTTGTCCAACTTCGGCTATAATCATTGTGGGTTCAGCCAACGGACTCCTTGCTGCCATCCTCTGTGTCCTCCAAGCTGAGTATATGCCATTCGCTCTCAGCATAGACCAGACCTCGCGTGATGGCTTCGGCCTCCACGCTGAAGGCGGCGAAACGCACACTCTTCTCATAGATCTCCGCCGTCACCCCGTTCCTCAAGGCAAATGACGGTGTATACACTCCCGGTGCAAGATTAGGACACCTGAATCTGACGGTCAGCCTATGCCGCCCTTGCGACGCCAAGTCAAATCGAGCACCGCCATCATTACTTCTTTGCACAACAAGCGCTCTTCCTGCCTCATCGCGAATCGAGATCATAAAGTCCGGCTTCACAATGTCCTGCAACAGGTCGAAATCGAAGAAGAAAGTGATATCGTCACCCATCTGAAGTTTGGCGGTCTTCTGGCCCGATCCATCAATAACCCCCGCGTCAAGAAACTCCACATCGCCTGATGAGGCCTTGCGAAGCATTTCCAGCGGCTGTTCCTTTCTGGCGAGGGACAGAGTCCTCTGCCGGGTCATCTCGTGGTACTCCAGGATTGCGTCCTCCGTGGGGCCCGAGAAGGCCACCCTCCCTGCCTCCAGAATGATGACCCTGTCGCATATATACTGCACATGCAGAAGGTTATGGCTGACAAATACCACGGCGTTCGCCTTCTGCCGCAATTCCGCCACCCGCCGCAGGCTCTTGTTCTGGAAGTTGAGGTCGCCGACCGACAGTACCTCGTCTATCAGCAGCACCTCCGGCTCGATATTGATGGCTATGGCAAACCCCAACCTGACCACCATCCCCGAACTGTAGAACTTGACCGGCGCGCTGATGAATTCCCCAATGTCCGCAAACTCCACTATATTATCGAACTTCTCGTCGATCTGCTCCCTGCTCAACCCCAGAATGCCGCCCTGCACATAGATGTTCTCCCGCCCGCTCAACATGGGATGGAATCCCGCCCCCACCGCAATCAACGCACCCGTCCTGCCCCGAATCTGGATGCTCCCCTTGTCCGGCCAAATGATCCCGTTCAACATGCTCAGCATGGTGGTCTTCCCGGAACCGTTGGCCCCAATTATCCCCACCGTCTCGCCCTGCTTCACCTCAAAGGAAACATCGTTCACCGCCCAGAACTCGTCCTTGCGCAGCCTGTCGGGTCGCGCACTTATCCCAAACACGTTCCGGCTCAGGTCGGCCAGCCCGTAAGTCATGGACCGCCGCAATGCCCGGCAGAACTTCTTCGACACATGGTCGACCTTTACGGCAACACCATCGTCCATCTAAAGCCTCTCCACCATTCTCGTCCCGGCCATCCGGAAAGCCAGCCAGCACACCAGAAAGACGGCCACGGCCAGCAGCGCCGAGTATATATAACCCCAGGTCGGGTCCGGATTGCCGGGCTGGCCTATGCCGCCGAACAGGAACAAATTCCTGGGCACCGTGACCAGGTAATAGAAGGGATTGTAATAGCTGATCATGGATACTATGCCCTCAGGCGGCTTGGCATAGAGTATAGGCGTGACAAACATGAGCACCATCATAACCACGCTTATGACGCCGCCAACATCCCTCGCCATGGAATTGAAGACCGACAGTATGAAGGTCAACCCCAGCGTCATCAGAAAGAGCGGTATCATGGCGAGGGGCACCAGAAAGATGGTCGCCGGCGGCATAATCTGCACATAGGCGAATACCAGCAACACCAGTACCGTTTGGATCAGCGGAGGGATCACCGCCTGGCCCACCGCCGAAAACACCAGCACCTCCCTGGGGAAATAGACCTTCCTGACCATACCTCCCGCAGCCACCAGTGAATTGAGCCCCAGGGTCACGCCTCCGGAGAACATTTGCCAAAGAGCAATGCTGGCCAGAGCCCAGAGCGGATACGGAACCCCCGTATCCCCCACATCCACCACCCCGCCCGCGTTCAAGATGACGAACATGCCCACGCTGCCCAGCGGCGCTATGAAGGCCCAGAAGATGCCAAGCACGGACTGCTTGTAGTTGGCGACGAAGTTCCTCTTCAGGAGAAGCATCGTCAGCCAGCGGGTCCGAAACAGGTCCCGTACCATCTCCTTGACCAGGTTCCCATAGCCCTGCCTGATGGCCTGCTCGGGAACATAGGTCGTGATGTGGCCCGGCGTACCAAACCGGTGACTTCGGCCGGGCAGTTCCACCCCCCGGCCGGGTACTATACCACTATCCGGCATCTTGCATCTCCCGCTTTAGAACGTCCACCGTTCTCCCCCTACCCCTCCCCTGCCTGAGCAGTTGCTCTTGTCAGGATGATAGCGGGACCAAGGCAGGAGAGAGAGGCGAAAACACTTTATAGAACAACCGGACATCATTGTCAACACTGCCCTACGGGACTTACCGGCCGGAGTCCTCCGCCCGGGTGGAGTACCATTTAATGGTCTCTT
>PUNJ01000106.1 GCA_003551705.1 Chloroflexota bacterium | reverse complement strand
TGGCTGCCGGCAAAAGCAGGGCTCTCTTTAGGGATGGCCCGCCCGCGGTCCTGACGGCGGGAAGGCGCCAAACCAGCACTGCCAGACCTATCCAAAGCAGGGGCTGGACTATGTGCGTGCTTGTAACACCACCGAAGATATTTCCCAATGCCAGGTTCACCAGTAGGTATATGGCGATCACGCCGATTGCCGCTATGTAGAACATCCTGCCCTCCCGGGAGCAAACGGCCCTGCAACAAAGCCGCCTGCTGGTCTTTGCGAGAATATCAAGAATAGATGTTCCATTGCATTGCCTCCACCGTCACAGGATCCTGCTGTCGCTGTCATGAAATCACGAATCTGCCCGCCTATTACCCAGGCTGTTTCCAGCTCAGCCGCTGACGTACCCTGAATCAGTTCAGCTTTGGCGGGCAGATAACTTACGCATGGACTATTGCCCCTCCTCTATCGTGCGCGCTTCAATACTGCCCGTGATACTATACTGGGTGTTTTGCGCTGCACTGTCATTGATCCGGACTGTGAAAACTACTTCCACTTTCTCACCTGAAACCAGTAATGCAGGCACCGGAGGTCCGTCCAGGTTGACGCTGACTTCTTCATGGGGCGCATCCAGCACCTCTATATGAATACCGGTAATCTGCACGGTATCCTCCCCCGTGTTCTCCAACTCCAGAAGCACCTGGCAGTGGTAACCCGGGTACCCGTTATATATGGCGAAATCCAATTGCCCCTCTTCCTGGTTGTATTCGACCTCGCAAAAGGCCACAGGATTGGCCGAATGCAAGCATATCCATGCAACCAGTGCGAGGCCCGGGTTGTCATCTTTGCTGTCGGCGGACCGGGTGACCGGCAGGACCGCCAATGTCACCGCCACGAGGAGCGCCAGCGCAAGAATCGGTTTGGTTATACTCATTCATTTCCTGCCTGTGAGTGGAGGGGTGACGGTCCACCCCTCCCCCACTTCGCTTTTGTCTTGCAGCTTGCATCTAATCCTGGTAACAGTTCCATTGGACCAGCGTGATCGTAACCGTGCCTTCCAAGGGGTCGGGGTCGTGTCCCAGACCCATGGTTTCCCGATCGGGGTCGGCTGTAATGGTAACTTCCACCTTGATCTTATCGCCCTTTTCGAGCGATGGCCCGTTCTGCAGTGCTTCCCAGTCCCAGACCGTTACTGAGCTACCCGTATGGGTTACCGTCCAGTCCATCGTTATCCCGGCGGGAGGGTTTGCAGAAGACTGGTAGTCTATTCCCTGGACCCGTGCGGGGACTGTGCCGGTGTACTCGATCTCGAAGTTGGCAGTGAACTGGAAACCGTCACCTGCAGGGAAGATGTTCCACCAGACCATGTCGATGCCATCGTTCCCTGGGCCTGCACACGCATAGGCGACTAGCTCATGCCCGTCAAAACTGTTCCACGCAGCGTTGTTGAAGGGCGGGTCTTCCGGCTTCCACTCGCAACACCAGCCGTTTGCGCCGTCATAATTATTGTCAATAACGACGATACCATGGCTGTTGTTGGGTTTGAGCACCGCGGTCCCGGAATACCCGATGACCTCGTACTCCACGCTGCCGGTGGCGACCGTGCCCGTGACCTGTATATGGTCGGTCCAGGCGGCAAGGGCTCCACCGATGCCGGCCAGGGTGATGACCATCACCAGGAAAAAGATGCCGGCTTTCCTGAATCTCTTCATCTGTTCGCCTTTCTTTGTCAATCCGTGGTCGCCGACGATGTTCTCAGCACTTGGCAGCTATCGACGTCGCCACAGCGACCAATTGTCGTGTCTTCTGTTTGGTGGAGACGGACTGCGTCCTTTTCTGTACACTGTCTTGTTTTCACTAGTCTGTACTCAGAATCAAGCTAGTGTATGGATTTGCTCCACTGCACGGCTTCAAGAGTGATGGTGAAGCTTAAAGTGGCATTTTGGGGAGCATCCTGGAACACGTGGAACCAGAAGCTCCATTCGTAGCCATCCTCGCCTGGGTGTATTTGCTCTCCCAGGCCTTCCTTCCACCATATCTCTATGTCGGCTTTTCCATCCCCGTCGAGATCGAGCTCCACGATTGGGAGCGGGGCTGACTCAAAGGATTGCCCGTTTATGATGACCCTTTCGAATTTCAACGGTATGGTTCCCGTATTCGTTGCGTATAGGCTCACCGAGTTCCAATGACAGGGATACACATTCTTGAATTCCAATTGCACCGTCTTGCCATCCGGCAACACCTCGCCACTGGCCCATGCCACGTTCTTGTCTGACCTCCAGACCTCACCAAAACCGTCGCTGCAGTTCCAGTCAGCTAGATAGTCCGGAACAGGGTAGTAAGGCGGCGGTGGGATCTCATCGGCAATAACCGGGGTGGGCGAACGCCACTGCCATTCCAGTTTTCCCGTCTCCGTCGTCCCGCTGACCGTTACTTGATCCGTCCAGGCCGCAAAAGCTCCACCAATCCCTGACAGGGCGATAACCGTCACCACAAAGAGGACACCTATCCTGCCCAATCCAAATCTCATTTCTTACCTCTCTTAGCCAGTCCCTGGCCGGATATACCCGGCCAGGGTCCCGGCGCAATCAACCGTTGCTGATTGCCTAGTTTAGCGGCCAAACCTTCTTCAAGAGGCAAACTGACCTATGGTCATGTCGCCCCAGGTGTAGTTGTAGGGAACGCCATCCAGGTGCATCGTAAAGGTTTCAAGAATCTCACCGGTGCACTTGTGGAAGACGAAGATGTCCTGGCTCTGGGCTTTGGAACCGACTATGTGACCCTTGCCGTTATACCGCGCGGCCAGGCCCGTCAGGTTCATATTGTGCTCCTTCACCAGGGTTGTAATTCCTGTCTCTATGTCGAGCTTGTACAGGCCTCTGTCGCCGGTATTGGTCCAGAA
This sequence comes from Chloroflexota bacterium, assembly GCA_003551705.1. Lineage (GTDB taxonomy): Bacteria > Chloroflexota > Dehalococcoidia > UBA2247 > RBG-13-53-26 > PUNJ01. Next base: position 1,957 of record PUNJ01000106.1, on the reverse strand, counting down.
GTAGCATGTTCCATCACTTGTGAAAGCGATGTCCGCTCCCTGAACATTACGGTCGACAGTGGCAACTTCTACTGCCGTCGGACCGTTATTGTAGTCGTCGATGCGGTAGATCTTGTTGTCATTCTGTGACAGGACATAGAGTTCGCCTGCGTTGTTAGGCGCCATTGCCGCCAGCACCATGCCCCCAGGCAAACCTGTAACGTCCTTGACGTCCAACGAATCGTCATCCACGTCATAAATAGCCAGATCTTTCCCGTCCTTGTTAATGGCGTAGATGATGTTCTGGTCAACTGCATGGGCGATGTGCGGTTCTGGGATCTCGGGCAATGACACAAGCTCCGTCAGATTGGCTTTGCCCGTGAGGTCGTCCAGCGCAACTCTGAAGATCTTCCCTTCTCCATTCACGTTCTCTTCGGAAAGGTAAAGCACCTCAGGTGTGCAGCCGCTCTTGTTCCACTGGATAAGGTTGATGGTCACGCTGAAGGTGGCAGTCAAACTCATCCCGGTTTCCTGGGGTACATAGGCTTGTATGCCTGCCCACACCCAGTTGCAATTATGAAGCTGGGTGCAGATATCCACCCGCTCGCCAACTTCATGTGTAACCGGGTCCCATCTGTAGGCAAAGGGCTGTATGACCAGGTCATCGAGCAGCCCGTCCGGGTCATCGAGTAAGGTCACCTCTATGCTCTCTATCTTGGCCGGGACAGTTCCCGTGTAGTGGAACATGGCATCGGCCACGAAAGCGACTTCATCGATGGGGAACAGATTCTTGAACTCGATTTCGAGTTCCTTGTCCCCCGTCTTCTTGGTCTCGGCCCAGGCCACGTGTAGCGCGTTGTCCGGGACTTCGCCATATTGGTGTATCAAATCCCCGGTGTCAGCGTCTTTGAGCCACGTGACCACTACGAGTTCATCCGTATCCAAGTCCTTGTAGACATCGGTCCCGGACACCTTCTTGATCTCGATATCCACATTGCCGGTCGTGACAGTACCAGTGATACTGATCGTGTCCGTCCAAGCAGCGAAGGCCCCGGCAATCCCCGACAGCACCAGTACCGTTGCCAGGAAGAGGATGCCTATCTTGCCTAATCTTGGTTTCATTGTTCACCTCTTTCAGCCAGCCCCAGGCCGGGTAACCCCCGGCCTGGGACCGTCAAGTCTAGTCCGTTTGAACCTTAGTCGTTGTTAGGAGGGAAATAATTGCCGGCATCGGCTGCCTTGTTCCACTGGATGGCGCCAATCCAGGCACTGAACGAACCTTCGAGGTCCATTTCGAGTTCCTGCGGGATATAGATGCACAGTACGACCATGATTTGCTCGCAGGGGTGCACCTGAACCGGGGCTGTAATGTCGACCGCTTGGTCAACCTTCTCAGGATCATCCGATGCTATCCAAGTGGCCGACACGGTGACATATCCCCTGTCCCAGAGGTCCTTCAACCACTCATCGTTCGTGTCGATGTCCGCGAACAACTTCACTGGTATGCTGCCGCTGTTGTGAATCACGAAGTTGGCACACCAGTCCACACAGGGGAACAGGTTGTCGAACTCGAAGACTACGTCGGCTTCTTCAGCTCCGCCCGCCCGGGCCAAAGCTGTGCCAATCGGCTCGTCGATGATTCTGTTGTCTGGAACCTCAAATACCCATTCTTCGTTTTCCTTAATCAAACCGGTAGTGGTTATCTCGTTCTCTTCATCGCTAACCTTCCAGGCAGCTGTTCCGGAATAATCCTCGACGGACAGTCCCACGCTCCCGGTCTCAACGGTACCTTCGATGCTGATCGAGTCCGTCCACGCTGCGAAGGCGCCGCCGATGCCACCCAGTACGAAGACCAATGCCAGGAACATGATTCCGACTTTCTTAAAACTCCTCATCTTCCACCTCTCTTGTTTGTATTTTCTCTATTCAATTGTCAGTCTGAAGAGCCCTGCCGGGTTGCCCCCGGAACCTTTTCCGG
>PUNJ01000095.1 GCA_003551705.1 Chloroflexota bacterium | reverse complement strand
GATGATGGTTAGATGCGTTCCTTGAAGCTGCTGCGGAACAACACCTTGCGCCAGCTTCCCGCCTTGGAATACATCTCCTTGACCCTGGACAGGTATTTAACAGCCGGCAGCATGAGCAAGCCCACGGAGAAGATGATCAGTGTACCGGAACCATATATGAGCCAGGCAACAAACGGGAAGCAGACAAGGGCAAGGCTGTAGCTCAGGGTCAGGAAGCGGGTCGCCGCCATGGAGGTCAGCAGCATGGCTATGTACACTGGAACGCCCCACGGCATGATCCAGGCAAGCACTCCGATGCAGGTGGCGCCGCCCTTGCCGCCGCGAAACCCGAGGAAGACGGGAAAGGAGTGCCCGATCACAGCCATGGCCCCGGCAACAAGCGGTACGATCATCGACGAGTCCAGGAGGGTGGCGATGTACACCGCCATCATGCCCTTGACGATGTCCACGAATATGACAAAGACACCATCGGCCGGACCCACCTGGTAGATGACATTCATGGCCCCCATGTTGCGGCTGCCCACTTCCCGGATATCGATGCCTCTTCTCAGGCGGCCCACAATATAGGCCGTGGGCAGGGAACCGATAAGGTAAGCAAGAATGAGGGCTAAGGCAATGGCCATATGACGTCAGTCTACTCCGCTCCCCACCTCAGCACCGTGCTCGTCCATACCTCGTTGACGGCCGACTCCAGCTCCCTCTGCCCCGGCTCCCGCACATTCAAGAGCCTGTCCAGGACCTTGTCGCCAAGTCGATCCAGAAAATCGCAGCGCTTCTGCAGGGCCAGCACCGTACCGCGTTCGCCTCCGTATAGCAGGTAGTGCAGTTCCCTGGCGTACGGCTCAATCTTCTCCCTGGCTCGAACACATACCCGCCCCAGGAACTCCTCGATCTGCTTGTCACGGTGTCGTTCAAACCGGTGTGCGGACGATCCCCCCTTCTTGTGACGGCCGTGCACCAGCCCGGTACCCACCTTGCTGGACACCAGCCGGTCTCCGTCGAAGACGCCCACCGCATAAGCGCCCAGCCGTACCAGCACAATGCCCAGCAGCAGGCGCCGCTTCAGGAGGTCGCGCAAAGGGGCGGCGTCGCAGCCTTCGGAGACTCTCTCCGCTTCTACGGGGAAGGGAGGAATCACCAGGACCTTATGATCGGCGCCCCAGAACAGGACCATGCCGGCCACCGACCCGGCTGCGGACTCGATGGTCCCCACCACGTCATCCTCCACCATGGCGCGCGCCAGTACCTGCCGGATCCTGGGCACAGACGAGCCGGGAGCCAGATAAAGGGTCTTCATGGCAGCCGGTGCAGACTCGATCCGGTCCAGGTAACGCAGCATTCTATTGCGATTGAGCTGGCTTCGCTGGGCTTCGCTCATTTACAGCTCAACCACCGTGACCCCGTTACCACCCTCGCCCTTTTCACCATAACGGAAGGATTTGACGAGGGGGTGGGAAGCAAGTTCATCACGGACGATCTGCCGCACAGTGCCCGTACCGAAACCATGCACAATGCGCACCTGGCCCAGCTCGGCCAGGAAGGCCTTGTTCAGATAGCTGTCCAGTTCAGGGGCCACATCGCCGGCCCGCTTGCCCCGCAGGTCAAGCTCCGAAGATATGAACCTCCCGCCCCTGGGCTTGGCACTTGCCGGAGCCGGCGGCGCCGGGGTCTCACCGGAGGGCGCAAACTTCTGAAGGTCTGTCAAATCCAGCCTCACCCGGGAATGGCCCACCTGGACATCGGCCTGGCCGTCGTCGGCCAGGGCCAGCACGGTACCCCACAACCGCATGTCCTTCAGCCAGACACTATCGCCAGGAGCAAATTCCTTTGCGGGCTCAGCCCCCTTGCGCGGCTGCCACGTCTCCGAGGCCAGTTCCCGCCTCAGAGTATCCAGGGCCTTTCTGGCCTGGTCCACCTTCTCCCGCGAGCGGGCCTTTTTCAAATCGACTTCCGCACTCCGGATTAGCCTCTGCAGATCGGCAGCCTGCTGCACCAGGCTGTCCCTCGTCTCTTCCAGCAAATGTCCCCTCTTGCCCTCCAGGTCCTCAAGCTCCAGTTGCAGGCGCCTGGTCAGCTTGGCCGCCTCGGCTCTCTCGGCCTCCACGTCCCGGCGTACGGCTGCCATGGCCTGTTTCTCGGTCATGAGATCGGCCAGCAGGGACTCGACTTCTTGCGGTCCTTTGGCCAGGAGTTCCCTGGCAGCGGCTATGATATCCTCCGGCAGGCCCAATTGGGAGGCGATGGCAATGGCATTGCTGCCACCCGGAATGCCCAGAGTCAGATGATACGTGGGCAGCAGGGTGACAGGATCGAAGTCCAAACTGGCATTCTGCAGTCCGGGCGTTGTATGAGCGAAGACCTTGAGGTCCCCGTAGTGGGTGGTGGCCACAATCATGGATCCCTTCTTAAGGATATGCAGCAGGATGGCCCGGGCCAGGGCGGCCCCCTCGCCGGGGTCGGTGCTGGTCCCCAGTTCGTCAAGGAGAACCAGGCTTCGCCCGGTACATCTCTTGATAATGCGGCTGATGTTGCCCATATGCCACGAGAAGGTGGACAGTGTCAGTTCAATGCTCTGTTCGTCACCGATGTCGGCGAAAATGGCATCGAATACGGGGATGCTGCTTCCGTCCGACGCAGTTATGGGCATGCCGGCGTGGGCCATGAGGGACAGCAGTCCCACCGTCTTGAGGGAGACCGTCTTGCCGCCGGTGTTGGGGCCGGTAATGACCAGACCCCGGTAGTCACCGCCAATGGTCAGGGACAGAGGAACGACTTTGCCTTTGAGCAGAGGGTGCCTGGCCTGGACCAGCTTCAGAGAGGAGGCTGCCGTCCATGTTGCATCGTCCTCGTCAGGGACGGCTATCGCCGGCTCAACGGCCCTGATGGCCTGGGCATACCTTCCCTTGGCCAGGGCGAGGTCAAGGTCCGCCAGTATCCGGATGTTCTCAGTGATATACGGGCCTTCCTCCGCCACCTGCCGGCTCAGTTCCTTGAGTATTCTTTCAACCTCCCGCTTCTCCTCGCTGAGCAGTTCACGCAGTTCATTTCCCAGGTCCACTGTCGACCATGGTTCCATGAAGACGGTGGCGCCGCTGCCCGAGAAGTCGTGGACAATGCCCTTGACCTCATGACGCATGTCCACCTTGACCAGGAGCACGTAACGGCCGTCTCTCTCGGTGATAATGGGTTCCTGTATGAACCTCTGTTCCGGATCGGAGTCGATAATGCCCTGCAGTCGGCCCAGTATGCGGCGGCGGACCTCTTTTGCCTGGAAGCGGATGTTGGTGAGACGCGTGGTGGAGGAGGCCAGGACCTCAGCCGCCGGCGAGATGCACTTCTCAATGGCCGCCTCAAGACCAGGCAGGGTTACCAGGTCCCGTCCCAAGTCCCACAGGGCGGGGATCTCGCTATCTACGCTCTCCATTTCCTCGCGGAACTCTCGGGTGACAGCCAGGGTGATGCGGACATCGGCCAGTTGCTGCGGTTCCAGCATGACGCCCCTGCAGGCCAGGGCCACGATTTCCCGCACGTCGTGGATATCCCTCAGGGACAAAAAGGACTTCACGGAAAGCAGGTACCGGGCTTCCGCCGACTGCTTTAGAAGGAGGATGATCCGGGCCGGGTCGGTCAGGGGCTGCAGTTCCAGCGCCAACTGCCTGCCGGCTGAGAAGGTGGTATGATTTGCCAGAATCTCCCGTATCTTGGGGAACTCCAGTATCTGAAGGCTCTTTTCGTCCAAATCGACTCCTGCTGGGGCCTGTCGGCCCCTTTTCTCCGTGCCGGCGATCGCCCGAATTCAATTATACCAGTAAGCAGAAGCCGTTATCGAAGTAGAAGGGCTGATGAAGGTTGATGCACGAGCACCGCGTTAAGGACCCTCACAAGCCAAACGCCTCTTACCCGGGAACAGTGAGAACCATGGGAATGGGGCTTCATAACCATCCCCGCGCAAGCGGGGATCCAGCCGTAGGGTGGGTTAGTCCCGATGCCGGTGAAGACGCCCGCCCGAGAAACCACGCAGGGACGTAACCCACCATCTGCGTCTCTCACAAGCACGCGCTTGTCCGGCTAACGGAGGTTGATGCACGAGCACTGCGTTAAGGACCCTCACAAGCCAAACGCCTCTTACCCGGGCAATCGTTATCGGTGGGTTTCGCCCCGGCGCTCGCACGATTCAATCGCCATGCCATGGCCCGGGGCTCTACGCCACCCTACGCCCCACGCCACCCCAACGACCGCAGAGCCGTAGCCGTAGGGTGGGTTAGTCCCGATGCCAAAGGAAGACGCCCGCCCGAGAAACCACGCAGGGACGTAACCCACCATCTGCGTCTGTCACAAGCACGCGCTTGTCCGGCTAACGGAGTCGCGTACGGTGGGTTAATCCCGATGATGGCGAAGCCGCCCACCCCAGAAGCCGCTACTCAGAAGGAAAGGACTCGCCTTCCTCCTGCGTCGCCGCCGGAGCAGACAGGTGAGACTGTGCAAGAAGCCATTTGCCTTGACGCTTCTCCAAGACCATAGTCCAGCGCCAGTCCCAACTCAGTTCCTGATCGCCCAATTTCGCCTTCCAAGTGGTATCCGCCGCCACCCATGCTACAGGACCGGACGCCGACACCGCCCACGGGCGCAAGTCAATGGACATATCGCTGGCCTGGCTGAAGTCCCTTTCTATCTGGGTCTTGAGCTGTTCAATTCCGTACATCTTCTCATCGGCGCCGGTGCCGATTAAGACGATATCGGAATCCGGCAACATCCTCGCCAGCATCCCTTCTACATCTCGGTTCTTATGCGCGGCAATAAAACCACTGATGGCGTCCAGTACCTCTTTTTCCGTCTGTGGGTCTGCTCTCATCTTGACTCCTTTTACCTATTTACATGCCTG
>PUNJ01000046.1 GCA_003551705.1 Chloroflexota bacterium | reverse complement strand
GGCGCGGTCACCGTGGAGTTGCGGGACGTGGTGGAGGCCTTTCAATATGCCGTGGACCAGAGCCAGGAGGTCTTCACGGACTACCGGCACGTCTACGGCGACAACTGGAGCGGGCAGACTTTCACGGCGGGAGAGGACGGCGATCTGGGGCGGGTGACGGTGAGGACATCCAAGCAGGGCGATCTGGGTGATCTTACGGTGGAATTGCGCGACGCGGTGCCCGTTCAGGTGGAGGTCAAGGACCAGAGCCAGAATGAGCAGAATGCGTCTTATCAGGTGTTTGGCAGCAACCAGGTGGCACAGACGTTTACGGCGGGGACGAGTGGGGAACTGGGCCGGGTCGTTGTTTACGTCCAGCTGGTCGGTGGAGGAGGTCTGGGCGATCTGCAGATGTCCATCAGACAAGGAGGACCTAGCGGCAGCCTGGCTGGGAGCATGACTGTACCCAGGGCCAGCGTGCCCACCATTGCCGGAACACTCAGCTTTGATTTCTCGTCCCTGGAAACGCCGATCCAATTGATGGAAGACGTCCAATACGCCATTGTCCTCTCCACCAGCGGTGGGAATACGAATCACTGCTACCGGATATCCCATAGCACGGCAGGCAACTACCAGAGTGAGTCCCGGTACACCTCCGCGAATGCAGGCGGCGCCTGGACCCTGCAGTCCGATACAGCCCTCTATTTCGATGTCTACGCAGATACCCAGGTCTACGTGCCCGGCGACACGGTGTACGCCAGCGTTACCCGGACAGATATCGCTGCCGAGGATTACTATGACTTCACCTTTCCCGCACCCCACCAGGTAACCGAGGACGTGGAGTATGCCATAGTGGTGAGGGCCGGCGGCGGCGATGCCGGCAACTACTACAGGGTGGCCTACAACGAGGACGGCGGCTACGGCGGCGGCCATGAATGCTTGTCTACAGACGGAGGGGACAGTTGGACGCCCGGCGACGGCACCGACCTGTACTTCAAGACCCATATGCGGTCCTCCCTGGGCAAGGTTCCCGGCGACACGGTGCATGCCGGCACCAGCCGCAATGATATCGGGACCACGGCTGCCGAGCATGAATTCGCCTTCGACGATCCCTATGGGGTCGAAGCCGGTACGCAGTATGCCATAGTTGTAAAGACAACCGGGGGCAATGCCTCCAACTACTACGCGCTGGCCTACAACGAGGACGGCGAATATGATGGTGGACGGGAATGCCTGTCGACTGACGCAGGATCGAGCTGGACGCCCAGCGACGGCACCGACCTGTATTTCAAGACCCATGTGTGGTCATCTGTGGGCAAGGTTCCTGGCGACACAGTGCACGCCACGGCTTCCCGGAGCGACGTGACGGTCGAGGGCGACTATGATTTCACCTTCGACACGCCCCTCGGGGTGACCACCGGTGCAAACTACGCCATAGTGGTGTACACAACCGGCGGCGATGCCTCCAACTACTATACGCTGGCCTACAACGAGGACGGCGGGTATGCCAGCGGACGAGAGTCGGCTTCCACCGACGGTGGATCGAACTGGACTCTCAACGACGGCACGGACCTGTATTTCGAGACCTATGTGTGGTCCTCTGTGGGCAATGTTCCCGGCGAGACGGTGCACGCCACGGCCTCCCGGAGCGACGTGACGGTTGAGGGCGACTACGACTTCGTGTTCGACAAACCCTATTGCGTCACCTCAGGGACGAACTACGCGCTGGTCGTCTACACGGTTGGTGGGGATGAAGACAACTACTATAGGGTAGCCTACAATAGCACCGGTGGTTATGCCACCGGAAGGGAGTGCCTGTCGCCTGACGCAGGATCGACCTGGACGCCCAGCGACGGCACCGACCTGTATTTCAAGGCATGGGTGACGGCCACTGCCATAGGCTACAAACCCGGCGACACGGTCTATGCCACGGCCAGTCGCGGCGACATCGGCTCGTCACCCGCAGAGTACGATTTCGATTTCTCGGAGGTCGACATCATTGGCGGCAAACTCTATGCCATAGTGGTCAAGACCGAGGGAGGAAGCGAGGGCGACCATTACGAAGTTGCCTTTCAGTCAAGCGACGTCTATGCCTGGGGTAATCTCAGCTATACTGACGAGGGTGGGATGGACTGGACAATCGCTGATTACGATCTGTGGTTCAAGGTGCATCTGGATACGGCCAACGCCGGTGTACTCCGCTCGATCGCCATACCTGTTAGCAGCGACAAACGCCTGGCCAAGGGCATAGAGCTGTCCTGGAGTGACACGAAGCCTGAGGGCACCCAGATAAGATATCGCGTTGAGTATTATGACGGCTCGAACTGGACCCTGGTTCCCGATGAAGACCTGCCCGGGAATTCGTCCGGCTTTGTTGACTCTCCGGTCGCCATTATCGACCTGGCTTCGGGCTATGGCCTGATAAGGCTGAGCGCCAATCTTTCCACCGCCGACCTTGCACAAACGCCCAGTATCCAGGAATGGAAGGTAACGTATCATTATCGTACCTACGCAGCCGTTCCTCCGGGCGTAAGTGGAATTGGGGAGGAGGAGTAGAGGTGATGGGACTGGCGTTTGTCCGGGGCGGTGCGTCGAGAGGGGTCTTCCGCAAGCGTGGTCTGCAGACGGACGGGGGACTCGGCACCCGTTTGCCGGCTGAGGGATTCGGCGCCAGGAGTCGCACGCTGATGAAGCGGGCTGTGATCACCGTCGGGGTACTGGCCATGCTCCTGGCCATGGGGGTCATCTTTGCTCCGCAGTTCGGATGGAGAGTGGACAGCGTTCTCAGCAACAGTATGAGCCCGGCCTTGAAGGCGGGCGGCGCCGTGGTGAGCCGCCCGGTTGATGCAGCGCAGATCGTACCAGGAGACATTATCACGTTTCGCTCGCCGCGCAACGGCGATTTGACGACGCATCGTGTGGTCGGCGTGGAGGAGGCATTTGGATACTCCTTCAAGACCAAGGGCGATGCCAATGCCATGGCGGACCCTTACATGGTGCCCGCGGCGAACATCGAGGGCAGGGTTGTGCTGCATGTTCCCCTGCTGGGACATGCCGCGGCCTTTGCCAAAACGCCGGTTGGTTTCGGCCTTATGCTGGGGCTGCCCGGCATGATGATCATCGGTCTGGAGATGCGGCGCATGTGGCGCAACATGTCTGAGGAAGAAGAGCGCAAGAAGGCCGAGAAGCAGGTCGGCGCATGAATTGTAAAGGGGTGGAGGAAGAAGAGATACGTCGTCAGAGTCATATCCCGGCGGGCCTCAAGCCGGAATGGCGCTTACCGGCGGTACTGTGAAGAATCCAGAGTAGACATCATGAGGGTATTGTTAGGTTTTGGAATTGCCTGGTTGGTGGCTTCTGTCATTTGGTGGAGTTACGTTGCGGCCAGCGACCGGCGCAGGAAAGAACAACATGCGGCACATGCAGGAGTCCCTGATTCCTTCGAGGCCGCGCAGGCCTTGCCGAGCACAGAGGAGGTTTCCAGCAGAAACATCAAGGACTGGTTCGTCTCCAAAGCCAGCCTCGGCAGGAGACTCTGGTCCAGCATTAAAGTTGGTGACGAGGATGCTGCTGATGTAGCGGAAATGGAAGAGCGACTGGCGCTGGCCAGTGTTCTGAGCCAGCTTATCCTTTCCAGCGGTACCATCGAGGAGTTATGCGAGGGTTTTGCCGGCGAGCTTCGAAAGCTTGTATCACTTGATTGGGCCGCTCTCGCGTTGATTAACTACTCGGGCAGCACAGTTACTGTGCACCCCCTGTCCCGGAAGATACCCTGCAGACTGGATACAGAACAAGGATTTCCGCTGGCAAAAACACCAATGGAATGGCTGGCACATAACCAGGCAGCCCTGCTGGAGTCTGACCTGTCAGCAAAGAGCGACTTCGATTTCGACAAGTCCCTGATCAAGGATAAGGTGCGCTCGGTGGTATACATGCCCCTGTTTTCTCGACGGCAGGTATTTGGGGCCTTCATAGCCGGCAGCCACCAGCCTGAAGCCTATGGCGACAGAGAACTTAAGCTCCTCAAGTATGCTGCCACGCAACTGGCCACCGTTGCCGAAAACCGTCTTATCGACCGGGCAAATGGTGAACTGGCCAAGAGGCAGGCCGAGTTCGTCTCGGCCCTGGCACATGAGCTGAAGACGCCGTTGACACCGATCCGGGCATCCAGTCAGATTCTCTCGGAGGAACTGAACAACGGTGACGCTGATTCTCGGGCCAGGTTGGCGGACAACATCAGGCAGAGTGCACAAATCATGGAACAGAAGCTCTCCAACCTGCTGGAACTTGCCAGAGTTGAATCCCCGGATTACCGGTTGGACCTGTTTCCCTCCGACATCACGCACGTCTTGGAAAGGGCGCTGGTTGAAATGCGGGAAACATTCCGCAACAACAAACAAGTGTGCAGGCCGGACGTGCATGAGTTACCCATGGTAAGGGCCAATGCTATACAATTGAGACAGGTAGTGCTGACCATGTTGGGCACTGCCAGCAAGCTGACACCAGCGGGAGGCAGCGTCCACCTGCATGCATCTCGGCAGGGGAATGAGGTTGTCGTGGAAGTTACGGATACAGGATCAGGGTTCTCCCAGGAAGAGCTGAAGCACCTGTTTGATGTCTACGATCCTGTGGGGATCGACCGGCAACGAATCCCGGAAATCAGGATGGCGCTGGCCCTGAGCAAAAGGTTGATAGAGTTGCAGAGAGGCAGGATGTGGGTGGAAAGCCGTCCCGGTAAGGGCAGTACCTTCGCTTTCGCACTTCCAATAGCAGGACTCAATCCTGACATCATCTGGTAAACGTAAGGGTTCTCTCACCTCCGTAGGGCAAGTTTCCTAAGGGTTCTCTCACCCCCCGTAGAGCAGGTTTCCAACCTGCCGCCAAGAGATCCTCTCACCCTCGTCGGGCAGGTTTCCTAAGGGTTCTCTCACCTCC
>PUNJ01000205.1 GCA_003551705.1 Chloroflexota bacterium | reverse complement strand
AGGTGGTCGGCACACGTGTACGTCAATATGCAAAGGACTCCACGCTTCACTGGATTGATCCAGCGAGAATACTTTACACGGCCGGGGATGGCCTGTTTACCATCCAGAAGCAGAGCGGATGGGTTGTGGGTGGGGACTGGGACCTTCGCACAAAACGATTCGAGGATCGTGATTTCTACGGCTCGCTGCAGGAAAGGATCTCCAAGGGGATTCCCTGGCATGAGCTACCGTATTATCACCGCGTATTGAGACAGATTGAAGAAGGAAGAACCAAATGGGATTGCAATAACCGAGAGGACCTCGATCAGAGGTGTCAATTCTGGGACGGTCTTTATGAGCAGATCAGAACCATAGGTTTTAAGTCACAGATGGACTTGCGAGAGGAAGGGCAGCCATACAACCTGGACGATGAGATCACTGTTAACATTGGTCGAGATGGTGACCTTCTGTTCTGTAACGGAAGACACCGTCTGGCGTGCGCCAAGGTTGCCGGCGTGACCAGGGTTCCCGTCCGGATACTGGTACGACACGCGGAGTGGGAGGAATTCAAGGGCCGCATCCTTTCATACGCAGCGGCGAATCCCTGGCAGGTTTATGCACCGCTGACACACATCGACCTTCAGTCCATTCCAAGCAGTCACTCCCACCAGCGGTTTGAGATGATAAAGGAGAACATCGGACATTCAAACCAGACGATCTTGGACATCGGGGCGAACTGGGGCTATTTCTGCCACAGGTTTGAAGAGGAAGGCTATGGGTGCTTCGCTGTGGAAAAAAGTGAAAAGCAGTTGTATTTCCTGCGGAAGCTCAAGCGAGCCGAGTACAGAGAGTTCAGCATTATTACCGAGTCCATACTTGACCTTGGAGAAAAAGGATCTCTCAAGTATGACGTGGTCCTGGCACTGTCCATTTTTCACCATTTCTTGAAGACGGAGCACGCGTTTCGACAATTGAAGACATTGCTCGGGAACCTGGACACCAATGAGATGTTCTTCGAACCACACCTGTACAGCGAGTCTCAGATGGCAGGAGCCTTCGCCAATTTCACGCCGGATGAATTTGTGCAGTTCATTCTGGACAATAGCCGGCTAAACAGATTCGAGTTGCTCGGGGTGTGTGATTGGAATAGACCCCTGTACAAGCTGTGGCGATGATTCTTTGTGCACCTATGACTGTGGCCCACCAAGACCTGTGATACGGGTTGAGGTGAAAAGTGACGATGCAAGGAAGTCAACGGGCAGGAATCAAGAGTACGGTAGTGACTGTCTTGTTGATGGTCGGTGATTGGTGATGAAGATTGTTAACTCGAAGCACATGCAAGAAGCAGGATCGACGACGTCCGGAGTGCCGTCGGCTGATCGGCCAAGCCTGCGTGGAGAAAGCATAGTTATAGTGTTGGGGGTCCTTCATCTTGGTGGAGCAGAGCGGCAGAGCCTGCTGCTTGCCCGATACCTGAAAGAGGTAGAAAGGGCGGATGTAGAGGTGTGGGGCCTTCTTGGAGTGCCTGGGAATGTAGCAGAATACTGTGAGCAACACGGGATCCCGTCGAGGATTGTTCGTGTATCCTGGGGTAAGGGGTTCGTGGGGTCTATCAGAACAATCCTCGGGCTTGTCGGATTTGCATGGGCTCTGAGGAGAAGACATCCTTCCATAATACTTGGATACACCATGCTGCCAAATGTCGTATGTGGCCTGACATGGCGCTGGTCTGGTGCCCGCCTTTGCGTGTGGAACCAGCGCGATGAGGGCTTGCATCGTCTGGGGCATGGTTGGGAGGTCAGAGCGGCCAGACAGGTATCGACGTTTGTGTGTAACTCCAATGGCGGTGCACAATTCCTCGCCAAAGAACTGGGTGTGAATCCAGACCTTATAAAGGTGATTCCCAATGGGGTTTCGCTGACCGAACCGGTGGCGGACAGAGCCCATTGGCGGGCGAAACTAGGGCTAGGGGATGACTGCTTTGCTGCCTGCATGGTGGGCAACCTGCATGGTAACAAGGACCATGGCACGCTCCTACAAGCGTGGCGTCGGGTTTCGGACGAAATGGCCAAGATGAAACGTTCATCAGCTCTCATACTTGCCGGGCGTAAGGATGACAGTAATTATTTGGAAATCTTGTGCCGGGACCTGAACATCGAGAGTACGGTCCAGTTTGTTGGCCCTGTAGATGACATTGCAGGACTATTGCAGGCCATGGACCTGGGCGTATTCAGTTCGCGAAGTGAAGGCTGTCCCAATGGCGTCCTGGAATGTATGGCAGCGCGTCTCGCCGTGGCCGGCACCAATATTCCGGGCATTCGTGATGTCATAGGACCAGGGGGCGAAGCTTTCTTGTCGCCTCCAGGCGACGCTGAAGCGCTTGCTGAGTGCATCATGGACCTGGCACTTGATGATGAGCTTCGTGCCAGGCTTGGGGCGGCAAATCGCGATCATATTGGTGCCAAGTTCGATCCAAAGAAGATGTGTGAACAGACAGTCGCACTTGTCAAAGACAGACTCAATAAGGCAATGTAATGTCAGGTCGTCAAGAGTAGAAAGGCTACAGATGGCATACGGCAGCAAATCCATTTGGCTGATACATGGCCGAAGTCGGAGCACGAATTAATGTCTCAAGTGATGAGTCGTGTTCTTCAAGTGAGCACCGTTGAAAAGTCAGGCGGGGCGGCGCGTATCGCCTGGAACCTGCACCAGGAGTACCAGAAGCGGGGAATCCGGTCGTGGCTGGCCGCCGGGCGCAAGGAAACCAGCGATCCAACCGTTCTCCAGATCCCAAACAACAGCGTGAGAAATGTCTGGGTCCGCATTTGGCTGCGTGCCGCAGCAGGCTTTGATTACCTTAGTCCACGCCTGCCCGGAATGTCGCTTATGGCTTCAGCCGCTCGCCTGGCTGCCGGACCATCACGCTTCATGAGGAACCTCGGCGGTGTGGAGGACTTCGATTTTCCAGGGGCCTGGCGCTTGATGGACCTGCCGCCCGAGAGGCCGGATATCATCCACTGCCATAACCTGCACGGCGGCTACTTTGACCTCAGGGTTCTTCCCGATCTCAGCCGGCAGGCACCGGTGGTGATGACGCTGCACGATACCTGGTTGCTGACTGGTCACTGCGCTCATGCAATCGGCTGTGATCGCTGGAAGGCCGGCTGCGGAGATTGTCCCGATCTCTCGATATATCCGGCCATACGGCGGGATGCCACGGCCTTCAACTGGCAGCGCAAGCATGATATCTATGCGAGGAGCCGTCTCCACGTAATTACGCCCAGTCGCTGGCTTATGGACCAGGTCGACCAGTCGATTTTATCCCCCGCCATTATCGAAAGGCGGGTCATTCACAATGGGTTGAACCTTTCCGTGTTCAGACCGGGCGACCGGGTGGAGGCACGCGCCAGGTTGGGACTGCCCCAAGAGGCCCGTATCCTGCTCTTTGTCGGCCAGGGTGGACGCAGTAACAGGTTCAAGGACTTCGATACCATCGAGAAGGCTCTGGAGAAATTGTCTGCCGAGGAGCGACCGTACCAGCTTCTATTGCTATGCCTGGGTGGGGCGGGTCGTGAAGAACAGGTCGGCATTGCTCGAATCCGTTTCATTGATTTCACCGCAGACTTGGACAAGGTGGCCGACATCTACCGGGCTGCCGACGTTTACCTGCACGCTGCCCATGCCGATACCTTTCCCAATGTCGTACTGGAGGCCCTGGCCTGCGGCACGCCTGTCGTGGCTACGGCGGTTGGCGGCATTCCGGAGCAGATCGAGGACGGGGTGACCGGTTTTCTTGTGCCGCCCCGTGATGCAGCGGCCATGGGATCCAGGGCCCAGCAATTGCTCGAAGACGCGGAGCTGGCCCGCCGGATGGGCGCCGCGGCTGCGGAACACGCCCGCCAGTACTTCGGGCTGGACAGACAGGCGGACAGCTACCTCGCTTTCTTCAGGGAGATATGCGAGCAGCGGACGCAAGGCGACTAGGTGCCCGTGCCGCGCCTGCCGGCCCCGCCACATAATAACTTCGAAGATTCTTCGGATATACTGGGGTAGTGACCGGGCCCTGTTCCCACCGTATAACATTACATAACGTGTGAGGTGGAGCAACCCCGGCAGACACAAACTTGAACAGGAAAGCAGATTGCCCGGAGGTGCAAGATGAGGATTATCGACATATCGGTCCCGGTATATCCAGGCATGCCCGCCTGGCCCAAACTCGGCGGGGTGCGTTTCATTGCGACGTCCCGCATGGCCGCGGGCAAGGAAGCCAATCTTACCCGCGCAGAGATGGACCTGCACGCCGGTACCCACATCGATGCCCCCTGGCACTTTCTCGAGGAAGGTCTCACCATAGACCAGTTGCCCCTCGAGGCCATGATCGGCAAGGCGGTGGTTGCCCATTTCCCCGATGCGGAAACCATCACAGCAGCCGACCTGGCTGCCTTGAGCCTGCCCGAGGAAACCTCCCGGCTGCTGTTTCGCACCCGCAACTCCAGATTCTGGGTGGAAGGTGAGCAGGAGTTCAGGACCGATTTCACGGCCCTGTCGGAGGATGCAGCACGGTGGCTGGCAGACCGGGGCATGAAGCTGGTTGGCACCGATTACCTGTCCATCCAGCATTACGGGGCCAGTACGACGGTGCACAAGGTCCTGCTCGGGGCCGGCATCGTGCTCGTGGAGGGGTTGAACCTGGCGGATGTGGAGCCCGGCGAGTACATGCTGGTGTGTCTGCCTCTGAAGCTGGTGGGAGTAGACGGCTCACCGGCCAGAGCGGTGCTGATACCGAACAGCGAATAGGAGCAAACCTGGCCTACCCATGTTTCACGAAGGTATCATTGTCCGACCGTGGCTCAAGCCGTGTATGGATCCAAGCAGGAGTCCCGTCATTGCCCCGATCATCCAAGCCCGGACACTAACCATAGTCTCTAACCTGTTTCATTAACTGCTACTCTGTT
>PUNJ01000162.1 GCA_003551705.1 Chloroflexota bacterium | reverse complement strand
GGTAAGCCCTCTGGTCTCGATCATGTCCCGCTCATCCGCCATCCATACCCTCCTGGGCACGACGGTTGCGCCTGTTGCGCATCCAGGCCGGATAGAGACAGGCCGCCACAAGCCCGGCCAGGACTATCAGGCCGGCGATCATCGCCAGCGGCAACTGCCTGACCTGGAGATAGACTACCGCATACGTGGTCCGGCCTTCTCCGTCCATGTGCCTGACAAGGACCTCTTGCTGGCCGGCGGGCAGAGACAACCGGACTTCACTTCCTGCGGTCATGGCATATTTGACGCCGTCCACAAAAACGTCCGCAAACCCCGCATTGCCCTCCCAGGCGACGCGGACAGGGGAGCCTGCGGCGGCGCCGGCAGCCGGAGATATGATTTTCAGGCCGGGTTCCTCGACTGCCAGCCGCAGATTGAAGACCCCGCCCAGGGCGGCCACACCCACGGTGTTCTCTCCGCCTGTGCCGAACGAATCCGTGGCCGTGAAGGGAAACACACCGGCGAGGCGCTCTCCCGAGATGTCGAAGAAGCCCAGGCCATCATCCATGCGGACCGTGCCTGCGACCAGCCTGGCGGATGCCGCCACCAACTGCCCCTCAGCGGATATCCCTCCCAGGTAGCTCATGCCTGACCCAGGACTGGAACCCTCCATTCCGTTGCTTATGTGTATGCCCCTGCCGCCGTCCACCAACCAGTAACTGCTACGTTCCCTTTCACCGGCAGGAATGCCCACCTGCCTTACAGGTTGGTTCGCGGTGACATCGTACAAAACGATACGCTCACCACTACCGTGGACGATTTCAGTGACCGCCAGGTGATAACGGCCGTCGTCGCCCAGGGAAGGCACGGCCGCAGCAGGCAAGGGGGCCGGGCCGTTGGAGGGCTCAGGCTTCCACGGTTCAATCCGGCCATCGACCGGGGGTCTGTAATGCTGTTGCCCTGCCGGGAACTGGAGATGCCAAATGCTCGCACCCGTAGCACCAGAGTACACTTCCAGCCTGGCGCCCTGTACAGAGTAAGGGGAGGCAATGACCCGTTCCTCCCAGAAGACCAGGCTGTCCAGGTAGCCGTCCCCGGTGAAATCGGCACAGGCCAGATCGAAGGACGCCTGCCTGCTCATGGGCAGCCGCCACAGGGTTGTGCCGTCAACAGGCGACGCTATGACAAGGGCCGTGTAATCGGCTCTTCCCCCCGGCGGATGGGCCTGCTGGTCATACTCGTGCAAAGCTATGCCCGCTGCTCCATCCCCGTTCAGGTCACCCGTAATCTCCTTGAAGACCATAAATGCTCCATCCCGGGGCAGGATAGTGTGCATCTTGACGAAATCCAGTCCCCCGGCGGTCCGGCCGGCTGCTATGACCATCCGGTCGGGAAAAATCACGGCAAGGTCATCGACTCCATCTCCGTTGAGGTCGCCAATAACCCTGACCTCACCCCCGGGCATGTCTCCCCATGATGAATAGTCGCTTCTCCACAACACACCGCCCGCACCATCGATAACCAGTATTTCGTCCTCCGTACCGCAGACCATTGCCCAATCATCCGGGCCGGTCTGCATGGTGTCCAGGTGGCGTATATCCTTGCCGGCGTCCAGCAGGGTGAGCGAGCCTGTGGAGCCGTTGAAACGAAACACCGTCGCACCCCGGTGGGCGATGATGTCCGTGAGGCCGTGGCCGGTCAGGTCCCCGCCCGCCTGTACGCCACTTAATCCGCCCCCGACATAGAACTCGTCATGCGGCATCTCGTAACGCCAAACCTCCTCCAGGGTCAGTCCATCAACTATCGCCATCACCCGTACCTTCCCGGCGACGACCCCGCCGCCGGGTGCGCGGCCGTAGGCGAGGAGGTCCCGGCTGCCTGCAGACGTGAAGCCGCCCTCGATTACGGACACCTCCCCGATCCGGGGATAGCACCACTCTATGGCGCCCTCCGACGATACCAAAACGAGATCGCTGCCGTCCGAGACCGCAAGATATCTGTCCACGCCGGCCTGCCAGGCACGGACCGGCTGACCATCCAGGGTGGGGGCTACAATTTGCTTGAGAATTGCGCCGTCTTTCAGGTCCACCAGGTTGACCCTTGAGGCCGGGCGCGGTTCGAGAAGGACCGGTCTGTCGACGTGGAAGCCAAGCGAGAACCCGGTCACGGGCCAGGACTCCAGTCCCTTTTGCCACAGTTGGTCACCGCTGGACCCGTCGAGCATCACGGCCTGCGAGTGTAGTTTTCCCCGTGTCGGCTGCGCAGCCGCCAGAATACCCGGAGTCCCCGCGACATCCGGAGTCGCCGTTACCAAAACCTGGGCGGGCAAGCTGTCAGCGTCGGTAACCAGATCGGCCACCCATTCGGTGCTCCTGTGAAGCAGGTTGATGAGCCGGACCCTCCCGTCATCACCGCCGGCCACTACCTTGCCGGTGTCGCTGCCATATGCAGCCAGCGAGGTCACAGCTGACTGAACGGAGGGACCGAAGGTAGGCATATACCGTCCGGCACCCATGGTCTCCCACTTGACCTTGCCTGTGCGGCCGCTCAAAAGGTACAGGTTGCCCCCGCCGGAGCCGACAGCGATATCATCGACGCCGTCGCCGTCGATATCACCCACCACGGCCAGGGCGCTGAGGTCATGGGGCGACTGGAAATTCCACAGCCCGCCTCCGGTCCGGGCGTCGATGCCGAAGGCATAGCGGCCGGTGCTGACAACGATTATCTGTCCCTGATGCTGGTTTACGACGGCCACGTCATTGGCGGCCAGTTGCAGATCGGACCAGCCCACGTCCTGGACGTAGACCCGCTGGCGGGGAGCCAACTGCCAGAGCTTCTCGCCGGTCAGACCGTCGTAACAGTGAAGGCCGGGCGCATCGGCCCGGTGAAGCGAAATCACAATGTCGCGCCACCCATTGCCGGAGACATCCTCGATCAGGGATATGTGGGAAACACCGAAAGGCGTGTAGATGTAGCGGACCAGGGTGCCGCTTGATATTATGTAAAGTCCATCCGAAGTACCGGCAAAGACCAGGTTGTCGCCATCTTCAGTGAGGCGTCCGGTCGTGAGCGGGGCCGTTATCTTCCCGCTCAGGCCAAGCTTGATGAGGTTTTCCACCGAGGGGGGCGATTCCCTGACAATGCCTCCATTTGCCGCCGAGGAGGACACACAGGAAAGAGCGGGTATGGAGACGAGGCAAACAAGGATGGCTATGAAGACAGGCAACACGTTTCTCAAACAAGAGTGACGAGGCAACCTTCTATACATAATAACTCATGGACTTGAATCGCACATCAACCGGTTGCGAAACTGTATCACTCCTGTGCAAGCATGTCAAGGGCGGGGTGTAGGGTGATCCACGGTCGTGGCAGCCTTTTCCGGATCCCCATTCGACTCCCGCCACCCCAATGCTTACCTTAATCACGAACTACGTATGGTAAACACAAGTGGCTTCTTCTGCAAGCAAAAATGGGTGTGTTTACCGATTCTCTCCCCTTTGGAGATTATGTATTTTTGACTGTGGGATTACGCCGGAGATCTCGATCTATGAACAACAGCTGGCTCTCTCAAAAACAGACGATTGCCTGGGTAAGAGGCGCATGGTTACGAAAGGCGTTAACACAGCACTCGTGCCTCCATTAGCCGGATGATCGCGTGCTTGTGGCAGACGTAGAAGGTGGGTTACGTCCCTGGGTGGTTTCCAAGGCGAACGTCTTCGCCGGCACCGGGACTAACCCACCCTACGCTTCTTTGCCTTCAAGCGTTCCGCCAGTGCCGGCAGTATCTCCCCGCTCTTGCCTCGCAGGCTGATATTGCAGATGTGGCTGAGGTCGGTGCCGTAGCGGTCCACCTCCACCAGCGAGCCGCCGGTCTGTTTGACCGCATGCGGAAAACCGGCTGCCGGATAGACGAAGCCCGAAGTACCTACCAGAAGCATGCAGTCGCATTTAGCCACCTGCTCCTGACATGTACGCAACGCATCAGGCGGTATCGGCTCTCCGAAGTAGACGCCGTCGCTCTTGACCATGCCGCCACATGATGGACACTTCGGCGGCAATCTCTCCGGGTCGATCTCGATCTCCGTTTGCTTGTACCTTCTGCTGCACTCTATGCAACGCAGCAACCAGAAGTTGCCATGGATCTCAGCCACGTTGTGACTTCCGGCATCACGATGAAACCCGTCCACATTCTGGGTGATGGTGTATTTGAGTATGCCCATCTGCTCCATCTCAGCCATGGCATAGTGGCCAGGATTGGGTTTGGCATGTTCAAAAGCCTCGAAGAAGCCCTTGATATATCCCTCCCTGTTCACCCATCTCTGCCATTCCCTCTTGGGGTCGGCCAGAAGTCGCTGGTAGCCGTCCATAGGGGGCTCACCGTACTCGGTCCATACGCCATCCGGTCCCCGAAAAGGCCTGACGCCACTTTCCACGGAGACTCCTGCACCGGTCAGGGCCACCGCGTACCTGGCATTACGCAGTATGCCGGCGGCAAAGTCAATGCTCTCTCTCAGTTCCTGGTTGAATTCGGCCATTTCCGTCCTTTCTGCAAGTATTCGCCGCCAAACAGGCAGAAAAATCTAAGGTGAGTCAAAAAAGTCTTGTGTATGTGAAACTGCAATCGGTAGCCGGCTTAGTGCTTTCGGAAAAGGTCGAGAAACCGATCTTCGTATTCGGAGAAGACACCCCAGCGCCTCAACTCAGTCTCCAACTCGGCGACCCGCGAGCAGTCCACAACAGCTTCTGCAAACAGATGTTCGATACTGGCCCGAGCGAACCTGGGAACCCCCGAGGCTCCCATCCCCAGCAATCTCCTCGACCCCAGTTCCATGACATTGTGGCGCAAAGAACTGAACGTTATGTCATGTATGAACTTCATCAGGGACACGTCCCATAGTTCGTCCACGCCCAGAATGATAGCCGCCAGGTTGTTGCGCTGCTCATCTATGCGTCGATTGATGTTCTCTACCACGGACTGAATAGGACTGGATACGATGGACATCTCCGATGGTTCGTT
>PUNJ01000021.1 GCA_003551705.1 Chloroflexota bacterium | reverse complement strand
GGGCCGCCGTCCCTGGTGGAAAAGCAGGCCGAACCCATGTTCATGATCTGGGCAAAGGTCTTGGCGCCGTGCTCATGGATGGCATCGGTCATCCTTCTCAGTCCAGGGATGTACCTTTCATCCTGGAGAGCTGGAAGGTGTGGAAGGTAGACGCAGAAGTCGTTGTAAGCGCAGACGATGTTGATCAGCCCGACTCCGCCCCTGGACCTTTCGATGTAGAAATCCACCATGGCGTCGGTGACAAAGCCGTCCTCGGTAGCCCGTCCCAGGCCCATGGGGGACATTATGATCCGGTTCCTGATCTCGACATCGCCGACCTTGATGGGTTCGAACAACTTCCGCAGTCTTCTCATGCTTCATCCTTTCTTGGTTGATTTTGGTGGATTGAACACGTGCCTCTTCAACCGCCGGCCCTCCAATCCTGGGTTATGGGAAAGAACTAAGAACCCCTTCTTGACATGGATTCGTGCAGGTACATCGTAACCATACTAATGGGTTGAGGGTCGACCTCAACATTTATACAGGCCGGGTGACCTGATGCAAAGGCACGGGCGAGAGCCGGCTTTATGCCCTCTGCACTGTCGACATATTCGCCATAGCCGCCAAGAGCTTCCACCATCTTGTCATAACGTTGCCTGGGTCTGAGCACCATTCCCTTACACCGGTCTTCCCCGTAGTCCATCTTCTGCCAGTGTCTCACCATCCCCCACTGGCCGTCATTCGATATTAAGCCTACAATGGGCAGATTATGGCGCACATAGGTGTCGAACTCCATACCGTTCAAACCGAATGTTCCATCTCCCAGGTAAGCGAGCACTTGTTTGTCAGGATGGGCCAGCTTTGCAGCCATGGCAAAGCCAGTGCCCGACCCGAGGCAACCCAAGGGGCCTGTACCCAGGACTTGTCCCATGTACCTGGCTTTGAAGAAGGGTGCGAACCATCCTCCTGAACCATCTCCTCCATCGATGGCCACTATAGCGTCTCTGTCAAGAAACTCCGCGACCTCCCTGGCCAGTCGCGCCGGATGGACGGGCTGCGTCTGACTCCAATAGGCTTCCTTTGAAGCCTCCTCCATCATCGTTGCCAGCGACGAAAGCTGCGCCATCCAATCTGTACGGTCAACTCTCTTCCTCTTCTTGATAACCTCGATCATCTGCTGCAGGACGGTTCGAGGGCTGCCTGTGATTCCGATATCGGCCCCGCGGTTGTAGCCTATAAGCGTTGGGTCGGCGTTTACCTGGACAAGTTTTGCCTCATCAGCAAAGAGAGGGGGACGGCCATAGCCTTGCAGGAAATCGAGTTTCACACCCAGGATAAGCAGGACATCGGCCATGGCTGTGGCGCCCATGGGCGCCGCCATGGGATGGTCTTCGGGAAACGCTCCCCGGGCGAAGTCGGCAGTTTGCACCGGTATCCCGGTCAGCTCGACGAAAAGCTTCAGTTCCTGGTCCCCCTTTGCCCAAAATAGACCGCTACCGGCAACGATCATGGGCCGCTCTGAAGACATGAGGAGGTCCACGGCTTCACGAATGAGGGAGGGATGACCGCCTTGGTCAGGCACAGACTGGCTAACGGCGTGGAATTCCGCCTGGCCGGGCGCAACATCGGCAAGCAGGACATCAATCGGACATTCAATATAGACAGGGCCTGGTGTGGCGCTCTGGGCGATGCGGAAGGCAGATCTGACATACTCGGGTATCCTGGCGGCGTCATAGATTGTCCTTGCCCATTTGGTAATAGGTTCGAGCAAGCGGACCTGGTCCATGTCTTGGAGAGCACCTCTGTCCATATCGCTTAGCGGCGCCCTGCCACCGAACTGGACCATGGGGCAGCCGGCGGTGAAGGCTTCAGCTAAACCGCTCACCGAATCTGTTACACCCGGGCCTGCCGTGACAACAGATACTCCGGGCCGCCCGGTGGCTCTGGCCCAGCCGGCGGCGGCATGGGCTGCAACCTGCTCGTGGCGCACATCGATTATCTCGATTCCCTCATTCAGGCAAGCATTATATATGGGGTTCAGATGCCCGCCGCACAGGGTGAATATGTGCTGTACTCCCTCTCGCTTGAGGGCCTGGACGAAGAGGTCTCCTCCACATACTGCTGTCACTTCAAACCTCCTGGCCATACTGGATTCAAAATCAGCGACCCTTATTAGACATTGCCTCGTTACTGTTCCGGCGGCGCGGCCGGGGATATTGCGGCCGGCACATTCGTCCAAGACCGTCGGCTCAATATAGCAGAGCTAGTTGACTTGGGGCAATACCTACCCGTGCGACGTGAATTGTGCGATTGTGGTTCTTGCCGCAGGACCTAACATAATCCTTGCCCTCTCATGTCATCGCGCCCCTTTTAGTAGTCCAAATTCTATACGATACCGTTGTTGGTAACAACTATTCAGAGTCAACTGGGGCTTGACTTTGCCTCTTTTATGTTTTAGAGTTTGGAGTTACAAAAGGCGGGACTCTTCTACTTGACTGCCCACACAACCCCGATGGTCATAGTGGATTCACTTGCCGATTGGGTCTGTGGCTGGTGGTCTGGCCACCGCTGGTCTTCTGCCGGGAAACACTGGCCGGAACAGACGGAAAGTTATTCCGAGGAGGCAAAGAATGAGGTTGGTTCCTATGGTGCGCCAGGGATTGCTGGCTCTCTTGCTGGCAGCGTCCGTACTGATCGGCGGGTGGGGTTGTGGGGAGACCGCACCCTCTCAGGTCGACGGCATTGACACAGGTTTCTATCGTAGTCCCGACTTTCCCGAAGGCTACACCAACCCGCTGGACCACATTCCTTACCCGCAGCACCCTTACCTGGCACCCAACGGCAGAAATAATATGCACTGCGATGCCTATATGTCGGGCACCTACGAGTCGAGCGGTCCGCTGGGTATCGATCCTGTAGTCACACAACGTTCCTATGCTTCAGGCGTCAACATGTGCGTCACCATAACCTTTGATTCCCAGGGGCGCATAATTACGTTTAATGCCCGGCAGACGGGGTCGTACATCTTGATGCTTGACCCCGTTACTCTCGAGGAGTTGGCCTCTTATGCCCTGCCGCCCAGGCGGCTCGATGATCCCATGCCACAGATAGAGGATACCTCGGGAGCCGCCTACTTCGTTCTGGACCATGAGGACCGGGTCATCTTCGCCGATGCCGATAATGCTCTCCAGATAATCCGCTACTCGGACGAAACAGGCAGGTTCGAGCTTGTACATAAGTACGATCTCAGAGGGCACCTGGTACCCCGTTCGCGGGCTCCTCTGGGAGACCGGGTGCAGATGGGACTGCATGACTGGGGAGGCCGACTCTGGTTCATGACCCGCTTTGGCATAGTAGGCAACATCGATCCTGACACCGGTCAGGTGTTCACCATCGAAATCCCCGGCGAGGAGATACAAAACTCCTTTGCCGTTGCCGAAGACGGGGTTTATTTTGTAAGCGACTATGCCATGTACCGCTTCAGTGCCGATGAGTCGGGCCAGCCGGTGATTGACTGGCGGACGCCTTATGACCGGGGGACCAGAGTGAAGCCCAGCATGATCAACCAGGGTTCCGGGACCTCGCCCCTGATATTCGGCGATATGGTAGCCATCGGCGACAATGCCGATCCCCGCATGAATATCCTGTTCCTGCGTCGATCGGACGGCAAGCAGATAGCCAAGTTTCCGGTCTTCGAAGACGGGAAGAGCACCACCGAGAACGCTCTGGCCGGACTGGTCCGTGAAGGACCGAATGGCCTGGAGTACTCCGTCATAGTCGAGAATAACTATGGTCTACTGCGGCAGAACTTCAGTAGACCTGGAGGGATCGCAGTGGACAGCGTCGGAGGGATGGTCCGGCTCGACCTGCTGCCGGACGGCAGCGGTGGCTATGCCGTCCACGAAGTCTGGAGCAGTCCCGTGAACTCGCCTAGCACCGTGCCCAAGATATCACTGACGAGCGGACTTCTCTTTCTGCATACCTATGACCGGTTTCATGGCTATTTCTTCACCGCCTTGGACTTCGAGACTGGGGAAATGGTCTACCGGGTACCGACCGGCTTCGGGATACTGCAAGCAGACCTTGGAGCACCAATCACCCTTAGTCCGGAGGACGGCGTGGCCTACATGGGCATACTGGGTGGGTTGCTAAGGATCGCTGACATGGTTGATTGAGACCGAAGAAATTACCAAGGGCACGAAAAAGGAGCTGTCCGGCACGATCGGGCGAGGAAGTGTTGAAGTGCCATGTTATAGCCAGCCATGAGGCTGCTGGCCTTGAGTAGGCTCATTACCACGTCGAGGATGAGCAAAGCGGCTCCGAAGGCAGACCATATTTGGCACCATCCCATAGCCGGTATGGACAGTCGCCCAGCCGGCTGGCTTCGCTGTCCTGCTCGATGTTTTCCGATCTCAAGGAAATGGCGGCCGTTCACTCATAACGAAGGGCTTCCGCTGGGTAGACATTGGAGGCCTGGCGCGCCGGCAGATAGGTAGTGAGCAGTGAAGCCCCGTAGGCGATTAAGGTAACCGCAATGATGTTCGTCCAGGGTACCGCATAACTGAGGCCTGGAAACATGTCCCTCATGGTATCGATTATCTGCACCGAGAGGCCCATGCCGAGAGCTATGCCCGTTGCGATCCCCACCAGAGCAATGAAAGAAGACTCCAAGAGGAAGGCTGTCCGGACCATGCCTTGCTCAAAACCCAGAGCGCGAAGGGTGCCGATCTGCTGTCTCCGCTCAACAACTGACCGCGCTGCCACGACGCCAAGCGCGGCTATGCCTACTACCAGGCCCAGTCCCATGAAGCCTTGGAGGAGATTATTCAGCATCATGCTTGTTCCCGTGAATTCACGGATATCGTCAGCCATAATGTGTGTCCGCAGGCCGTTTTCAAGAAACCGGGCTTCCAAAGCGGCAGCCGTCCCCGCCACATCCGCTCCATCCACCAGCCGGAACATGAAGGCCTGAGGGGGCAATTCCATACCCGCCAGAGCATTGACTGTGCTCTGGGATGTAGTCAGGCCCTGTCCGCTGAATACGGCCGTCTGCTCAAGTACGCCGATTACCCTCAATCGCGTCTCGTTGCCGGTTCGCGCGTCCCTGACCAGGATATGCATTTCCGGTAGTGCTTCGTCCTCCCACCACAAGCCCTCGAGCATCAAGGCCGGAACTCCTCCGCCGAATGCATAATTGGCCTTGGCGGGCACCATGGTTCCGGACACGACCACTGTTCCGGGGTTGCTTTGCAGCGTCTGCCATACCTGGCGGTCCGTCTGGTACGGTTCTGCCCGGAAATGGAACCCGTAATTGACGCTGTCAGAATATCCTTCGTCAATCCCCTGGATGAAGAGGTTGACCGGATCCCTACCCGACCCCTCTTGTTTGACCTGCATGGAAGACCCGTTGATTGTGCCTATGGCCGCAAAATCATCGATTCTTGGGTCATCCTGACCATGCAACGCTGTCCGTATATCGGCGACCGGGTTGCTGTAGCCCGTCTGCCCGCGTATGTGGAACCCGCCTGACAGCGCCTCGGTATCTCCGAAGACGGCAGCTACCCCCGTCAGTATGAACGCCATCACTACCAGTGTGAACACCACCAGAGAAAACATGGCCAGCGTCATGCCTGTGCGAAACCTGTTCTGCATGGGATAAGCCACGGCTATCCTCAGGACAGGCACCAGGCCTCTTACGGGCCCAAGAACTCGCAGGACTGCCTTGAGGAGCCAGTCTGAATTATGGATGACAACCCACACTGCTCCAATCACCAACACGATACCCGAGATGAAGAACATCTCTATGCCCTGCTCCATGTCCGGCAGATAGGTAAGCCAGAATGAAGCAGGTATAAGCCACCAGGCCAGCAGACCCAGCCCCGCCAGAGTGAAGGCTGCCCGCTCCTGCACGCCGAGGCGGCGGGCGAGAAGCGCCGCTCCTATGATCACCAGCGAAGTGCCCAGCATGAAGAGCGATAGCTGAGCGCTCTGAAAGCCATTAACGGCCATGAGGGCACCCACAACCGGTAGAAGAACTAGGAGGACCAGAGATTTCCGGCTAGTGCGCTGGATTCGAGGCTCCGGGATATCCCTTATGGCACGTACAATGTTCAGCCGGCTAACGAACCACGAAGAGACCAGGACCACCGCAAAAGTCAGTACAACGCCAAGAGCATATGCCATCACCAGGCTCTGCCACCGGAAGGCGAAGCTCAGTTCGAGATCGGTCTGGCCGAAGGCCACGGCGATGATGCGGACCATGCCCATTCCCACGCCCATGCCGAGGAAGGCACCCAGAGCCGAAGCTATCAGGGCGTACACCGCCCCCTCAAAGGCGAACATTTGCACAACCTGGCCCCGTTCTGTGCCGACCGCTCGTGCTATGCCCAGTTCCGGCTTCCTTGCTGCAGCCAGCATGACGAAGATGAGGAAGATGAGCAGAATCCCGGCAGCCACCGAAAACTGGCCGAACATCAGGAACATGCTCGCAAAGGAGCTACCCGATTCGTCAGCCCGATCCAGGGCATTCTGCTTGACTGCCACAGCTTCAAGCCCGGTCCCGCCCAAGAGGGGTTCCAGCCTCGACAAGGTAACGCCGCTGTGGGCGGCGCCCGCGATGGCATCACCACGGTGAGTTATGATAATACGATTGATGGTCTCTTGTGTGCCCGTCAGCGATTGCATGGCGGAGAGCGGCATCGCCACAGAGAGTTTGCCCGCAGGGTTTGCGCCTCTCTCATAGATCCCGGCGACACTGACTACAGCAGGATCCGCCCCCAGGAAAAGGCTGACGACGTCATGCGTCTGTACGTCCAGCTCTGTAGCAAGATCGCTGCTTATGTACACCTGCTGAACTCCCAAGACATCCAGCAACAGTGTATTGCCCTGCTGGTCTTCCAGGCGATCAAAGCCACTCATCCATTCCCCGGCAAAGCCCAGGATACTGACCTGAGGCACGCTCCTGCCCCCCGCTGAAGCAACGGGTGCAACCTCGGACAGAAGAGGGGCGACGCCTTCGACTTCCCTATCGATCGCCAGTTGTTCGCGCACCTGATCGAAGTAGCTCTGGTCAAAATAGGCCCGCCGGCCCGTAGCCTCCCTGGCATCCGCCTGTACCATCACATCCACTTGCCCGATCTGGTCCAGGGCCACGACTCTCATCGAATGGGAAAGAGTGTCGCCAGTAGCAAAGGAAGCCGAAAACAGGAGTGTTGCCAGCATGAGCCCCAACACGATCAGGGCGGACTGTCCACGGCGACGGGGAATGTTACGCAGGGCTATGCGCAGTAGTACCGGATTGCGTACGGCCGTTAGTGCGCCGGCCAGCATGACCACGCCAAAGATAATGACCAGTGCCACAGTCAACTGGCTGACGGGGATACCAAACAGTTTCTCCATATGTAACGTTTAGGTTAGTGCAGCGACGCCGGGGCCGGACCAGGCCTGCATCGGGAGTTCCTCCACTATCTGCCCGTCGGCCATGCGCAGAATGCGGTCCGCCCGCCGCCCGACAGCCAGGTCATGCGTAACGAGGACAAAGGTCTGTGCTTTCTCCTTGTTGAGCCTGCACAAAAGGTCCATGACTTCCTTCGAGGTCTCGCTGTCCAGGTTGCCGGTGGGCTCGTCGGCCCAGACGATGGCAGGTTCGTTGACCAGGGCACGCGCTATGGTCACCCTTTGCTGCTGCCCTCCAGACATCTCCGCCGGTCGCTTCTGTTCCTCGCCCGCAAGCCCTACCATAGCCAGGGCTCCCTCTGCCATCTTCCTCGCCTGGTCAGCCTTCACATGAGCCATGAGCAGAGGAAGCTCCACGTTTTCGACCGCATTCAATACGGGCAGAAGGTTGTAGGCCTGAAAGACGAATCCCATCTTCCGGGCACGATATCTGGTACGTTGCTTGTCGGTCATGGTATGCAAGGATGCACCGTCGATGATGACCCGACCCCCGGTAATATCGTCGATCCCCGAGAGCACGTTGAGAAGAGTCGTTTTCCCGCAGCCGGAAGGGCCCATCACAGCCACCATCTCACCACGCCGCACACACAAGTCGACCCCCCTGAGGGCATCAACCTCAACCTTGCCGGTATGGTAGGTCTTAAAGAGTTCCTGGGCCTCAATGATGCTGCCACCGTTCATGAAATAACTCCCCGAAGAAAGATGCTGAGAATTCTATCACGCCATCAAGAGTGGTGCAACGAGAAAGCCACGGTAGAGTGACATCTTAGCTAAGACCCAACGTCACATGCGACGAATTCTGCCGGCATGTCGTCAGGAGGGTGCCATGCCCCTGCACTGTGTTGTATAGTAATGGCATGTGCCCGAGGTTGAGCACACTGATATAATGAAATTCTGCCCCAACCGAAACAGGAGGCCATTATGATAACCAAGCTTGCGGAAAACGTTTACTGGGTGGGCGTCGTCGACTGGTCGCTGAGGCGCTTTCACGGTCATGAACTCTCCACGCATCGAGGGTCTACCTACAACTCCTATCTCATCACGGACGAGAAGACGGTCCTTGTGGACACCGTCTGGGGACCTTTTCAAGATCAGCTTATCAGGAATATCAGCGAGGTGGTCGACCCCGCCTCTATTGATCTGGTGGTGGCCAATCATGCCGAGGTCGACCACTCGGGGAGCTTACCTGCCATAATGCGCCACGCCTCAAAGGCGACCGTCGTCGCGTCATCGCGCGGCCGTGAAAGCATCGAGGGGTACTATCACCAGCCGTGGGACTTTCAGATGGTCAAGACAGGGGACAGCATAGCTATTGGCAAGAACTCTCTGGTCTTCATAGAGGCGCCCATGCTCCACTGGCCGGACAGCATGTTTACCTACCTCACCGGGAAAAACATTCTGATGCCCAATGACGCCTTTGGCCAGCACTATGCGACGGCCTTCCGCTTCAATGATCAGGTTGACCAGAACGAACTCTATGAAGAGGCCATTAAATACTACGCCAACATTCTCACTCCATTCAGTCCTCAGGTCCTGCGCAAGATCGAAGAAGTGCTGGCGCTTAATCTGCCGGTGGACATGATCGCGCCCAGCCATGGGGTCGTCTGGAGGCAGGACCCCCTGCAGATTGTGCACAAGTACCGGGAATGGGCCTCACAGCAGCCCGGAAAGAGCGCTGTCATTGTGTATGATACGATGTGGGAAGGGACACGTTTGATGGCTGAGACGGTGGGAGATGGACTATCAGGGGAAGGTGTTCCTTACAAGCTGTACAATTGCGCCGTGTCCGATCGCAACGATATGGCGGCTGAGGTCTTCAAAGCTGGAGCGGTGGTGTTGGGTTCGCCCACCTTCAACCAGGGTATTCTGCCTACACTGGCGCCGTTTGTGGAAAGCCTGAGAGGGTTGCGGTTCAAGAACAAGATCGGTGCAGCCTTTGGCTCCTACGGCTGGAGCGGCGAGGGCGTGCCTATTCTTGAGGAGCACCTCAGGAACTGCAAGATAGACATTGTTGCCGAGGGAGTACGTGCCAGATGGCAGCCTCGTGCGGACGATCTGCAGAGTTGCCACGATCTCGGATCCAAGGTAGCCAGGGCCCTTAAGGGAGCAGATCCTGGCGTCTAAAATGTTCAGGCTTTGAATAGTTGGCCGGGTTGGAAGACAGGAGGTATTTACTATGAAGGAAGATAGCAAGTGTCCGATAACGGGAAGAGCAACCGGCAGAGGTACATCGAACCGGGACTGGTGGCCCAATCAACTGAATCTCAAGATGCTGCACCAGCACTCGTCGCTCTCCGACCCCATGGGTAAGGGCTTCAACTACGCTGAGGAGTTCAAGACACTGGACTTGGAGGCCCTGAAGAGGGATCTCTATGCGTTGATGACTGACTCGCAGGAATGGTGGCCGGCCGATTACGGTCACTACGGGCCGCTCTTTATCCGGATGGCGTGGCACAGCGCAGGCACATACCGCAAGGGCGATGGCCGCGGGGGAGCGGAGTCCGGCACCCAACGCTTTGCGCCGCTCAACAGCTGGCCCGACAACGCAAACCTTGACAAGGCGCGCCGGCTGCTCTGGCCAATTAAGCAGAAATACGGAAGAAAGATCTCCTGGGCCGATCTCATGATTCTTGCCGGCAACTGTGCGCTTGAGTCGATGGGGTTCAAGACCTTCGGCTTCGGCGGGGGGCGCCAGGATGTCTGGGAGCCGGAAGATGACATTTACTGGGGCACCGAGAGCGAGTGGCTTGGCGACAAGCGCTACTCTGGCGACCGGGAACTCGAAAATCCGCTCGCCGCCGTGCAGATGGGCCTCATTTACGTGAACCCGGAAGGGCCGAATGGTAACCCCGACCCAGTCGCCTCGGGCCGTGACGTCCGCGAGACTTTTGCTCGCATGGCCATGAACGACGAAGAGACCGTTGCTCTCGTTGCTGGAGGACACACCTTCGGCAAATGTCACGGTGCCGGCCCAGCGTCGCACGTGGGTCCTGAGCCCGAAGCCGCCGGCATCGAGGAACAGGGCCTCGGCTGGAAGAGCAGCTTCGGCAGAGGCAAAGGCGGCGACACGATCACCAGTGGTATCGAGGGCGCCTGGAAACCGAATCCGACCAAATGGGACATGGGCTATCTGAACGTCCTGTTCAAATACGAGTGGGAGTTGGTCAAGAGCCCAGCCGGCGCGCATCAGTGGCTGGCCAAGGACGTAGCGGAAGAGGACATGGTTGTTGACGCACACGATCCGTCGAAAAAGCACCGGCCGATGATGACCACGGCGGACTTATCACTCCGTTACGATCCGATCTACGAGCCGATCGCGCGGCGCTACCAGCAGAACCCCGGGGAATTCGCGGATGCCTTCGCCCGGGCATGGTTCAAGCTGACGCACCGCGACATGGGCCCCCGCACGCGCTACCTCGGTGCAGAGGTCCCAACAGAGGAACCCGTCTGGCAAGACCCGGTGCCCGCAATCGATCATGACCTGATCGATGCGCAGGACATCACAGACCTCAAGGGCAAGATCCTTGCCAAAGGGTTGTCCATCTCCCAACTGGTCTCGACCGCCTGGGCGTCGGCATCCACCTTCCGTGGGTCCGACAAACGCGGCGGTGCGAACGGAGCGCGGATTCGTCTTGCGCCGCAGAAGGATTGGGCAGTCAACCAGCCGGCCCAATTGCATACCGTCCTGCAGTCTCTTGAGACAATCCACAAGGAGTTCAACAGCGCGCAGTCAAGCAGGAAGAGGGTTTCACTTGCCGACTTGATTGTCCTAGGGGGATGCGCCGGCGTTGAGCAGGCGGCGAAGAATGCCGGTCACAATGTGACGGTTCCCTTCACGCCGGGACGCATGGATGCGTCGCAGGAGCAAACCGAAGTGGAGTCATTCGCCGTACTCGAACCGGCCGCAGACGGGTTCCGTAACTACCTCAAGACCAAATATGCCGTATCGGCGGAGGAACTGCTGCTTGATCGTGCGCAACTGCTGACGCTGACGGCGCCTGAGATGACAGTCCTGATCGGTGGTATGCGTGTCTTGAATGCAAACTTCGAACAGTCCCAGCACGGCGTCTTCACCAAGCGTCCAGAAACACTCACCAATGACTTCTTCGTGAATCTGCTCGATATGAACACGACCTGGAAGTCAACCTCGGAAGACGAAGATGTGTTCGAGGGTCGAGATCGCTTAACTGGCGAACTCAAGTGGACCGGCTCTCGTGTCGACCTCATCTTCGGTTCGAATTCCCAGCTCCGGGCCCTGGCGGAAGTCTACGGATGCCACGATTCCCAAGAGAAATTCCTGGACGATTTTATAACGGTGTGGAAAAAGGTGATGAACCTGGACCGCTTCGACCTCACCTGACCGTAGAATTACCTTCCGAAGTTAAACAGACAATAGATCGATCTCCCAGAGGCGGACCATCCACGAGTCTGGCACATGCCGCCGCGGCATGTCTACAAAGGATGAGAAGGCTTGGGTGCGAAATGCTGCTCAGGACGCATACTGCCTGGCTGTTTCCCTGGCAAACGCCCGTGCCAGCTCCAGGCGAGCAGCATCGGGTTGGCCCAAAGTAGCTGGACGCTCCTTGGCCCATGCTTCCAGGGAGGCCTCCCCACTCTTTGACATAAAATCGGCTATCTCCGCAGCAAGCTCCCCCTGGCAATTGAAGAAGGCAACAAGGTCAGCGCCTGTTGCAGCCTGTTTGCAGGTTTCCAGCCATTCAGCCAGGAGCGACGAATCCTCAGGTGCAGCATGCGTCACGAACATGGCCAGCTTCTTGCCGCGAGCCTTGGTCTCCAAGAAGTCCCTGGCGGGCTTGGCGGGTATACTACCGTGGACGGGAAAGCCCGCGAAGACTAGATCGTACCCTTCTACCGACTCAACTTTGTCCATTTCCTGCATGTCCTTGCTGACCTCAATTTCCCCGTATATCGCCTCCGCTACTCTTCTGGTGTTGCCGGTCTGCGTGTAATAAGTTACGAGCACCTTGGTCATGCTTTGCTACCTCCCAGTAGTTAATATTCTCCTTCTTGATGCCGCTTGCTTGAGAGGTCATTACTTGACATAAACTACATGGCCTGTGAGACCTGGATGTACCTGCCACCGAGCGACAATTGTCAAACTTGGTTCCTGCATACCGGGGCACCCACCCGGGACAAGACCTATCTGGCCCGATATTGCGGTTTTCGCTTCTCAGCAAAGGCGCGCGGCCCCTCGCGAGCGTCCTCCGTCCCCATGATCCGGAGTCCCATGGCATGCTCCAATGACAGGGCCTGGTCGAGAGACATGCCGAGGGCGCGCATCCCCACTTCCTTCTCGTTGCGGACGGCCAGCGGAGCGTTTCCGGCAATTTTCTGGGCGATCTTGTCCGCTGTGGCTGACAGATCGGTGAACGGGACCACCATGTTCACCAGGCCCATGCGGTAGGCGTCTTCAGCGTTGACGGGTTCTGCCATCAGGAGAAGCTGCATGGCGTGGCACCAGTTGACCTGGCGCACGAGATTGGTGATTGCACCATCACACGGGGAGACACCCCACTTGGCTTCCGTGAGGCCGAAGACGGCATTCTCGGAAGCGATCCTGATATCCGTGGAAAGAACGATTTCCAGGGCGCCTGCGAAACAGTAGCCGTTGATGGCGGCGATCACCGGTTTGTAGATGTCCTTGAACCAGTTGATGCGGGGCATGTCAATGGAGCCGCCTGTTACATCTGCGGTGAGGGACTTGATATCGAACCCCGTGCTAAAGGACTTGTCGCCGGCGCCGGTCAGAATCATGATCCAGTTTTCCGGGTCGTCCTTGAAGTCGGCAACGGCGTCCAGCATCTGTTTGAAGGTGCTCGTATCTATGGTGTTCATGGCTTCCGGGCGGTTGATGGTGAGGTAGGCTATGCGGTCTTTTTTCTCGTAAATAATAGCCATTCTTTCCGGTCCTTTCTCGGAGCAGTGTTGAGCAATGAAATCAAATATCGAGTACGATAACTACTACGCATTCTACTCTTGCCCGATACCCGTGTCAACGTAGCCCAGATCGGCTTAACAGCTTGACCATTAGGAACCTTTACAGTAGAGTATTGCCACCTAAGTTGAACCTCCTTGGGGGGAAATTGAGCATCGATAGACTGATGCAAAGAGGAGGCAGTAAACATGAGAGTGAAGCCGGTAATTCTGCTGGGGGCTGGCATGCATGTCCTGCCCCAGCCCGACGGCCAGCTTGACGTCGTCACCGATATGACGACGGCCGAGGCCAAGCTCGGCGCACTGCATGATCAACTCCGACAGTCATTGCTGCCGGGCGTCGATCTGCTGGAACCCCTGGCCGTGTACGGGGAGTCCGACCTGCTCCGGCTGCGGCAGGAGGCCTGCCAAGCTGATTGCGTCTTCATAAACGTAACCGGGGGTCTGTGGCTTGGTGAACTGCACCACGGGCACCTTCAAAAACTGGCCTGGAGCCTGGACATGCCTGTCATCGCCTTCGCCGGAGAACGCACCCCCATGATGGGACTCTATGTGCTGCCTGCCGAGGAAAGGGAGCGCTATCCCAACGTGACCTTCGCCCTGGACTTCAAGGAGGTCAACGAACGCCTCAGACTCATCTCAGTTGTGAAGGAACTGAGGCAGTCCAAGATCTTGCTGGTGGGACGGCTGCAACGGCAGAGCTATTCATGGCAGCACTTCCCCGATCCTGAGACGGCCAGGAAGAAGCTGGGGGTGGACCTTGCTCCGGTTACCTGTGCGGAGTTGCTGGACTTGATGAAGGGGGTTGATGCAGCCGATGCGGAAGCTCTGGCCAGGAAGTGGGTGGCCGGGGCCGTACCGGGCGGTGAGCCCTCCCTGGCGGAGATAACCGAGTCTGCCAGGATACACCTGGCGCTGGAGAGTCTTGTTGAGAATATGAAAGCCCGAGCGGTGTCGGTGAGTTGCCTGGAGCTGATGTACGAGTGCGGACAACCGCCCTTCTGTATCTCCCTGGCCATGCTGCGGGATGCCGGCATCCCGGCCGGGTGTGAGGCGGATGCCAGTGCCACCCTGACCATGCTTATTTTGGAATATCTCACGGGCAGGCCTGCCTATATGGGCAACGTGGTCCAAGTCGACCCGGAGCGCAATCAGGTTATGGTCTCACATGGCTGCTCGCCAGCGCGCATGGCCGGGCGGAATGCTGAGCCCAAGCCCTACCGGCTGGTGCACTCACATTCCTACCCACCTTTCTCCCGCACACAGGAGGGCGGCGCCGGGGTTACCTCGTATGTTGACTACGACAGAGGCCAGGAGGTCACCATTACCAGAATCGGGGCCGATCTGGACCGCCTGCCGGTGACCCGTGGCATGATCGTCGACTGCAGGGACACTATCGCCGACCGGACCACCGTTACTATCCAAGTGGAGGATGCCCGCAGGTTCTTCTCTCGAGCCACCGGCAATCACCAGGTAATGGTCTATGGCGACTACCGGCGTGAGCTTCAGGAGCTATGTAGGATGTTGCAGATAGACTACCAGGAGGCCTGAACTATATAGAGTCTAAAATGGCTGCAACTCTGGGTTACGGCCTCTATTTGAGACGAACCAGCGAACCAGTCACCACCAGGAGAATGGTGCCGTTGCCCAGAAAACCCCAAGGTGCGGGAACGGACTTTCAGAAATTGAAAATCGATCTGCACGTCCATACCAACCCGCTGTCGCCGGACAGTTTTATGACAGCGGATGAGGCTATCGAGACAGCCAAAGGGATTGGACTGGATGGTATCTGCTTTACCGAACATGACCGTGCATGGCAATTGCATGCGGTTCAACTCCTGAGAGAAAAGCACGGCTTCCCCATTTTCAGGGGCGTCGAGGTCATGTTGTGGGGTGGGATTGAAATGCTGGTTTTCGGTTTGAATCTTGACTTCACCAGCCTGCTTCAGTTCAGAGATTTGAGCAAGATGGTAACTGCAGCCAAGGGATTCATGATCTATGCGCATCCTTATCGAGGGATTCCGGAATTCACCATTAACGACCCGGTTGCAGCTTCGGAGATCATGATTGGAAAAATAGACATCGCGAGCATCGATGCCTTGGAAGGCCTTAATGGCCGCAATAAGGACATACGTAACCAGCGGGCCCTGGAAGTGGCGGCCCAATACAACTTAAAAACCACAGGCGGGAGTGATGCCCATACCGTCAGTGAGATTGGTACATGCATAACAGTCCTGTCCAGGAAGGTGAGTACGGACGAAGAACTACTGGACGAATTGAAAGCGGGCAGATTTACCAGCGCTCCGTTTCGAGCCAGACAAAGATGGTCATGGCGGGAAGCGCAAAAATGATATATAGTGGTGAAAGTCAGCCACAACGTTTCGGGTTTCGAAGCACCTTTCAACAGTCAAAGATGAAGGAACCACGAACGTAAAGGTGACTCAGGCATCCTCCACCCTTAGCTGGGTTCTTGGTTGACGCCCGCCTCCGACTTGGCATACTATCTACTTAGAGGCATGTCATATAAGGGCAAAAGGTTTTTTCCAGCAAAACAAGAACCTTAAGCCATGCTAGCGCGATGGCCTGTCTTGACCCTGATTACGAAGCATTGTGGATGTCCTACTCAAAACAGGAGGTGAGAAGCAAGAATGGCAAAGTTACTGGAAGGCAAAGTAGCAATCGTCACCGGTGCGGGTCGCGGAATCGGCCTGGCACACGCCATGGCACTGGCCAAGCATGGCGCCAAGGTGGTCGTGAATGACCCCGGTGTCAATCGCGACGGGACTGGTACTTCCAATGTGGCCGACGAAGCCGTAGCTGCCATCAAGGAGGCCGGAGGAGAAGCCATAGCCAACTATGACAGCGTGGCCACTCTTGAAGGCGGCGAGGCCATCGTCAAGTCGGCAGTTGAGAAGCTTGGCGGGATCCACATACTTGTGAACAATGCAGGCTTCCTGCGAGACAAATCCAGCTGGACCATGTCTGAAGAAGAGTTCGAGGCAGTGGTCAAGGTGCATTTGTTCGGACATTTCAACTGCATCAGAGCGGCAGCACCCATCATGAGGCAGCAGCGATGGGGAAGGATAATCAACACCTCGTCTGAGGCAGGGGCTTTCGGCAATTTTGGACAGGCCAATTATGCATCCGCCAAAGAGGGCATCGTCGGTCTGACCAGGGTAGTCGCCAGAGAGATGGGCAAGTATGGCGTGACCTGCAATGCGATAAGGCCGCAAGCAGCAACACGGATGACCATGACCGAGGACGTGCTGGCCAATATCGCGCAGATAGGCGGACTAAAAGACGCGCAAGAGGCGGAAAAGGTATTCATGTCAACGGCTTCACCAGATTTCATTTCCCCTATCATATTGTTCCTGTGCGCCGAGGAAGCGGCAAACGTTAATGGCCGCGTGTTCTTGGCCGGTGGCGGCAAATTCGGCCTCTATAACGAGCCCGAGGTAATTGCCTCTGTTGAGAAGCATGCCCAGGTCTGGGATACTGCAGAACTGATCAAAGAAATGGTCGCAGAAGTAACCGGCAAGCTGGAAAACATAGCCCCGGTGCAGAAGACCCAATAGTCCACATACAAAACACGGTCACGCAGGCAAAGCCGCTGCGGGTACAACCAACCTGCAGCGGCTTCCGTTCTCATACTGGTGCCATGAAAGATGCACCCCTGCTAAAGCACCCGGAAGGTGAGGATCTCGATCACTATCCCACCAACCCTGTCGGTGTCGAAGTAGGCGAAGGCACCCTGGGCGGTCTTTCCCTCGAAGATGGGCTCGATGCCCTCACGTTTCAAGACAGCCAGCGCCGAGTTGATCTCGTCAAGCTGGTAGCCCAGGTGGTGCAGACCCTCGCCCCTGGTCCTGGCAAACTCCGCGTAGGGCGACTCCCCTTCCAGCGCCTGGAACAACTCGACCACCATGGAGCCGTTCCGCCCGATAGCCGCTTTGAACCGGCCGGTGGCCGGCTCTCCACGGAAAGAGAAGCCGGGGAACTTCCCCAGATCGATCTCCCGGACCTGGAACGGGCCCCAACCGAAAAGGCTGGAGTAGTACTGCACTGCCTTGTCCATGTCCTTCACCACAATCCCCATGTGGTTGGGGGCGGGCAAATTCAACATTGCTTCAACCGCTGCCATTCCATTCACCTCCAGCCGCGCCCGGGCGCGGCCTAGCTTTCTTCCCGAAAACGCCGGTACTCGCTCACGCGGTGCAAGGTGCGAGCAGCCGATCTCAACGACCCGTAAGCAGCCAGGCCTTCATTAATGAAGAAGCTTCGCAGGGCCGAGCCGTCCGCGCCGCTCAACTCCGACGCCCTGATGCCAATGACGAGCGCCTTGTCCGGATTGTCATGCAGGAAGCCCTTTATGCATGATATGACAGCCGCCTTGGTCTCCGGCGTTGCCCGTTGCTGAAAGAAGATGGTCAGTTCAAGCATGACCGTGTTCACGGTCGCGTCTTCGCCGAGAATGCGCAAGACGGGACCGAGTACCTGGGAATCGTACAGGGCAGCCGGACTATCTATGGGATTGATGGTGCTCTGATTGATGGGAGGCAGTATCTCCGCCAGGCGGCTCTGCGTGGCGTCGCCGAGGGAGGCAAACTCAAGTCCTTCTGCGGCGCATATATCTGCGTCGGCCACATTCTGTCCTCCGCCGCCGGTTATGACCACGATTCCCTTGCTGGAGACGTTCTTGACCCTGAGGAGGGTGAGGACAACATCCGCCATTTCGTCGATGGAGTGCACCCTGATAGCCCCTGTTTGCTTGAAGAAGGAGTCCCAGACAGAGGCATCGCCAGCCAGTGAAGAGGTATGGGTTACCGTTGCCCTGGCACCGGCGGGTGATACCCCACCCTTCCAGACCACGACCGGTTTGACCGACGCTGCCTGCCGCACCAGTTCGTAGAGCTTCCGCCCGTTTCGCGTCCCCTCGATATACATGCAGATGACGCCCGTAGCGGGGTCCTCCCGCAAGTATTCCAGGTAATCGGTCTCGTCCGTGACCAGGGCGTTGCCGTAGCTGATCACCTTGCTGAAGCCCATGTCCAGAACAGGACCGTAATACACCATCAATTGGGCATGCCCGCCGCTCTGAGACAGCATGGCCACCGGACCGTCCCTGGCCGGGATTTCGTACATGTTCATACCGATAGCGGGCACCGTGTAGCCCAGAGAATTGGGCCCGACGACGTGAAGGCCTCCCCGGGCGGCGATGGCGCGTGTCCGGGCCTCGATAGCCATACCCTCGGACAGTCCCGACTCTGAGAAACCGGAAGTGCAAATGTGGACGTTGGTTATCTTAGCCTGGGTGCAGTCCTCCAGGACAGCGGGGATCGCTCCCACTGGTACGGCGACAATGGCTAAATCGATGTTATCGGGCACGGCCGTCACGCTCGGGTATGCCTTGAACCCCAAAATGTTGTCCGCACGTGGGTTGATGGGGTAGAGGCGGCCCTTGAAGCCGCCGACCTTGAAGTTGCGCAGGATCCTGTGGCCGCTGTAGTCCCTTCGATCGTCGGGGTTAGCGGAAACGCCTACTATGGCCACCGCCTGGGGATATAGCGCCCTGTCCAGCCAGGTTCGAGAGTCCAACTTATCTCCCTTCATGCAGAAGGCCACCAGGTCCGACCTGGCATGGGGCCGTTTGGCATTGTCCGGTCTTGCCCAGCCTAAGCATAGACCAAAACCGGGGCTGTATTCAAACCCTGCGGTCTGCGAACCCTCTCCCTGGAGACCCCTTGACAAGATGGTTAAAATGTTAGAAAGCAAGGGGGGCAGAGCATGAACCAATCAGACAGGTCTTCGACACAGCCCAGGGCGTACCTGGTAACCGGGGGAGCGGGGATGCTGGGGCAGGCGGTCGTCTCTCAACTGCTGGAGAGAGAAAGGGACGTGCGCATCCTGGATATCGAGCCGGCGAAGAACGACCGGGTCGAGGTGATGGTGGGCGATATCCGGGACACGGCAGCAGTCCGAAAGGCCTGCGAAGGCATGGACACGGTCATCCATGCGGCGGCGGCCGTCTGGGACGCACAACTCCCGCTGGGCATATATGAGGATACCAACATCAGGGGGACCCAGGTCCTGATCGATACCTGCATGGAACTGGGGGTGCCGCGGTTCGTCTACAGCAGCACCCTGGACGTGGTCATGGACGGCAAGACCGGGCATTGCATGGCTGACGAATCGGTGCCGTATCCCACCGACGTGAAGAAGATGAACCGGTATGCCTACAGCAAGATGATCGGAGAGCAGACTGTCCTCAGAGCGAACGGGCCGGGCTTCTCTACCTGTTCCATGCGGATCGTAGGGATGTACGGTCCCGGCGACAGGTATCACCTGCCTAACGTGCTAAAATACGCCCAAAAAGGAATGAATATACACCTGGGGAACGGCAAGGCCCACTTCAGCCATGTGTTCTGCGGGAACGCCGCTCATGCCCACATACTGGCTGCCGAGAATCTGGCGCCCGGCTCCCCTGTGGCAGGACAGGCCTATTTCGTCACCGATCACCACACGGGCAACTTCTTCGAATTCATGGACCCGTTCCTGGAGCAGATGGGTCTACGCTGTCGTAAGGTGCGCATACCCTACGGGTTGGCCTACGTTCTCTGCTGGCTGGTGGAGAGGTTCAGCAGCAAGTCCAACTTCAACAGGTTCACGCTCTACTCCACCTGCGTGGACCATACCTATGTTCACGATAAGGCGACACGGGACTTCGGCTACCGCCCGCGCTTCACTCCTGAGCAGGCCTTTGATATCACTCTCGACTGGCTGAAGACCCAGAAGTTCTAG
>PUNJ01000076.1 GCA_003551705.1 Chloroflexota bacterium | reverse complement strand
CGCATACCTTCCTTGCGTCCGGCCTCTATTTCTGCTCTGACCGTCTCCTCGGCCCGCAGGGATTCCTCCTTGACCTTCTCTGCCATTTGCAGGCTTTCATCGATCTTGGCTGCTCGCTGATCGAGCATTCTGGTAACCGGCCTGTACAGCACCAGGGTCAGCAGAACAAGCAGCACGGTGAATTGTATGACGAAGGCCACCAGGCTTGGTATGTTTATTCCAAGGCTATCTAACATCTCAACTCTTCCAGGGGTGGTTCATGCTAGCCGGCGGTCTCAGCGGTCCCACTGCTCAAAACTATAATAACAATGGTAAGAACAAATGCGAATGCAATCACCAATATCCCGAATAGATAGACCAGCAATGTAGTTGACAGTCCACCATTATCCATTTTTCCTCCTTGTTGGGCCTAATGCGCGCTGTCTTATGCCACCATGGCTAGGATAATGGCCACAATGAGAGCGTAGATTCCGATGGCTTCGGTAAGGGCTGCCACCAGGATCATGTTGGTCATGATAGCGCCACGCGCCTCGGGGTTCCGGCCAAGTGCCTGCACAGCGGTATGGCCGATCAGACCCAAGGCAAGTGCAGGTCCCAGCAGGCCTATGCTACCAATCATGCCGACCGCAAGCCATTTAATCGTTTCAGGCTCCATAAGTGTTCGTTCCCTCCTTTCGCTAGCTAGTGGTCCTCACTTGCGTGGGCCACTGCTACACTGGCAAATACCAGCGTCAGGCCTCCGAAGATCAGGGCCTGAATAAAACCAATCAAAATCTCAAGACCGTAGAATGGAATGGCCATTACCCAAGGTATCAGGAAGGCGGCTGATAGGAGAAGTATCTCTCCGGCTGTCATATTGCCAAAGAGACGAAAAGAGAAACTGATGACGCGAGTTCCGTGACTTATGGCCTCCAGAAGTCCCATTATCATGTTTATGATGCCTGTCATGATCGCCAGCGGTGCGCCGGCTATCTCTCTGGAAAAGAGCATTCTAATGCCACGCGCGAATTCTCCGACATTCACGTATTCCGAAATGTAATGGCGAAACCCTCTGGCCCTGAAAGCCGAGAACTCTATAAACAGAACAGCCATAATGGCCAGTGCCAGCGTCATATTGATATCCGTATTAGCTGAACGGAGAAGGTGTGGCTCGTTCTTGATCTCAGCGACGTCCTGGCCCGGCGAAATCACATCACCTACTGATACGTCGAGGTATACGTGCCCGGTGATTGCAGCCACTATCTCGTCACCGTTGTCGAGCCGGGCGATTATATCGCCCTTATGTACGTCGGCACTGGCGGTGACGTATTCGACGGTCCCGCCATTGCTGCTGATGGCTGTGGCCTGCTCGGTGACGTGAAATCCCGGACCGAAGACGGGTACCATTGCCAGGTATGCATTGAACATGACAAAGATGAATATGGTTGCTATAACCGGCAGGAATTTGCGTCCGTACTTCTTGCCGGCCACGCCATCTATGAAACTGGCCAGCATTTCGATACCCATCTCCACCAAAGCTTGAAGTCTGCCGGGAATAACACGCATCTTACGCGTGGCGGCTACGGATATGGCCAGGACCACAATCATGGTCAGGGTAGAGGCAATTAGAGTATTGGTTATGGTGAAACCGGCAACTTCTGCGATCCGGTCTCCCTTGAAGAAGTCGTGAATTTCAAGTGGGGGAACATGAAGAAAACTGGGAGAGTCTATACCAAGACCCCGCCCGATTGCACCGCCAGCCAGTCCAACAACGAAGAATATGGCGATAACAATGGCAAAAAGGACGGCTACTCTTGTGGAGCAACCGAGGGAGGACATTAGTTGTCCTCCTCATGTTGTTGTTCTCTCATCAGCGGAGACAGCATACGATAGATACCGAGGGCGGCCATCCCCAAGCCTAGGAATATACCAACCACGGTACATACTAACGATGTGCCCAGTTTGTTGTCAAGCCAAACACCGCCGATTATGCCGCCGGCGATTACGATGCCGGTGTACCAGCCTATACCGACGAATCTGGCAGCCAATATCCACTTGCTCATCTGTGCTTGATCCCTGGCGAAATGTGGTCTTCGTTAATTGTTGGCCTATTATACCAGCTATGCATGGTTTGTACCTGATGATAAAGACTCATTCGCGGG
This sequence comes from Chloroflexota bacterium, assembly GCA_003551705.1. GTDB lineage: Bacteria > Chloroflexota > Dehalococcoidia > UBA2247 > RBG-13-53-26 > PUNJ01. The sequence goes on along the minus strand of PUNJ01000076.1, from coordinate 3,071 downwards.
GACAAATAGCCCGTATTCCGGCCTTTTTAAGCTGTGCGGTTTGCGTTTTTGCACCTGCGAACGCTGATACCTTATAATTCCTGCTGAAGATGAGTTCAAGATTAGAGAGTCTAACACAGCAGCGCCTGGATAAGATGGGCCGGTTGCGAGAGCAGGGCATTAATCCCTACCCCAACAGCTACCGGCGCACCCATACAGTGCAGGAAGCTAAAGACCAGTTTGCACAGGAGAAGTTGAACGCTGGCGAACAGGTGTGCGTAGCAGGGCGTGTTGTAGCTAACCGGGGCATGGGTAAGGCCACCTTTCTCGATCTGAGGGACGGTTCAGGCAAGATACAGGCATATTTCCGAAAAGATGATATGCCGCCTGAGAGATATCAGGCAGTCCAGGACTTTGATTTGGGAGATTTTGTGGGCGTTCGAGGCGAGCTCTTCGTTACCCGGACCGGTGAAATCACAGTCAAGGTATCGGATTTCGCTATGCTGGCCAAGTCTCTCGAACCGCTGCCGGAGAAGTGGCATGGACTGGTCGATGTGGAGAAACGTTACAGGCAGCGCTATCTGGATCTCATATCCAACCAGGCTGCCAGGGACTCTTTTCTGATCAGAAGCAAGATCATCAGCTCCATGCGGCGTTTTCTTGATAACCGGGGCTTCATCGAAGTTGAGACGCCGATTCTGCAGCCGGTGGCTGGTGGAGCCAGAGCCCGCCCTTTTATCACTCATCATGAAGCCCTGGACGAAGACCTGTACCTGCGCATTGCCACCGAACTCTATCTGAAGCGGCTCATAATCGGCGGATTCGACAAGGTGTATGAGATCGGTCGCATCTTTCGCAATGAGGGGATCTCAACCAAGCACAATCCGGAATTTACTACTCTGGAGAGCTACGAGGCCTATGCCGATTATCGTGACGTGATGGATATGCTTGAGGCTATGGTCTCGACCATTGCCCAAGATGTGTTGGGGACCATGAAGGTGCAATATGGAGACCGCGAAATAGATTTCACTCCCCCGTGGCGCCGTATTACGCTGCGTGAAGCGGTCCTTGAGGGCTGCGGAATCGACTTCGTAGAGAGTCTGAAGCTTGGCCCTGAAGGACTGCGGCATGACATGGACCGATCCGGCATGACTCTGGAAGAGATTTCAAGTCCCGCATACCTTATCGATAAACTGGTATCCACTTGTGTGGAGCCCAGACTCATTCAACCGACCATTCTCATGGACTATCCAGCGGAAACTACTCCGCTGGCCAAGCGCAAGGCGGAAGATCCGAGTATGGTGGAAAGATTCGAGTTCTTCGTAGCCGGCATAGAACTGGCCAACGCATTCACCGAATTGAATGATCCGGTGGAGCAGGCGGAGAGATTCATGGTCCAAGAAGAGTGGCGTATCAAGTTCGGTGATACTGAGGCCGAACAGTACCAGGAGGACTTCATAACGGCCATGAGATATGGCATGCCTCCCACCGGCGGACTTGGCGTGGGCATAGACCGGCTGGTTATGATGCTGACCAACCAACAGTCCATAAGGGAAGTCATACTGTTCCCGCAGATGAGATCGAAATAGACCGGCAGTGTAAGAGGAATAGATGCTGAGTATACAAGCTATACGGCAGGCCCCGGATGCTGTCCGGGAAGCTATGAGTAACAGGCAGGAGGAGGCGCCTATTGATAAGGTCCTGTCTCTTGATGAAGAGCGGCGCAGGCTTATCACGGAGGCGGAGACCTTGCGTGCCAGCCAGAAACAAGAGAGCAGGGAATTTGCCCGGCTCAAGTCCAGCGGAGCTGACACGGAGGCGCTGGGCCATATGGCCCAGGAACTTGGCCGGATCAGAGACAGGATCAAGGCTATTGAGTTTGATGTCGAAAAGACAGAGGCTGCCTTGACTGACCTGCTTCTCCGACTGCCGAACATTCCTGATGCCAGCGTCCCTGTGGGCAGGGATGAGAGCGATAACATAGTGGTCCGCAGTTGGGGGACCATACCGGATTTTCCTTTCAGACCACGGCCGCATTGGGAGTTGGGCGAGGAACTCGACATAATCGATTTTGCCCGTGGCGTCAAGCTCAGCGGCTCCCGATTCTACGTTCTGAAGGGCAAGGGAGCACTCTTGCAGCGGGCCCTTATTGCCATGATGCTCGACCTGCATATACGAGTTCACGGGTACACCGAGATCTATCCTCCCTATATGGTCAAGCGAGAGACCATGGTGGGGTCCTCAAATCTGCCGAAGTTTGCTGACCACCTCTACCACGACGCCGAAGAAGATTATTGGTTTGTGCCCACAGCCGAGGTCCCGTTAACCAACCTGCACAGGGAAGAGATACTGGAGCCCGGCGTTCTTCCACTGCATTACGTTGCCTATTCAGCCTGTTTTCGCCGTGAGAAGATGGCTGCCGGCAGGGATACTCGTGGAATCAAGCGGGGGCATCAGTTTGACAAGGTGGAGCTTTACAAGTTCACTGAGCCCGAGAAGTCATTCGATGAGTTGGAAGCGATGGTCGGTGATGCTGAGCGCATCTGCCAGGAGTTAAGGCTTCCCTACCGCGTCGTGCAGCTTTCCACGGCTGACCTTGGTTTTGCCTCGGCCAAGTCTTACGATATCGAGGTCTGGGCGCCGGGATGCCAGGAGTGGCTGGAGGTAAGCAGCTGCAGTAACTGCACTGATTTTCAGGCTCGGCGGGCAAACATCCGTTACCGTCCGGGAACCGGGGCCAAGGCCCAGTTTGTCCACACCCTTAACGGTTCCGGGCTTGCTCTGCCTAGGGTCTTGATTGCCGTATTGGAAAACTACCAGCAGCCCGATGGTACGATAGAGGTCCCCAACGCCCTGGTCCCTTTCACAAGGGGCATCGAGGTTATCAACTAACCAACCTCAAGTCGTTAATCGGCTAATGGAGGCACGAGTGCTGTGTTAACGCCCTTCACAAGCACGCGCGTCTTATCCAGGCAATCGTTAACGGTGGGTTTTCGCCCCGGCGCTGGTGCAATTCGAACGGTATCCCATGCCCCGGGGCTCAACACCACCCTACGATCCCCACACCACCGCCCCAACGTCGACCGCTTCAT
>PUNJ01000168.1 GCA_003551705.1 Chloroflexota bacterium | reverse complement strand
GTTGTGGCCATGGTCGTCCAGGAAATGACAGGCCCTGGCCGGCACGTGCCTGCTCCTGTTAAACTGGCAGGGATAGAGGGAGATTTATGTTTGCCTGCATGACAGCTTCAGAAATGGCGCGCCAGATCAGAAATAAGGCGGTGTCCCCGGTGGAGGTCGTAGATGACCTTCTTGATAGAATCGGCAGGCATAATCACCGGCTGAATGCTTACCTGACCGTTTCGGACACCGAGGCCCGGCAGGCCGCGATGGATGCCGAACTGACTCTGAAACGCTCCTCGGAGGTCCCGCCTCTTTTGGGAGTTCCCTTCTCAATCAAGGACGTCCACTTCACCCAGGGAACGCGGACCACCGGCGGTTCGCTGGTTTTCCGCGATTTTGTACCACGGGAGGATTGCGTGGTCGTGGAGCGACTGCGGCAGGCAGGCGCCATCTTGGCCGGCAAAACGAACACTCCCGAACTGGCGCTCTCTTCAACAACAGAAAACCTGCTTGGGGATGACTGCCGCAATCCATGGGATACCAGCCGGACATCCGGTGGCTCCAGCGGCGGGGCAGCGGCGGCGCAGGCAGCCGGATTAAGCCCCATTTCCATAGGCAGCGATCGCGGCGGGTCCATCCGCATACCGGCTGCCTTTTGCGGCGTATATGCCCTGAAGCCGACTCACGGACGCATTCCCATCACCAACGCCTTCGCCGGCCCAACCTTCACCCACATAGGGCCGCTGACCCGGAGCGTATACGATGCGGCATTCCTGCTGGAGATAATGGCGGGGTTTGACGGAAGAGACCCCACCTCCATGAGGGAGCGTCCCATCAGGTACACGCAGGTCCTCGACCTGGGCGTGAAAGGCCTGCGGGTTGCCTGGTCTCCGCAACTGGGAAACAGTATTGCCGGGTCAGAAGCCCGCCTCGCGGCCCACTCGATGGCCGGGATCCTGCAGGAGAGCGGCTGCATTGTGGAGGAGGCCGGACCCGATATCGGGGACCTGTCCTGGGTCTTCCCTGTCTTGATGGCCGACCAGTTTGTCTGGTCCGGGCACCTCCTGGAAGAGCATGCAGACCGGCTTACACCTGAAGTCAAGGGGTTCCTGGAGCTGGCCGCCACAATCCCTGCCCACGTTTATGCACGATCGCTTCGCTCTTTGGAAGGCTTCCGCATGCAGATGGCTGGATTTTTCGAGGAGTACGACCTGTTGCTCTCTCCGTCAGTGCCCTATGAGGCGTTCCCTTTGCGCCAGCGCCCGGCAGCCATAGACGGGCAGGAGATAGACCCGGTGCGGGCCACTTCATCTTTCACGTTCCCCTTTAACCTGACGGGTGGGCCCGCAGCCAATGTGCCGTGCGGTTTCTCGGCAAATGGCTTGCCCCTTGGTCTGCAGGTTGGAGCGGCGCCAGGCCGTGACGACCTGGTGCTGAGGGCCTCGGCTGTCCTTGAGGAAGCACTGCCGTGGCAGGCGTGGTTGCCTTCGGCGTTTGCTGGGTAAGCTTCCCTTTGTCCAACGTTGCTTCCTCCTTATTGAAAAGTAAGGGCTGATTTTCAGCAATGAAGGCACGATGCGGGTTGCCGGACTGGAATCTCACTTCAACTAAGCAATTGACGACATGGTGTCATATCGCTACCATTAATGTGGAGGTGACAGCAGTGACCAGGAAAGCAAGGCTCGGGCTTTACCTCGAGGACGAAACGATGAGAAGGCAGATCAAGATTGCCGCGGCCAAACGCGGCATGAGCGCCACGGCCTACTGTGCTCAGGCTATCAGGGAGCGCTTGGCCAGGGATGGTGAGATCATCGACAACGCTGACGAAAGGAAAAAGGCGGTATTGGCCCGCATGGACAGGCTCAAGGAGGAAATAGGCCCCGTAGGTGTGCCTGCTGCGGAGCTTGTTGACGAAGGGCGGCGGAGATAACTATGGCGCAAGAACCGGGGCTGGTAGTGGCCGACGCTTCAGTGGTGCTTAAGTGGCAATTCGACGATGAAGATTGTGTTTCCCAAGCCACCGCCTTGCGGGACGATTTCTATGATCGAGGGGTGGTGAGTGTCATAGCCCCTGATCTGCTGCTTTACGAACTGGTAAACGGCATAACCACGGCCACCAGGCGGGGAAGGCTTAGCCAGGATAAGGCGGAGGAAGCCTTGAGCAACCTCTTGGCGCTGGGTATCGAGCTCAGGGAGGTGGCGCCGCTCCGGGTCTTGGAAGCGTCGCTACGGCACAACCTCTCGGCCTATGATGCTGCTTACTTGACCTTGGCGGAAGCGGAGAAGTGCGCCCTGTGGACTGGGGATAGGACATTTCACCGCGCCGTGAAGGATGAACTGCCCCAGGTTAAGTGGATCGGCGATTATACAGGGAAAGAAGGACCCGCCGCACCATGACTGCAGATGGCAGCCGGGTGGTCCCACAACCGCCGGCTGGTCCGGGCGTATGGAGCTGAAGGGGCACTTTTGTGGGGTGGAAACTGCCATTTCTTGGCATCTTCCGGCCAATGATTGATCCCCACTGCCGACAATGGCCGAGTTACTGCCTTCGCCACAGGGTCGAATCACTCATCCATACCCTTCCAGGCTTCCCACTGGACTGTCAGCGAAACTTGACGGTGGATTTGGTCACCGGCGACTCGGTGGACAATGGCATTCATGAAAAGTCTGTCGAGATGGCATCCCGGGGATACGGGAGCAAGAAAAGGCCTGGTATATGGCTTTTGCTGAGTTACGCTAAAATTATGATATGGGGGTGTAGTATGGCCGTAAAGAGTGAGGGTGAGAAGTACAAGTGCAATATCTGCGGGAATGAGGTCACCGTGACCAAAGCCGGTGGGGGAACGCTCGTATGCTGCGGTGAAGATATGGAAAAGATCAACTAGACCGGACATCACCGTCCCTTCGCCCCATTTTGGCATCTTGGGTGAATTCTCTTTCGAAGCGATCAAGGTTCATTACCTTGTCCCAGACCGCTACGAAGTCGGCCACGAATTTCTCCTGGGGGTCATCGCAACCGTAGACTTCCGCCAGAGCCCTGAGTTGTGAGTTCGAACCGGAGATAAGGTCGATACGAGTGCCGGTCCACTTGAGTTCGCCTGTTGCACGATCACGAACCTCGAACATGTCTTTGTCTTCCGCAGAGAGCTTCCAGCTCCTGCTCATGTCTAGCACATTCACGAAGATTGAAGGCAAGCGATTTCTGAGTTCACCCCTCTCTACGGAAAGGCTGGAGTCCTACAAGGCCAGCTTGCAGAGCGAGGACTTGGAATCCGAGCATTCCCGACCCGGCAACAGGTAGGAAGGAGACAACTTGCTGGACGGGATATCCGTTTAACCGGGTGTCTCCGGCTAAAGCGGCAGCATAATGATACGTTCCGGGGGCAGCACGCGATTGGCCTGTGCAGCCGCCAGCATGAACACGCCGTCTCGGGCCAGGCGTGGAAGAGACAGGCTGCGCTCCAAGGTCTCGTTCGTAGCATACCTGGTCGCCTGCCTCTTGGCGTTCCTCTCCATCTTACGCCAAATACGTCCCGTAAGCCGTCGATAGCTTTCAATTGGTGGCTTGCCGGTCCGGCTCGACCGTATAATCGCCTTCACTGCCAGCCTTGCACTGAGAGCAGCATTGTCCATACCCAGACCCCGGTACAGGTCGACCAGGCCGGCAGCATCGCCGGTCATCAGTATGTGGCCGTTTCCCAGGAAGACGGTTGTATCCATGGGGGAAGTAAAAACTTCTTCCCTCAGTATCTTGCCACGGAGGCTGTACTTGGCCCGTACATGGCCCAGGAAACGCTGCGCATAGTCCAATAGGTGCGCATCCGCCCCTGTACCCACCACCCACTGGCCGTCCTTCTGGTAGACCCAGGCAAACATAAGGGGCGAGAAATCTCTATCATAGAACATGTACAAGGCGTTGGGGTCCATTTTTGCGTCCCCCGCTATGTAGTAGTTCAACGTTGCCCCCGAGGCTTTTCCTGCGAAGTCCTGCGGCCGCAGATTCCTGCGCACGGACGAGTCGTAGCCATCAGCGGCGACCAGGTACCGGGTGCTTATCGACCTTTTGCGGTCTCCTTGCTGGACTTGGAGCCCAATGCCGGCCTTTTCCACCTCGACGTCAACCAGACGGCAGTCGTCGCAAAAATGGGCGCCACCCCTAACGGCGACCGTGTTCAGCCAGCTATCGAAGGTCGACCGCCAGAAGTTCAGCATCTTCATGCGCCCCCTGACCGTCTTGCCGCTGGGCAGCACCATCTCGACTCTTGAAAGCTCGTTTTCGCACAGTACTTCGCGAGGTATTTTCTCACCGATAAGCCTGCCCATGTAGGGGAACTGGATGCCTGAGCAGGTCTTGTTCCTTGGGGTCTGGCACTTTTCCAACAGCAGGGTCGAAAAGCCCTTCTGTGCGGAAAACTTGGCGGCCACGGAACCCGCTATTCCGCCTCCGACTACGACGACGTCATACTTCTCCACAGTCCCCCCTGGGATTTACCCGCATTCTAAAGGACTTGGCAGGCAGGGATCAAGCGGCGAGGAAGCACAAAATGCAACACCTGTCATGCATGAGCTAACGTGAACATTGCCTCTTGCCCCGGCCAGTGACTTATCCGGAGGTGATGAGACACTTGAAGTCCATACCAGGCAGGCCCGGCAACCGGTTCTCCCATTACCGGGGGCTAAGGGCGTTCTTCAACTGGCTCTACAGCCCCAGGTCCGGGCCCAACAACAGAGAGCCTTCGACCTCTTGGGATTCCAACCCGGCCGCTTCTGGACAGACACCGCGGCCATAATCCCCCTTTTCGTGCCTATTCTGCCCCAAATACGCTGGAATTTCGGATTAGGCCGCCAGTGACCAGGCCATGGTGGACCTGCCTATTCATTTCTCCAGTCACGCTTGGTTGCCCTCCTCAGCAGGGCCGGTCCCGCCAGGACCAGCAGGCCGGTTATTCCCCAACCCAGAGCGATACTCCGTCCAGAGCTTCCGGTATTCAGGTTGCCGCAGGCACAATCGAAGAACGCGCCGCTCTTGTCTTCCGACTGGTCTTCTTCCGCTCTAGTGCCTGTCGTGAAAGAGGTCTCCTCCGACCAGTCCGACCACACATCGTTACCGTCCTGATGCCGGACACGCCAGTAGTAAGCGGTGTCGTAGTCCAGCGTCCCCGAAGGTATGCTGATGCTGATGAGATTTAACGTGCTGGTACTGTTGAAGACAGGGGCAGAGTAGTCCCCCGCGCT
>PUNJ01000105.1 GCA_003551705.1 Chloroflexota bacterium | reverse complement strand
AGAGCAGACGCTTAACCAGATACTCGTGGAGATGGACGGTTTCGACACCACCACCAACATCATCGTTCTTGCGGCCACAAACCGGCCCGATATCCTGGACCCGGCGTTGCTCAGGCCGGGGAGGTTTGACAGGCAGGTGATCCTGGACAGCCCCGATATCAATGGACGGAAGGGTATACTCAGCGTCCATGTCAGGGGCAAACCTCTGGATGAAACAGTTGATGTCGGAGTTATTGCCAAACAGACGCCTGGCTTCAGCGGGGCGGACCTGGCAAACCTGGTCAATGAAGCGGCCATCCTGGCGGCAAGGCGCGGCAAGAAGACCATCAGCCTTCATGAATTTGAAGATGCTGTTGACCGGGTTATCGCCGGACCTGAGAAGAAGGGCAGGGTCATAAACCAGACAGAAAAGCTCATGATTGCCTTTCATGAGGCAGGTCATGCTCTGGTGGCCAAGAGACTGCCTAATGCAGACCCGGTCCACAAGGTCTCTGTAGTGGCCAGGGGCAGAATGGGGGGCTATACCAGATTGCTGCCTGTTGAAGACCGGCACCTGTGGACCCGTTCGCAATTCAACGACATTCTCGCGGTGACTCTGGCGGGTCACGTTGCTGAATCCTTTATCTTTAACGAACTCACAACGGGAGCTTCCGATGATATCGGGCGTGCCACCAAGCTGGCCCGGCGGATGGTGACGGCTTATGGCATGAGTGAAAAGCTGGGACCGCGCAGCTTCGGTACCAAGGAAGAGCTGATATTCCTCGGTAAGGAGATTTCCGAGCAGAGGGACTACGGTGACAAGGTTGCGCAGGAGATCGATGAGGAAGTCCAGTCATTCATAGCAAAGGCCCGGGAAGCAGCCTATTCAATCTTGCAAGCAGAGAAGGAACGGCTTACCTGGATGGCCAACCGGCTCATGGTCGACGAGAGCCTTGAAGGCGAGGTCCTGGAATCTCTGTTCAATGATCCCGTCCCCGAAGACCTGGGAGAAGTATCCGGCAATGGAGCGAACGTCTCATGATAGAGATTAGCAGAGAGCCGTTGCGCCCGGATGTAAATATAGGCAAGGTGCGAGACAGGACCTACGGTGCCACGGTTGTCTTTGTTGGGTCTGTGCGCGCGGTCTCGAACGACGGCAAGAAGGTAGTCTGTCTTGACTACGATCTTGGAGCAGAGGGTCTGGCCCGGAGCAAGCTGCAGGAGATAGCTGACGAATTGAAAGCCCGTTTTGATATAGGCAAGGTGGCTATTTCCCATCGATTGGGCAGGCTTGAGGTTGGAGAGCTGACCTCCGTGTTTGCCATATCATCCGTGCATCGTCAGCAGGCCTTCGAGGCCGCCCAGTTCGCGCTCGATCGCTTCAAAGAGGTGACGCCACTCTGGGAGAAAGAGGTTACAGAGTAACCTCGATTGCTGTCCCCCCGACCCATTAGAAGCCATGTAGGGTTGTATTCGTCCAGCAACGTCTCGGTCTAGCGGTTGCGTTCTGTAACGAAGTCAGCCAGATGGTGGAGCGAGTCGTAGACAGGATTCCTTGGCAGATGGTCAAGGGCGGAGCGGGCACGATCACAGAAGGCATGGACCACCCGATAGCACTCATCGATTACGGAAGAGTCCTGGATCATCCCTATTAGCCTGTCAGCTCCTTCATCAAAGTTCTGTCCAAGAAGGTCGGCGATTCCGTTCGATTCGGGACGTTCCAGCATCATGATGACGGGTAACGTGAATATGCCGCGGGCCAGATCACTGGCTACCGGCTTGCCCAAGGTCTCTTTCTCTCCGGTGAAGTCCAATATATCATCGACAATCTGGAAGGCCATCCCGAGATCATACCCATATCCTTTGAGGGCCTGGATGACCTCTTCAGGGGCTTCGCTCAGGATTGCGCCAGACTCGGTAGCTGCAGATATGAGTGAAGCTGTCTTGTTGCCTATGGCCTGCAAATAGCAGTCCCGGTTCCTATTGAAGGGGTTCAGGGATTCCTGAAGCTCCCCGCAGCAAATTGCCATCAGAGTATCCGAAAACAGCTTGATGACGCGCAGGTTTCCGGTCTCGGCGGTCATGCGGGCGGAAGCTGCAAACAGATAGTCCCCCAACAGCACAGCATTCGAGTTTCCCCAGAGACAGTGTAAGCTCAGCCGCCCCCGGCGCAAATTGGACTCGTCCACTGTGTCGTCATGCACAAGCGTAGCCGTGTGAAGGACCTCAATGGCTGCGGCCGTGTATAGGAGCTGTTCTACGTTGTATTGGTAGAACTTGCCTGACAGGAGGGTAAGCGCGGGTCTCAGGCGCTTGCCGCCGTTCTTGAGAACATAGCTAAGTTGTTCCACCAGGTCCGTTGGAGCTTCATTGGCTACTTCCAGGATTTTGTCCTCGACCATAGCCATCTGGGGCAGAACGGGCTGATAAATAGTCTCTACTGACAAAGCTCTCCTTTCCCCAGACCTGCAGGGGTGTTGCCTAATGTGGAGACTGTACCCATTCGGTCCATTTCCTGTTCGATTATGCAATCGTCCAGCTTGACAAACAGCGGCTCGGGCGCTGCAAGCTTCTGCTCGGGCGGTAATTCATGGTACCTCCAGGGAACTTCTTTGACACGGCCTTCGTAGCCCAAAAGCTGGTGAAGTTTCTGTGAGGTAAAGGGCAGGAAAGGATATAAGATAAGCCTCAAATTGGAAATCACCGACAAGACCGTGAATAAGGAGTTGGCAGTCTTTTGTCTATCGGTCTTGATGCTCTTCCAAGGCGAAGTCTCCTCAAGGTAGCGGTTGGCATCCTGGGCCAGTGCCATGGCGATCCTGACAGCCTCTCTGAAGCGGCAATGGTCCAACAGGCTATCGACTGTATCAAATATTGACTCTGTCCTGGACAGGAGTGTCCGGTCAGCAGCGTCCAGACCATCGGGGACCGGTATGCTATCGCCGAAGTGCTTGGTTGTGAAAGTCAGTACGCGGTGGACCAGGTTTCCGTAATTAGCGAGAAGCTCGTCATTGTTACGTCGTACATACTCGCGCCAGGAGAAATCGGAATCACCCGTTTCAGGCATGTTGGCGGCCAGCGCATAACGTAGTGGGTCGGGGTCGTAACGGTCCAGATAATCGGGGACCCACACAGCCCAGTTGCGGCTGGTGGACAGTTGCCTGCTCTCCACAGTAAGGAATTCATTGGCCGGCACATCGTATGGCAGATTCATGCCCCCGTAGCCCAGCAGCATCGCCGGCCAAATCATGGTATGGAAAGGAATATTGTCCTTACCGATGAAGTAATAGGAGCGACATTGTTCGTCCTGCCAGAAGGGGCGCCATTTTTCCTCGTCTCCCTGGATTCTCGCCCATTCGACGCTGGCCGACAGATAGCCGATAACGGCATCAAACCATACGTAAATCCGTTTCTGATCGAATCCCGGCAGGGGTATTGGGATACCCCATTCCATATCCCGCGTGATGGCCCTGTCCCTGAGGCCATCTTCAATGTAACGCAGGGTGAAGTTCAGAACATTCGGTCTCCAGTGTGTCTGCTTCTTAACCCATGCCAGCAGTTCATCCTGAAACGCACTCAGACGAAGGAAGAAATGCTCCGATTCACGAGGTTCAGGGACTTCACCGCAGATGCGGCAACGAGGACCGATGAGATCGGCGTAGTTCATGGGTTTGCCACAACCGTCGCACTGGTCTCCCCGGGCATCGGCGAAACTACAGTAGGGACATTTGCCCTCCACATATCTATCCGGCAGGAATCGCGCACAGCGCGGACAATAGGGCAGGGACATGTTGCTCAGATAGATATGACCTTTGTTGAGAAGCTGGAGAAAGACGTTATGCACAACAAGGGTATGATTTTCAGTTTCCGTGGCAGTGAAGAGATCGAATTCGACACCGAGTTTGGCCCATGATATGAGGAATTCCCTGTGATACCTTTCGGCGATTTCCGCCGGGGTCTTGCCCTCCTGGTCAGCCTTGATAGTGATGGGCGTACCGTGCTGGTCACTACCCGAGACCATGAGCACCTCGTTACCCTTGGCGCGATGATATCGGGCAAAGATGTCGGCTGGTAGATATGCACCGGCGATATGACCCAGGTGCAGGGAACCGTTGGCATATGGCCAGGCAACGCCTATGAAGATTCGCTCCGACAACTAAGAACCTCACAGCGATTTTACCATAATTGCCGAGCTGAATGAAATCAATTCTGCCTGTCGCCCTCCAAGTACGAGTCGCAGATGGAATACCGGCTTCTTTGTGGAGCACCCTTATGATGTTTCCTTTACCCGCAACCAGGCCTGGTAGACCTGGTTCTTGGGGAACCTGCTTGCTTCTGTCACCTCGGCGACGGCTTTCTTGGCTGGTACGCCTTCGCGATGCAGTTGGCGGAGTCTATCTTCGACTTCGGCCAAAGAAATGGCTCCCGTTGGGGACTTGGAACCTTGAATTACGAGGGTGAACTCTCCCCTGGGTTCCCGGAAATGGTCCAAGGCTTGCCTTACGGTACCCCGGAAGAACTCTTCATGGATTTTGGTCAACTCCCTTGCCACCGTGATGTTCCTGTCTCCAAGGATGTCAAGTAGTGACTTGAGGGTGGCTGTCAGGCGGTGGGGTGCTTCGTACATGACCAGGGTTCTCGGTTCGGAGGTCACGGACTTGAGCAATTGTTCTCTCTCCCCCGCTTTTCGGGGAAGAAAACCGGTATACGTGAATTGCTCTGCAGGTAGTCCTGACGCCGCCAGGGCGGCGATCAGGGCCGACGGGCCAGGTATGGGCACGACGGTAGTCCCCTGCCCGATGGCAGCGGCGATAAGTTCGTACCCTGGATCGCTTATACCAGGCATGCCCGCCTCCGAAACAAGCGCCAAGTCCTGGTCTTGCAACCATTCCAGGAGATGGTCCAGTTTGGATTTCGTGCTGTGCTCGTGATAGCTGATCAGGCGTGTCTTGATGTCATAGGCGGCCAGCAGCCGCCTGGTCTTGCGGGTATCCTCGGCGGCAATGAGTGGCACCTCCTTCAAGATGCGAACGGCTCGGAAGGTGACGTCCTCGAGATTTCCGATGGGAGTGGCTACTACATACAGATCGGGCATCGCGACAAGTATATTAGACCGTTTGAAGGGAAGCAAAACCCTCAATCGCTGAAGACCGGATCGTTGACATTTGCGAATTTGTGTGTTAGGTTCATCGTGCCTGACCAGGCAAAAGGGCTTATCAAAGGGCTTATCAACTACTCTAGCTAGCGTGGGAGGAGCTAATGAAGCTGCTAAGCGAGACGCGATCCATTTGTCCCGAAGATCTGAAGGTCATTGACGCGCAACTCTGGGAGATCGATGGACAGGTCATCATGAAGAAGTCCTGTCCGGAGCATGGCAATTATGAGGACATCATCTGGAGTGAATATGACCAATACCTCAAGGCAGGGAAATACCTAGATGACGGTCGGTGCGTCGGGCAGCCCTTGGAGTCGAAGCTAGGTTGTCCACTGGACTGTGGCATTTGCTTCAACCACAAATCGCACACCACGTTGTTGATCATGGACCTGACCAACAGGTGCAACCTGAAGTGTCCTGTCTGTTTTTCCGCTGCTCTTGCGGACGAATATCTGTATGAGCCTACCAAGGACCAGATCAGACAGATCCTGGAATACACCCAGGAAGTGAACCACCCGGTCCGTGTAAACGGTGTACAGCACAGCGGGGGCGAGCCCACGCTGAGAGAGGACCTGCTGGACATCATAGCCATGGAAAGGGAACTGGGTTATGATTATACCCTCCTGGCTACCAATGGGATACGGTTTGCGGAGGATATCGATTATTTCAAGAAGTTCTGTGATCTCAATGTATACCTTTATCTGCAATTTGACGGTATGTCGGCCGAACCCTACATGCACATACGCGGACGCGACCTTTGGCCTGTGAAGCAGAAGGTGTTGGAGAACGCCCGCAAGATTGGTTTCAAAAAGGTTGTCCTCGTGCCTACCCTGGTCAAGTCTATCAACGATCACCAGGTTGGAGATATGGTCAGGTTCGCTGCGGAGAATTCGGATATCGTCAAACACCTCGTTTTCCAGCCAGCCAGCTTCTCGGGTCGGATTGAATTACAGGACCTGAGGAACAAGCGAATTACGGTGTCCGACATTACACGACTCTGTGAAGAGCAGACAGGCGGCGAGTTGTTACGGAGCGATTTCTATTCCCTGCCCATGAACAATACCCTGGGCAAGATGATAACCAAACTGAGTCCCACCAGGGTCGATGCTGCTCCGCACCCCCATTGCGGCGTTATAACCATGGTCTCTGTGGAAAAGGGAAAGCTGAAGCCTATCGTTCGACATGTCAAGAATGATCTCTTCTACGACCATATGAAGACGGTTTTGGCCAAGCATACAGGCAGGCTCCGCTTGCAGTATGAATTGGCCCTGGGCTTTCTTAAGTATGTGAGTCCCAGGTTGTGGCTCAAGTTTCTGCCTGTCATTGCTGCCAAGAACTACAAGGCCTACCGGCATATGACCGAGGACTGGATGCCGAACAACTGGCTGACCATCTCGACCATGCACTTCATGGACCCGTACAACTTTGATGTTGATCGAGCACATCATTGCTGCCTGCATTACGGTGTTCTGGACAAGCAGACGAAGGCGAGGCTGATTCCCTTCTGTGCCATGAATTCCATTCACCGCGAGGCCATCGAACGGGAGTTCTCGGTTCCCCACAAGAAGAAGGAGTCCTTGGCCGCAGGCGCGCCGGAGCCGGCCAGGAGCAGCTAGCAGCGTAGCCCAAGGTCAGGTTGGGTCCGATACCCAAGGACGCCCCTCACATCGACCATGTTGCCGAGTGCTCATGCCGTTCAGGCCACCTTACCCGCGAAATTGCATTACGCGGTCAGGCGGGGACGCTACTCCCGTAGGGGCGGGCCCCCCTTGTCCGCCACCTATGCTCTCGGCACAGCTACCATCCTCATGGTCGAAACAAGGAACAAAAGGAGTGGCCGATGGGGTAAGGTGGTACCCCATCGGCCAGGGGGGCGTATCGTGATGCACCCCGGGTCTACATCTGGCTGTACTTGGCTATGTCGGCTTCCAAGAAGGACAGTAATCCGTGATCGCCTTCCGTTACCAATCTTCCGGCTGACCAGGCCTCCAACCGGTTCAGATCACCGCTCTGGATAGCCTTCCAGTCCTCAGGCGAAACCTTTATGGTGCAAGTGGGATTGTCCACACAGCCCGTGTGCTTGGACAGGCTTCCCTTGTCCGAGAGCAGGTACCAGTCATAGCCGCTGGGTCCCGTGAAGTGGAACTGGACTGTGGCCACAACCTGGCTGGGGTCTACCTTTTCCTCAGCATACTGATCGGGTCCCGGCGAGGGCAGCCCCAGGAGCTTTGACAAGTGCTGCGTGGGAAAGTTGTTAAGTAGCATTTCGTCAGGAATGGGGATCCCCCGGCTGCGCAAGTTCTTCATGGCGGCGATTACGGTCAGTCCGAACCTGAAGGTGGCCAGGACTTCATTGTAGACGAGGTTTTTCGATTTCCAGCCGGTAAGCTGCTCATAGCGGGCGACCACTTCCTCCTGGGTTGGCGTTCCTTCCAGGGGCCGCAGGCCGTAGCCCCGGCTGGCCTGCTTGTCTATGGTGTAGAACCAGACCAGGTCCGCCTCCGGGTCGCCAAGGAAGGCCATCTCCCAGTCCATGATGGCCAGTACGTCCCGGTCCGGCCTGCTGAAGAGGGCATTGCCTATGCGAGAGTCACCCCAGCATAGCGTGACCCGCTCCGGCTCGTACATGTTCTCTTTCAGCCAGGTCAGAGTGGATTCCATGGTGGGATGCGACTCTTCAGGAGTCTCCTTGAGCCACTTGAGGTGATGGTCCCAATAATCGATTTGTCTTTTAACCGGCGCTATCCCCGGCCCGGGAACGCCGACGAAATCCAGCCCCAATCCCTTCCAGTCGAGTTTGTGAATCTTTACCAGCTTGTCAAGAGAGTCCCACCACATCTTGCGCCGGATCTCGGGTGTCGCTTCGAAATACATGCCTGTGCCGTGATAGGATGGGAAGTCCTGGGGAACGTCGCCCTCCAACCTTTTCATCAGGAAGAACGGCACTCCCAGCACGGCCGGGTCCTCCTCCAACCATAACATCTCGGCAACGGGCACATCGGTGTTCGCCTGGAGAATCTGCATTATGCGGAATTGGAGGCCCAGATCATACTCGGGGAAGATTCCCCGGCTTTGGGGTGCCGCACGAAGTACCGCTCCCGTAGTCTTCGGTACGCCCCCCTCCTTCCAGTGCAAATGCAGCAGGTATGTTTCGCTTGAGAGGCCCATACCCGGTTTCTCCATTTCCGAGATGGATACGTCGGTGGCATGGGGCATCTGTTTTTGAATCCAGGCTACCAGCTCGGTTTGTTTGCCCGTAAGGTCCTGATCCATGGTTGCCTCCTTCCATAAGTGGATATATAGAATCAACTGAGTCGTTAACGGCGGACCAGCTTCATGGACTGGCTCCTGCAATTTGGAACGCAGACCCCGCAGCCGAGACAATTCTCAGACTGGACAGCGGCGATGCCATTTACCTGGATGGCATCTGCCGGACACCGATCAGCACAGTCGCCGCATGCATTGCAGGCATCTTCATCTACCTTGGCCTCGAACGGTGAAGGGACGAAGACGGAAACGCCTTTCTTTTGTCCGTGAAAGATGGCACAACAATCAACGCAGCAATTGCAGACACATCCGTTGATATTGAGTGTCGATACGAGGCCGTCCCTGGTCGCAGCTTCGAGCAGGGCCAGTGTCTCATCAAGTGTTATTTGGCGCCCCATGCCGTGTTTCACTGCCCAGCGACTGAGTTCGCCGGTGTGCAGGCAGGTCTCCAAAATGTGATCACAGTGATTTCCTGGGTCCACTAGCCAGTGAGAGAGGCGGCAGGGGCACGGAGACACGCTGAAATGGTCGTTCTGCTTCATTATTTCGGCCAGGTTTTCAGCGGGCTGGGCGTCTACGGGCAGAGCGATCGTGCCACCCCATACCGGAGCGAAGGGAAAGCCCAGCGTACAGAGCTTCGCATCGCACCATTCCTTCAGTACATTGTAGAGCGCCTTGCCCAACTCTATGCTGTAGGGGTACTTTATGTTGCCCCAGAGGCCGGTCTCAATCAGTCCGGGCGCCGCCGAACCTACAACCTTGTAGGCAGGGTCTTTTTCGGCCGGGTCATAAAACACGGTCCCCTTGTCAGCCATGGTCAGGAGCATGTTTTTGAGCCGTTCTTTGTCCATGCCCGTCTTCTCGTGAATTTCGGACAGGGTCATGGGTGTGAAACGCACTTTCAAAGCCAGCTCGGCTTCCTCCGGAGTAAACTGAAGCCGCAGGAGCTTGAGGAAGGACTCGGTCTTCGGGATACCAACGACATCCTCCTTGTCCTGCATGTCTGCCAATTCTTCATAAACATCTCTGCTTGTCACCGGTTATACCTCCTCAACGAATTGAAATTCCAACCTAGTATCCAGCGAAATTGTACTTGGTATATTTGCCCGTTATGACCAGTTCGAAAACCCCGTAGCCTGTCTCACCATCGCACTGCAACTCGCATGACGTATTGTCCAGGAAAGAGACGTCAGCCAGAACCGCAGGGTCCGAAAGGTCGAGCTTGAAACCGTCGATGAAGTACGGACCCATCCACTGGCCGTGGACGAAATCCCTGTAGCCGAAATATCCGCCCGCCTTCAGGCAGCAGAAGCTCAGAGGGCGCATGGAAATGGTCTTCTGTTCTCCCCCGGCCAGATGAAAGGTGAGTTCTCCCGAATTGATTTTGCGCAGGTCACGGCGAAGCTGGAAGTTGTGATCGATCGCGGTGAAGTGTTGGTCTTCCTTATCTGTGCCATAGGGGTAGAAGACGCCGCCGCTGGCCAGTAGCGGCTTGCTGTCCCAGCTTTCCCTGATGTGATATGCGGCTCCCCAGGAGGGGAACTGTATGACGCCCCAGCTATAGAGGTAGCCTTCGGGGATGTCACCGGGTTCCACTCCTGTTTCGGGTACGCCCCCGCCCCGCCTGATTCCCCATGAATGGTCCCTCTCCACATAGAAATTCGATTCATCGAGACTGTAGGTCTTGCCCTCTACCTTGATCCAACCGCTGGCCCTTCCTACCTGGTCGAAACGCTGCATATCCTCTTCCACCCTGCCTTTCAACCGGAAGAACTGGGCATCCTCTTCATGCGCGGGCATTACTCCATTGAACATCAGATCGTAGCTGAGACCGTATTCGTTGTCCTGCAGAGTATAGCGGACCTTCTTGAGAGGCTCCGTTACTTCGTAGGAAAACGGGCCTACCTTGACCTCATCGATCTGCGGCAGAAGCTCTCGAGAAGCCCTGACGTTGTACTGGGTCTTGCCATCGACTGTAAGGCAGGCGAAAGCATCAATGATATTCCGGTTCCGGTAGAGTCCGAACCCGTTGCTCATGTGAAGCTGCCCTGTCGTGTCATGGGTATGGAGTATGATCCTCTCCGTCCATTGCCGGCTGCTTGTCTCCACATGATCGAATGTGGACGGTATTTGATGGCACAGATATTCATCGTATTTGGTCAGCATTCAAGACCCCTTTCCATCCATACTGGGTCGATCACCGGGCCGGTAGCCGCCACCCTTTGAAGGAGTGCTAGTAACCCTCGTACCCATACCTGGGGTACTTGCCCGTAACCACGATCTCGGTGATGCCGTAGCCCACTTCGTCGCCGCACCTGACTTCACACATTACGTCGTCAAGGAAGCTTATGTCCCTCACCACCGCCGGATCCGATATATCCAGCCTGAGCCCGTCCATCCAGGACTGGCCCATCCACAAGCCATGGGTGAATTCGTTGTAGCCGAAGTACCCGCCCGGCCTCAGATAGCAGCAACCCAAGGGCTTGAGGGAAAGCTCTTTCTTGAGGCCGTCCGGTCCCTTCAAAACTACATCGGCACCGGTCGGAAATCGCATATCCGGCCGGAATTTGAAGAAATGGTCTACGTCCGTTAAAGGTATTTCTTTGACCGGGCTCCCCAGGGGGTAGGCTATGCCGCCGCTGAACATCAGCCGCGTGCCGTCCCATAGCTCTCTGATATGATAGCTGGCGCACCAGGAATCAAACTGGACCACCAGGAAGTTGAAAAGGTACCCTTCCGGAATCTCGCCGGGCTGCACGCCCGTTTCCGGCACCCCTCCTCCCCGCCTGATGCCCCACGAATGGTCTCTCTCTGCTCGCCAGGTGTTGCTGTCGATGTCGTAGGTCTTGCCGTCCACCTTGATCCAGCCGCTGGGTCGACCCATTTGCACATAACGAACGATGTTCTCCTGCACCCTGCCCCTGTGCCGGGAGAACTGCGGTTGTTCCTCAAGGGCCGGGAAGGACGCATCGAAGAGGATGTCGTAGCTCAGACCATGTTCGTTCTCGGCGAGTGACTTGCGAACTTTCTTCATCGGTTCGACGATTTCATAGGTGAAGGGCCCGATCTTTGTTTCGTCCCGCGCCGGCCGGAGTTCGCGTGAAGCCCTTACCAGGTACTCCATCTTGCCATCTATAGCTACTGCGCCGTAGGTATCGATGATATTGCGATTGGGATACAGGCCGATGCTGCTTACCATGTGCATCTTCCCCGAGATGTCATGGGCGCTGAACCATGTTCTCTCCGTCCATTCTCGAGCGCTGGTATACGGATGGTCCATGGTAGAGGGTATCTGGTGGCACATAAACTCGTCATATTTGGTCAACATCAAGTTCACCTCCTCCAAAGTTGATGGCTAGCCCCGACCGCGCCGGGGCCTTGGCGGACAGTAGTGAGTGCCGGGCCCTGTCAATAGTTCCTCTTTGAGTGGGACCGCACTCTTTCCCGCTATGATTTGTGAAGCCCGGCTGCCCGGGTCCATGATGTCGCCGAAATAGATTGCTTCCTCGCCGCAGCAGACGACGCAGAAGGGTTCGAATCCATCCTTCACCCGCTCACTGCAAAGATCGCATTTGAACACCGAATCTCGGCCAGCTTCGTAGAAAACGGCCTGGTACGGGCAAGCCGGTATACATGCCTGGCAGCCGTTGCACTTTGCTTGGTCCAAGACCACTATGCCTCCAATATCCTTGTATAGGGCTCCTTCTGGGCAGACGCCGGCGCAGGGCGGACTCTCGCAGTGCATGCAGGCAATTGGCCGGAAGTGCATAAACAGGTTGGGGAACTCTCCCGCGGCTGTATCCATCCCGATAGAATGTCTGCCGCTCCTGTCCATCCTCATGCCTGAGCCTGTCTGAAAATCATGCTCTACCTTGCAGGCCAACACACAGGCCTGGCAGCCTGTGCACCGGTGCATGTCGATGACGAGGGCGTACCGCTTATTCACGTTTGCTCTTCGCTCGCTTTCTCAACCTCGACCTGCACATCATAGAAGGCCGAGTTGGGCTCGTATATAGCAGCTTGAGCAGGGTTTATGGTTTCATGGGTCAATGCCTGGTGAGTCCCGCTATGATAGTGGCTTGGAGACCAGCCTTGACATACATTGGTCTGCCCGGGTCTGATGCCTGGATGCACCGCGGCCCTGAGCCTGATTTCGCCTCTATTGTTGTACACCCGTACCAGATCACCGTCCTCGATCCCTCTCGGAGCAGCATCGACGGGGTTCATTTCAAGAAGCGGTTCAGGGTCGAGTTCACGTATCCACGGTATGTTGGTGAACATGGTGTGCAGCCGGTATTTCGGGTGTGTTTGGGAGAAAGACAGCGGGTACCTGTCCGCCAGTTTCGAACAGCTGCTCTCCAGGGGTTCCATGTGGATCGGCAACTCCTGGCCAAGGTGGACCAGCCGTTCGCAGTAGAACTCGAGCCGCCCGGAAGTCGTGGCAAAGTCGGGAACATCATGGGGTGCGGGCGGCATGGGACTTTCCCTGAGTCTCTCCAAGGTAATGTTTTCCAGGGATGGGTGCCCCGTGCCCAGCATGGTCCTTATATAGTCTTCATCGCCTTGGTCCAGGTAACCCTCCAGTCCCAGGCGTTTCGCCAGGGTACTGTAGATATCCAGGTCGGACTTTGATTCATATAAAGGCTCGATCACTTTCTGCTGGAGCTGCAGATATGGATGGGAGCCGTTGCCTATGGGAACGATCAGGTCATTAAATTCGTAGAAGCTGGCCACCGGCAGGACGATGTCGGCATACATGGCTGTGGTGGTCATGAACATGTCCACCGCCACTATGAATTCCAGGTCGGGTATAAGCTCACCGGTTATCTTGTTGAAGTTGGGGTCCTGGTTCACCAGGTTGTGTCTGGCTAGCCATAAGGCTTTGATAGGGTGGGGGTTGCCGGCGGTTATGGCTTCGTAGGACTGCAGCAGGGTGACGAAGGATGGGAAACCATGGGTGAAGAACAGGGCCATGTCGTGCATCGTGGTCGAGTGACCTTCGAAGCTGATATTGCCGGTGATAGCCGCCAGAGTGTTGATGGCGCGGAAACTGAGGTCTCCGTGAAAGGAGCCGCGCGTGCAGCCCATGCCCCGGTAAGAGGCAGCAGGTCTGGCAGCGGCATATTCGATAGCCAGTGCAGTGATCGTCGCGGCTGGTACTTCGGTAATTTCCGCCACCCTGTCCGGGGTGTAACCGGCCGTCATGTCCGACAACCTTTGGAAGGCTGGCCTGCAGGCTATACCGGAGGCTTGATAGGATCCGGTGAGTGCAGGTTTTGTCCCGGCTGTCGCATGTGCAGACGGCTGGAAGGTATGCTGGTCCCAGACGAGGTAAGCATCAGCATCCGGCAGGCCGATGTCCCTGCCCCGGAGGAAGAGGCCGTTGTCATCCCTGACCAGGAAGGGTCCAACAGTATGTTTCGTGATGAAGGGGATATCGTGCAACTCTCTCTTCAGAATAACCTGCATCATGCCGAGTGCCAGAGCGGCATCTGTGCCGCGCCTGATGGGGATATATTCATCCGCCTTCGAGGCTGTTGTGGTAAATCTGGGATCGATGACAATAAGTCTGGCTCCTTGTTCGGTGGCGTCCCTGATACGGCGCCACTTGAACGGCTCGGTTTCGGCTGGATTATTGCCCCAGACAAGGCACAGCGTGGGGATATCGAAGCGGTTCAAGTAATCCTCACCGAACCACATGAAGGAACCAAAGCATACCTGGTCGGCGCAAGGTCCTGCAGAATCGCCGAGTCCGGCGGGCAGGATGAAGGTCCCCTGGCAGGCCCCGGCAAAGCCAACGGTCAGCAGGTTTGTCATTGCGCCTACTCCCGTAGAAACAAAGGCGAGGGCGCTGGAGCCGTATTTGGCGGCTATCTCGCTGAACCTGCCGGCGATGGAATCCATGGCTTCTTCCCAGGATACCCGTTCCCATTTTCCTTCCCCGCGCCGCCCTTGCCGTTTCAAGGGATGCTTTAGCCTGTCGTGGTGGTACACCAGTTTGGGGCCACACAGTCCTCTGGCGCATATGTGCCCGGTGCCGGGATGGTCCCCCGGTTCAACCCTGGTGAGAACGCTGTCCTTGGTGTGGGCAAGAATACCGCAACCGATACCGCAGCCCAGCGGGCATACGGTCCGAACCACCTTTCCCCCGGTCTCCAGCCTTGTCTTAGCAAAGGTCATGGTCCTCCCTGAGCGGGGATGATTTGCCCTTATTTTGCAGATGGCATTCCGGCGCCTGGCCGGCCAAGTCCATACACGGCTGGCCTTTGTCGTAAGCCGGATTTGATAGAACCGCCTCCAAATTGAGGCTCGTAAACGACTATATATCAATCATATAAAGGCAGTATTAGAACAATGTAAGGATGCTATTATGATATCCTGGCCATCCTTCGGCCAGGGTGTTATTCGGGCTTTGCCAACCAGTAACCTACCCCGGCTTTGGTGCGTATCAGCTTGGGTTGTGCGGGGTCGGTCTCCAGTTTGCGCCTGAGGTAGGAAATGTACACACGCAGGTTCTCAATGGCCTCGGCATGGTCCTCCCCCCACACGGTTTCCATGATTGATGAATACGGATTCACATGGCCTGCATTTCTCATGAGGTGCTTCAGGATTCGACCCTCGACCACGGTAAGGTTTACCTGCCTTCCACCGTGGTCAAGCTCAAATGTGGTGGGATCGAGGCGTAGCGTACCGCAGATGATCGGGGATGCCCCATCTGTGGCCGTACGTTTTCGTAATTGGGCTTTCAATCGTGATATCAGCTCTCTCTTTCTATAGGGTTTGGAAATATGGTCGTCCGCCCCCAGCTCGAAGCTCTTGATAATACATGCCTCTTCGTTGCTCACTGTCAAGACCACTATCGGGACCGGAGAAAAGAGGCGGATCTGCTTCAGGACTTCGAACCCATCCATATCAGGTAATGCCAGGTCCAGGATGACCATGTCTGGGTTCTCCGATTCGATAAGGTCTAGACCTTCTTCGCCCATGCGGGTTGCGAGCACATTGGCTTCAGGCCAGTCCATGGCGAAGGCGAGGACAATGGAGTCCAGGGTCTCTCTATCGTCCTCTATAACCAGTATGTTCCACAGCTTTGCTATCCTTTCCGGCGAAGAGGGGCGGGAACCGTCTAGTTGAAGAGGCAGCGTAAAGCCGAATGTGGTCCCTTTGCCGGGACGGCTTCTGCTCCATATCTTTCCCCCGTGCAAATCCAGCAATGTCTTGCATAGGGCTAGACCTAGTCCCAGCCCGCCCAGTTGTTCATTGCTCTGTTTCTTGGGCAGCCGGTGATATGGTTCGAAGATGCGATTCTGCTCCTCCTTGTCCAGGCCCGGCCCGGTATTGTGTACTTCCACGATTACAGCATAGTCTTGTTCCTTAGCACGGAGCTTGATCTTGCCGTCACGGGGCGTGAACTTGATGGCGTTCTGCAAAAGGTTCAACAATACTTGTTGTATCCTGCCGGCGTCGGCCCGCACCAGTGGGAGCGATGGAGGCAGTTGCAATAATAGGGATTGTCCTTGTCTGGCGGATACAGGTGTGATGGACTGCGCTGAATCGCGCAAGATGGGCAGCAGGTCGATCCACTCAAGCTCCAGCTGCAGCATCCCGATTTCGCCCTTTGCCAAGTCCAGCAGTTCGTCAATCCTGCGGCGCAAGGTCTCGGCCCCGCGGCTAATGTTGGAGGCGAGGCTGATCTGAGGCTCCTGATGCAATTGGGACAGCAGGGAATCGACGGAAGCCAGTATGGGAGTCAATGGCGTCTTCAGTTCATGGGCCAGTGCCCTGGTGAACTCAATTCTCTTGGACATCTCTCTTTCAATTTGTTGCCTTAGCTCTTTTTCTTGCTCATAGAGCAGTTGTAACCTCTGCTCCGCCTGCTTGCGTTCGGTAATGTCTCGTGTCACGCCCAGCACGCCAACCTTTCTGCCCCTGGCGTCGCGAAGCAAAGTTGTGGCGGTTTCGGTCCATATTCTCGACCTGTCCTTGCGGACCAGCTCATACTCCTGGGTCAGGCTGTCGGTGCCGTCGGCTGGTCCTATACGTTCGAAAAGCTGGCGCCGTTGCTCTTCCGTATGCTGGGCAAGTTCCCGGGAGGAATGCGAGAGAGCCTCGAGAGGTATGAGTTGCATGGCCTCCTCCACGCTATACCCAATCAGGCTTCTAACTGAGGGGCTAAGGTAGGTGAATCGCCCTTCGTTGTCTTGAGTCCAGATAACGTCGGTTACATTTTCGGCCAGGAGCCGGTATTTAAGCTCACCCACCCTCAGGTCCTCTTGTATGCGCCTGAGCCGGCCAGCGTCGGCCAAGACGTAGAAAATGCCCTCCAGGTGACCTGTATTCCGGTCATACCTGACTCTTACTTGGAGGTTGGCGGTGGTCCCATTCTTCTTCCGGACTGTTATGGACTTGAGCAGGTCGCTATGATGCTGCGCCGCACACTGGAAGGCGGTGATGAGTTCCTGCAAGTCAGGCTGGCTGACAAGGCCGGCAGCATCCAGTTTCTTTCCATCCACGTGAGAACTTTCATAGCCAAGAATATTCTCGACCTGGTCTTCCAGGCTGATTATGGTACAATGGCGGTCTATCCTGAAGATCTCCAGCCTGGTATCTTCAAAAGCACGCCACAGTTCCTCGAATGTGGACTCGAGGTCTGCCACTCTCTGCTTTTCCTGGGTAAGGTCTCTCATGAAGCCCGACAGCGTGTTCATTGCTCTCCGGCCCCTGCTCATGGGGAAGAGTTTGCATCCTACCCAGATCACCCCAGCTTCTTCGTGGACCAGGCGGATTTCTTGTTCGCCAGCGTCATTCCCGATTCCGGGTAGGCCTTCATCGAGTGCTCGCTGGACCAAGGCAGACCATAATGGACGGTCGTCGCGAAGGATGAAGTCTCCCAGGTTTCTACCGGTTACCTCTATCGGTTCGTATCCCGTAAATTTCGAACACAGGTCATTTACGAATAGTACCTTGCCTTGAAAATCGACGGTAAAGACAAGGGCGTCGCTATTTTCCAAGATGACGGGTCTTATCTCGACAGCAGTGTTGCTATTGCTGACCGGCGCTTTTTTCTTGTCCATGTGGACACCCCCTGCAGCAGGCAGAAACAGTCTACGGCTCCTCATTCATGTGCGGTTTCCCAGAATAAGGGGGAGACGTTTGCGCGATTCTAGCGCGATCGGTCCAGTTTGACAATACCTCCGGCATGGCGTAGCGGGCACAAAATGCAGAGAATGCTTGAGCCTAAGTTATTGCGCTACGCTCCCTGGGGCAGCATAGAAGTCCCTTCCTACCGTTCCAGCAGTCCCAGGACCACGGCATTGAAGGACACCCTGAGTGGGGTTCCTTCCGCGACGCCCTGCAAGAGATGCCTTATGAGAGGGTCATTTTCAGCGGACGCTTCCAACATGTTTCTTGCCATTTCGTCCAGCCCACCGACCTTCTCACTGACCGTATTGGGAAGTTCTTCCGTCTTATCCTCAATCGCCCCCAGGAGGGAAGGAACGATCTTGGTGAGTATTCCGGTCTCATTCGTTCCAGCATAGATCCGGTAAGAGGTCAGGGCCATCAGTTCAGTCACCACATGACCATTGACCACACTCGAAAACAGCTTCTCCACCAGTCTCTTATCGTCCTCGCTCATCGGGCTGCCGCCTGCGTCTGCCCTCTCGGCCCAGAGGTCCGTGAAGGTCTCACGGGCCTTGTCAACTACTTCAGCCAGCTTGGCTGCCAGCTTCTCGTTCATGTTGTCCGTCATTTTGCCGTGCCCCCTTTCTTCCTCACTATTCCAGTTATTCGGGTGGTGGCCATGGCGGTCACGCCCATCGATGGTGCTCGCACCAACTGGAACCTGTGTTATGCACTCTCTCTCCGCAGATGAGCAGGTCCAAGTCATAAGCAAAGCGGTGACGGTAGTAGCGGGAAGGCCCAACGAAGGTTTCCTCGAACCACCTTTCAAAAGGTTTGAGCCTGCTATGAAGGTCCATGAAGTGGATGACCTTTTCTACCTGTAGTCTCATATCGCCCTCGGCGACCCCGGGGTCGTGGCAAGAGATAACTATGCGGCGGGGGTATTCGATGCCGGTCTCTGTTGTGGTGTACCCCGTGGGTGTGCCGCTCACCTTGTCCGTGATTGCTACGATATCCCAGTTCTTCCATACGATCAGACGCCCGGCCGGGCGGTGGTCCATTTTCCTGATCATCCGGCCACCCTGCCAGTTCAAGGTCCATTCTTCCAGATACAGCCTGCCCCAGAAGGCGTTGGCGGTCAGGGTAGCTGCCGACATGGGAGCATCGGCCCAGTTATGGTCGTGGTATCCTTCGCCCCTAACAGGGATGGTTTTGCCCTCCCAAGTGATGGTACCTGTAACTTTCGACCGGGCGGCGCTGTTTGACCAGCCCATGGTGCTGCCGCCCCATCCTGTTTCTACAGGGCCGTACGGCTGTACAAGGCTCTCGTAATGCAGATCGCAACCGAAAGCGCCCTCCCGGAACGCTATGTGGTAATTCGGGAGGTCTCCCTCGTAGATGTTAGGACCGATGGTGACCTTGCACGCATCCAGCGAAGCGTAGCACTGCTCAATTGGATAACGCTTCCTGGTAAGCTGCTTATTCCCCTGGGGGTCGTAAAGTGTGATCTCTATGAACCTGGCATCTGGATAGGCGGGTGGTCGGGGGCTGCCAAAATGAAAAGAACCGGCAATGGAATGGCCGTCTGTAAAATCGGCATCGAAATACCACCACTCCCACCTGCCCGGCGATTCCGAAGGATGCAAGGCATCATCAGAGGGTTTGAATTCACGGTCCCACAGGCTTCCACTCATGCCGCACCTCCTCATGATAATATAAGTGGGAACAGTTTAACCGCAAACCTTGAGAAAGGTAAACAGGTTTGGGACTAATCACCGGGGTCTCAGCCAGCCGGTTGACAGCGTGCGCACTGCGGAAAAGCAACCGAAAGGCCCCAGGTAACGGGCGATTGCCAGTAGAAGCTGTCCGTGCCCGTCAAAGGAGAACCCATCGTAGTGTTGCATCCATCGGTCTATCTGCCTGGCTCGCGCCAGATCGAAGAGACGTTCTATCTGATGGTCATCCAGTCTTTCGAATAGCCAGCGAGCCCGGTGGCCCATCCTCAGTTCCCGCAATAGCAGCCTCTTCCAACGCCTGTCATATCTTGACATTGTCCGGCTGCTGAATTCGTTCCTGCTGATTGCCCGGTGCAGGACATCTACTGCTATCCGGGCACAAGTCAGCCCATAGTAAATACCCCCACCGGTGGTCGGTTTCACCTGCCCAGCCGCGTCGCCGACATAGAGTATTCTTTTGCCGGAAGTCCGCCGCAAAGGTTTGAGCGGGATGCCGCCGAATTTGACTTCTCCTTGCTGGGAGCCTATACGGCCGCTCGCTTGCAGGCTGTGGAGAAACTCTTGCATGTGCAAACTTGTATGGCTTCGTGTCATCAGGCCGGCCAGCCCTTGACCGGCTATGGTAGGTACAAGCCAGGCAAAAAAACCTGGTGCAACACTGTTGCCGAAATAGACTTCCACTCCCCGGTCGTCGGATAGCGCCACTTCAGCTTGTGCACCCATCACGAAGTCACCCTCTTTGCCCGAGCGTGAACCTACCGGCAAATTCGAGCCAAATCCACAGGCAAGAACGGCACACTTGCCTTCCAGCACAACTTTGCGTCCGTTGCTGGCGGCCGCCACACGTACGCCTGTGGAGGAGGTCTGGATGTCATTCACACGGGTGTTCATCAGGTATTCCACACCTTGCGCTTGGGCATGGCGGGCCAAGTAATCGTCGAATATCTTTCGGTCCAGGATATATGCTTGAGTATCCGGCCTGGAAAGTTCCAGGGACTTGCCGGATGGAGCGAAGAAAGTGGCCGATCTTGCTTCGTTAACGACAGCTTCCCTGCCTATGGAAAAGGTATTCAGGCATTCCTTGCCTACAATCCCTGTGCAGCAGGTAGACTTGCCGAAACGGACCTGCCTTTCTATGACCATGACCCTGTGTCCGAACCGGGCCAGTTGAGCAGCAATGTAGTTCCCGGTAGGCCCTGCGCCGATTATGAGTGTATCGTACAAATCTATACCCCTGCTTGATCCAGATAGCTGCCGTATCACTTGCTAAATGACAGACCACCGCTATAAAATATAACATAAACTCGTAGTGGATACGATCAGGAGTCAGAGGCAGTTTGTTGCTGTATTGAAGATTATAACTGCTAAGATTATCCTCTGTATGGTAGGAGGTAGGAATGGAAAAAGGGACCTGGGCTGTCAAGACGGGTCTCGCTCAGATGTTGAAGGGCGGGGTAATCATGGATGTGGTCACTCCCGAGCACGCGAGGATAGCGGAGCAAGCCGGAGCCTGCGCGGTTATGGCCCTGGAGCGAGTGCCGTCCGATATTAGAGCGGCAGGCGGAGTGGCTCGTATGGCAGACCCGGACATTATTTTGGCTATAATGAAGAGTGTCAGTATTCCAGTTATGGCAAAATGCCGGATTGGCCACTTTGTCGAGGCCGAGGTGCTGGAGGCTCTCGGGGTGGACTATATAGACGAATCGGAAGTATTGACTCCTGCAGACGAGTCACACCATGTGTGGAAGCACGATTTCAAGGTGCCGTTCGTTTGTGGATGCCGTGATCTTGGTGAAGCGTTAAGGCGCATAGCTGAGGGTGCAACCATGATCCGCACCAAGGGGGAAGCTGGAACAGGGAATATCGTGGAGGCTGTCAAGCATATCAGAGCGGTTATGGATGGACTGCGGAAGATAATGAATATGCCACGTGAAGAATTGATGGCCGAGGCTAAAGCCCTAGGTGCGCCTATGGATTTGCTCATGGAAGTGCAGAAGGCGGGCAAGTTGCCGGTAGTAAATTTTGCTGCCGGGGGTGTTGCAACACCTGCAGATGCGGCGCTAATGATGCAGTTGGGAGCGGATGGTGTCTTTGTAGGGTCGGGAATCTTCAAATCGTCGGACCCTGAAGCGAGAGCGAAAGCCATCGTCAAGGCTACAACCCACTATCAAGATGCAAAGATCGTTGCTGAGGTTTCCAGGGGTTTGGGTGAGGCCATGCCCGGGCTGGATATAAGAACGATACCGGGGGAAGAGTTGATAGCAACCAGGGGTTGGTAAG
This sequence comes from Chloroflexota bacterium, assembly GCA_003551705.1. Taxonomy (GTDB): domain Bacteria; phylum Chloroflexota; class Dehalococcoidia; order UBA2247; family RBG-13-53-26; genus PUNJ01. Next base: position 36,094 of record PUNJ01000105.1, on the reverse strand, counting down.
ATTGAGTTAAATGATACGGTCCTTTCTACCCATAGACCTTTTTGTGATAGTCACGCAAAACGGCTTGCTGTCGGATGTGGCCAGCACTAAGGAGAATGTGGGTTCTTCAGAAGCTGCTATTTTGCCCAGCATGGCAAGACTTCTGATCCGGTCCATGAACCTGCGAGACAGACGCCATACCTGGGTCAAGATGAATGGACTCGATTTCCGGGGACTGGCAGCGGTGAGAAGTCGTGCACACCTGTGTACGTGGGAAGTGGAACATCTGGTCCTCAAGAATTGCGATACTGACTGTGCCGCCTCGCTACTGGAAAGATTGAGCTTGACCGGGGGTGAACTGGGAATTGAAAGGATCTTCCTCCGGCTTCCCGCAGATGATTCCCTTCTCGATGCTGCTTGTAACGCGGGTTTCTCGCCATATCTTCGCGAAGACCTGTATTATTGCAGCAACGAAGACAGCGGAGCCGGATTTGTAGATGACGGTCCTACTCTATTGCGCCGCAGAAGATGGGAGGACGAATACGGGCTTTTTGATTTGTACCGGAAGACCGTGCCTGCTTCCATACAACGGGTCGAAGGACTAACTTACAAGGACTGGAAGGTGAACAGGGAGCGAGGTTTGGGGAGCGAATGGGTCTTTGAGAAAGGCGGCCAGATCAGTGCCTGGTTTAACATGCGAAGGAAAAGACAGCACGGACAGCTTGATATACTGACGCTACCCGAAGAAGAAATGGAACAGATTGTGGACAACGGGCTACGTCTCCTTGAAGGCTGCCGTACTAGAGCCTGTCTTCTGCCGAGTCATCAGGCACGTGTGTCGAGCTTGCTGCAATCTTATGGGTTCTCTGTCCTAGGCAGTTATGAAGTCCTGAGCAAGGAGCCAGTATACCGCAAGAAGCTGCCCTGCCTGATCCCGGCCAGTGCTTGAGGGAAGAGTGGAGAATGCAACAGACTATAATCGACGACCTGGATGCCCTTTTTGATGTTCTGCCTCCCCCCATAGCGGGGCCAATAAGGCGGCATGAGGATCGCGCCGAACTTCTCGAAGTGGTCATGGACTTGGGCAGGATGCCCGAAGCCAGGTTTATGAATTACGAAATCACCGTTAATGGTGATGAGGTGACTTATCAGGATATAGAGTACGTGACTTCAAGGATAGGTGCTTTTGGTGAGGACAACCGTGCGGGTATTGAGAGGACGCTTCACAGGATATCGGCTTTTCGTAACAGGCAAGGCCGGATCATCGGTCTGACATGCCGTGTTGGCCGGGCGGTGTTCGGCACCATCAAGCTGACCGAAGACCTTGTTCAGTCGGGCAAGAGCATACTCCTGTTGGGCCGCCCGGGCGTGGGTAAGACAACCATGCTAAGAGAGGTGGGGCGTGTACTGGCAGATGAGTTGCGCAAGCGGGTTATCATCGTGGACACGTCCAACGAAATAGCCGGAGACGGCGATATACCGCATCCCGCTATCGGCCATGCACGGAGAATGCAGGTGGTTACCCCATTGCTCCAGCACGCTGTCATGATTGAAGCTGTGGAGAACCATATGCCAGAGGCCATCGTCATTGATGAAATAGGCACCGAGCTGGAAGCCATGGCGGCCCGCACCATTGCTGAGAGGGGGGTGCAGCTTGTGGGTACGGCACACGGGAACACTCTGGAGAATCTGATGTTCAACCCCACACTATCGGACTTGGTAGGCGGAATACAGACAGTCACCCTCAGCGATGAAGAAGCTCGCCGCCGCAAGACCCAGAAATCGATCCTGGAGAGAAAGGCTCCTCCTACCTTCGACGTTCTTATCGAGATCCAGGGTTTCAACATGATTGCGGTCCATCCCGATGTGGCCGAGGTAGTCGATGCAATCCTCAGAGGGCGGCGTATCACCACACAGGTGCGCTGGCTTGATGAGGAGGGCGTACTCCACAAGAAGGGAGAAAGGATCCAGTCCTATGCCTCCCCGGCTACCCCTGAGACAGCAAGCAAATCTGAACCGTTCGTGGAAAGCGAGGCGCTGCCCAGCATCTATCCCTTCGGCATTAATCAGGCCAAACTGCGTCAGGTAGCCAAAGAGAAGCAGATTCCGATAAGCGTCGTGGCGGACCTTCGCGAAGCTGATCTGCTGGTTACCTCGAAGACCTACTACCGGCGAAAGCCCCAGAGAGTGAGAGACGCGGAGGCAGCCGGGATACCGGTATACGTTCTCAAAAGCAGCAACATAGCTGATATGAGACAGTTCCTTGAATCGGTTTCTTCGAGCAAGCGCAGGGCGACAACCTTGGACCATGCCCTCAAGGAAGCGGAAGAGGCGATCGTTGAAATCATTGGCGGCAGGGAGGCCGTACAACTCAGCCCGCGCAGCGCTTACATCCGAAGGTTGCAGCATATGATGGCCGAGCGTCACAGTCTTGCCTCTCGCAGTTCGGGCAAGGAACCGCAGCGCAGTGTGGAAATATTCCGTGAGTAGAAAGTAGCCGGCTTTGTTCATAAGCTTTGAAGGCGGCGAGGGTAGCGGCAAGAGTACTCAGGCCAGGGAACTTCATCGCAAGTTACTGGATGCTGGTCTGGACGCCATCCTGGTTCACGAACCGGGGAGTACCCCTCTTGGCAACAGGCTCAGACACCTACTCAAAAGTCCACGTGTGAAGCATATTACACCGCTGGCTGAGTTGTTCGTTATCGCGGCATCTCGGACTCAGTTGGTTACAGAATTGATACAACCAAACCTGTTACGAGGTATAATAGTAGTCTGCGATCGGTACACTGAGTCGACAAAAGCTTACCAGGGATATGCCAGGGGGGTTGACTTCCGGTCTATAGAACTTGTGAATAAGATATCTACACAAGGCATCCATCCGGACCTGGTGTTCTTGCTGGATGTGCCTGCCCATGTCGGCTTGGCCCGAAAGAAGTCGCTCCGTCCCGATCGTTTTGAAGATGAAGAAGTTGCCTTTCACCAGCGTGTGCGGGACGGCTACCTCGATCTTGCGGGACAGGATTCCCAGCGCTGGCGTGTGATTGACGCAACCCTGCCGCTGAAGCAGATACGAGGCCGGATTTGGGCGGAGGTCCAGGCCTTATTGCCCAATACAACGCCATAGATATCCCAGCGGCAAGCCTGGAATTGAAACGATGGTAATTAACAGGACCCGGGTGGCTGTGGCCATGAGCGGCGGCGTAGACTCCTCGCTTGCAGCAGCTTTGCTTCAGGAAGCCGGCTATGATGTCTTCGGGGTATCCATGAAGCTCTGGTGTGAGCAACGACATGGTATGGACCATACCCAACCTGCTTGCTGCTCTGCTGTGGACCTGGGCGATGCCGGCCATGTTTGTGGGATTCTGGGTATACCCCACTATGTGCTAAACCTGGAAGAGGAGTTTGATTCCTGTGTTGTCGACTATTTCTGCAGGGAGTACGTCAGGGGCAGGACGCCCAATCCATGCATAGCCTGCAATCAGCACGTGAAGTTTGATCTGCTCCTGGCTCGGGTGCGAGCTATGGGCGCAGCTTGTCTGGCCACGGGGCACTTCGCCAGAATCAAACAGCAGGACGGGAGGTATGGACTGTACAAGGCACTGGATGCCTCCTCTGATCAAACGTACTTTCTCTATACTCTGGGGCAGTCCGAACTACAATACCTTTTGTTTCCTCTTGGCGAATACCTTAAGTCGGAAGTGCGGGATATGGCCAGGACAAGAGGTCTACCGGTTGCGGACAAAAGGAAAAGCCAGGATTTGTGCTTTACGGCGAACGGCGGGTACCGGGACTTCGTGAAGAATCGAGTTGAGATGGTGCCGGGTAACATGGTAGACGCGGGCAACAGGGTGCTGGGCAGGCACGGCGGAGTAGCGCTTTATACAGTGGGCCAGCGTGCAGGGCTGGGGTGTTCAGGGGGGGAACGCCTTTACGTTACCGGCATCGATGCGGAGAATAACACGGTGGTGGTGGGCAGTTCTGAGAATCTCTATATTTCCAGGTTTGCCATAAGCAGTGTCCACTATGTGGACCAGGTACCGATAGGGCCGTTGAACGTGAAGGCCAAGGTCCGCTACAGGTCACCGGAAACCAGTGCGACGCTTTTTCCCGGTGAAGATCGGACAGAGATTGTATTTGATAAGGCGCAGAGGGCTGTAACGCCGGGCCAGGCAACGGTCTTTTATGACGGTGAGCGGTTGCTGGGTGGCGGGACAATTGAGGCAGCTTAGATGGAACCGCCTACTTTTATCAAGGAAATGGAAGTTAGGGCTCAGGGCTATTGGTCGATAGCTGGCGTTGATGAAGTGGGACGCGGTGCCATTGCCGGTCCGGTAGTGGCTGCAGCCGTTATACTTCCCGTGGATCCAAGCATACCGTGGCTTTGCCAGGTCCGGGACAGCAAGCAATTGCCGGCGGGAAAAAGGGAGAGTATCTATGAAATGGTAAGGGAGGCTGCAATTCCCTACGGTGTGGGCATCGTATCTCACATCGATATAGACAACGTCGGCATCGTCCGGGCGACAAGAACAGCCATGACCCTGGCCGTTTCCCGGTTAAGGACAGCGCCGGACTACATACTTGTTGATGCCTTGTCTCTGCCCAGGGTACGGCTTCCTCAATGCCCGGTAGTGCACGGCGATCGAATCTGCTTGTCGATTGCCTGTGCATCTATCATTGCCAAGGTTACTCGTGACCGCTACATGGCTGAACTGGACGGCTTCTATCCGGGATACGGGCTGGCTGTGCACAAGGGGTATGCCACAGCGGAGCACCTGCGGAGTCTCAAGAACCTTGGCTTCTCCTCAATACACCGTCGTTCCTTCGCACCTTACAAGGAGGTGATCAAGCCTTGAGCAGGGAGAGTATGGGGAAGCTGTGCGAGAGCAAGGCAGCGGACTTCCTCAGGAAGAAGGGATACCGCATAAAGGAGACCAATTACCGGTGCCGGACGGGCGAAATCGACATCGTAGCCCAGGACGAAGATTGTCTCGTTTTTGTAGAGGTGCGTTCCAGGACTGTGCCCGGTCTGGTGTCTCCAGAGGAGTCAATAAACGGGGCGAAGCAAAGGAGGCTGGTCTCCGCCGGCCTGACCTACCTACAGACACATAAAGATTTGCCCGATGCCTGCCGGTTTGATGTAGTGGCCATGGACCTGGACGGCCAGGGACGTGTAACAAGGATAGAACTGATCAAGGACGCAATCTAAAGGCCCCTGCGGTGCATCTGAAGGATTGTTCCGTTACCTTGTCTAGAACCTGGGAGACAACTCGATTAAGTTCCTGAAAACCGAACCCATAAGCCTGCGCAAGAAAGTGATACTGGCCATAGGCTTCACCTTCTTTGCGCTCATAGTAGCCTTGTTTCTGACCACCCGTATCACGGTCCTTAACAGCTTCTCCGACCTCGAGCAACAGGAAGCCCGGCAGAATGTCATGCGCACCTTTGGGGCCTTGGACAGGAGCTTGTACAACCTCGATGCATGGGCTTATGATTGGGGTTCCTGGGATGACTCATGGAACTTCATGCATGACCAAAACGAGGACTTCATCGAATCAAATCTTGCCGACGGGACTTTCAAGGGGCTTAGACTCAACCTGCTGCTGTACGTTGATACGATGGGCAATATCGTTCACGGTAAAGCCTTCGACTTGGAGAACGATGAAGAAGTGCCGGTCTCCAAGGGTATGGAGGAGCACGTCTTACAGAGTTACCGACTGGCAAATGAGGCAGTGAAAGGTATTTTGGTCCTGGATGATCGGGCACTTGTAGTCGCCTCCCGGCCGGTCCTTACCAGCAGGGACCAGGGCCCACCCCGGGGTTGGATCATAATGGGCCGATATCTGAGCAAGGCAGAGATTGAGCAGTTGTCCGGGGTTACGCAGCTTTCACTGGCCTTTCGGCTATATGGTGAACCCGGCCTGCCTGAGAGCTTGCGTGAAGAACGCCCCGACTCTCAGAAGGAATTACCGATAGTGCTGGAGACGCTGGGAAGCCAGTCTATCGCTGGTTACATGGTACTGGACGACATCTATGGGGACCCGGCGGTGGTGCTGGTTACCGAGATGCCGAGGACCATCTATCAGCAAGGAGTCCAGACCATGACCTACTTCCTTTTGGGCCTCATCGTGCTCGGTCTTGGTTTTGGCGCCTTGACTATTTTCATCACTGAACGATGGGTGCTGTCGCGGTTGGCCCGTCTGACAGCCAATGTTAACACGATCAGCGCCAGCGGAAATCCGACGGGGAGCGTGCAAATACCCGGGACGGACGAGCTTTCAACGCTGGCCGGCAGTATCGACGGGATGCTTGGGGCACTATCCGAATCTCAGAAGGTCCTTCAACAGGAGGAGATGCGTTACCGGCTGCTGGCCGAGAACGCGTCCGACGTTATACTGACGACGGATATGGACTTGCGATACACGTACGTCAGTCCTTCCGTTACTCATCTGACCGGCTTCGTCGCTGACGAGCTAAGGGGTCGCAACCTGTCTACGAACCTGTTGCCGGACTCGCATGCGCTGGTGCTCCGCAGAATGCGCGCCGAAGTGGACTCCCTTAACGAAGGGCACGGGAACGAGCGGCATCCATGGACTGCAGAGGTAGAGTTGCTCTGCAAAGATGGTTCTCATAAGTGGACTGAAATACAGTTCACTTTCATACTGGACCAGGATTCCAGGCCGGCCGGTATCCTGGGAGTTGCCCGTGATATAACCGAACGCAGGCAGGCTGAGGGCATCATTCAAAGAAAGCTGGAGATGGAGAAGGTTATTGCCGATGTCTCGTCGCGTTTTATACAGACTGAGGACGTGGACGAGGCAATCAGGCAATCACTCGAAGATATTGGCCGATTTGTCGGGGCGCGCAGAGCCAGCGTATACGTTCTTCCCCAAGATGGCTGTAATGCGGGTATCACTCACATGTGGCCGTGCAAGCACATGGAAAGCCGCGAGGCCTTGTCAGGCAGCATTTTTGTGGAGACTTGTCCCTGGTTGGCAAAACGCATACTTGACGGGGAAACATTGCGGATTGGTGTACTTGATCTGCCCGATGAGGCTGTCATGGACAAACACGTTCTCCTGGCGCATGGCATCGCTACTGTTCTGGCGTCGCCCATCATCATTGGCAGCCGGCCTGCCGGTATCCTGAGCTGCGAAATTGCGGCGGGCGACGATGACCAGGCCTTGGAGAAGCTGTCTGTCATCCGAATATGCTCGGAGATAATCTCCAATGCCATGGAACGCAGGCGGGCTGAGAGGGAAATATTGGAATCGGAGGCGAAGTACCGGAACCTGGTCGAGAACACAAATGACGTAATATTCTACCTGGATGCTCTAGGGCGCTTCACCTATGTCAGTCCGGCTATCTCCCTACTGCTGGGGTTCGAGCCTGAGCAGCTGGTTGGAGAGACACTCACCCGCTTTGTCCACGGCGACGATCTGAACGCACTGTTCGAGAACCTGCAGCGTACAGTGGCTGGCCAGGTAGAACCCTTTGAGCTGCGTGTTCTGGACCGGCATTACACCATCCGTTATGTACGGGTTTCCGGTCGAGCTGCCCATAAGGATGGACGTTGGCTGGGAATCACCGGCATCATGACCGACATAACCGAACGTAAGATTATTGAGAAACGGATGGAGGAGCACTCTGACGATCTTGAGCGGATGGTTGCCGATCGCACCAGGCAATTGACCGATGCCCAAGAGAGACTGATTCGCGCAGAGAAGCTGGCGGCGATTGGTGAACTTGCCGGTGGCCTGGGGCATGAATTACGCAGTCCTCTGGCAGCAATTCGGTTCTCCGTGGAGTACCTAAGGTCCAGGCTGGACAAGGACTCCGCGAGAGGCTCGCTTGTTGATGAGAAGATACAAAGGCATCTCGAAATGTTGGAGAAGCAAATCAATGCTTGCGACAAGACTATTGCCGACGTCCTTGACTTCTCGCGTCCAAAGGAGACTGAGCTTGGCAGGGTTGACATAAATCAAGTCGCTTACGGGATATTCGAAGGCATACTCGTGCCGAAAAGCGTTGCTGTACAGTCCCTGCTTTCCCCTGACCTGCCGGGCGTGCGGGCGGACGCAGGTCATGTAAGCCGTATCTTGCATAATCTGATCACAAATGCGGTCCAGGCCATGCCCCGGGGAGGCACGCTCACAGTCTCGACTAGCCACAGGGGTGAATCCGCGGAAATGGTTGTAAGTGACACCGGCGTTGGAATACCCGAGGATAGTATGGACAAGATATTCGAGCCCCTGTACACTACCAAAGCCAAGGGAATAGGTCTTGGCCTGTCTATTGTCAAGGCCCTGGTCGAAAAACAGAGCGGTTATATTCGGGTCCAGAGCCGGGAAGGGGTGGGGACAACCTTCACCGTAGGCCTGCCGGTCATAGAGGAAACGTTGGAATGAAAACAGCAGACATACTAGTGGTCGATGACGATGAGGCGGTAAGGATGGCTTTGACCGATGTTGTCGAGTTAAAGAGCCAGTACCGAACAGACCAGGCATCTACCGGCCAGGAGGCCCTGGACAAGCTGGGCAAGAAACCGTTTGATATCGTCCTGCTGGACCTGACCCTCCCAGATATGGACGGAATGACACTTCTCAGCAAGCTTAAGGAGTCCCGTTATACGGCAGAGGTTATAATCCTCACCGGCCTCACCTCATTGGAGAAGGCTGAGGAAGCAGTGGCAATGGGGGCCTTTGCCTATCTGGTCAAACCTTCCAGCCCACAAGTACTGATGGACACCATATACAAGGCGTTGCAGAAGCGCGGCTGACTTTTTGCCATTCTTTTGTATCGGTTTCCCCGTCTTGCTACAATGAGTCCAACATGGCGGAGTCATTCCCGAACGGGCCACTGGCAGGAATACGAATTCTTGACCTGAGCAGGGTACTGGCAGGTCCATACGCAACCATGGTCTTGAATGACCTTGGTGCGGAAGTGATCAAGGTAGAGCAACCGGGCCGGGGAGACATAGCCAGGGGAAATGGCCCATTCATTGATGGCCAAAGCTCCTATTTCATGAGCATCAACCGGGGCAAGAGGAGCATTACGTTGGACCTGTCCAGGCCGGAGGGAAAGGACATCTTGCTGGAACTCGTCCGCAAATCGGACGTGCTTGTGGAGAACTTCGTACCGGGGACGATGAAACGCCTCGGCCTTGATTACGAGGCTGTCCGGGAGCATAATCCCGGTTTGGTGTATGCTTCCTGCTCCGGGTTCGGACAGACGGGACCTTATGCCGGTAAACCTGCCTTCGATGTGGTCGTACAGGCCATGGGTGGCATTATGAGTGTGACTGGAGAGCCTGGCGGGCCTCCTGTCCGGCCGGGCGCATCCATTGGTGATATCATGGCCGGGATGTTTTTGTGTATTGGAGTCCTGTCAGCCTTGCAGGAGAGGTCCAGAAGCGGGCTGGGTCAGATGATCGATATCAGCATGCTTGACTGCCAGGTGGCGCTTCAAGAGAACGCCTTCGCCCGCTATTTTGCCACGGGCGAAGTTCCCGGTCCACTGGGTACCCGACATCCGGTCTTTAGTCCTTTCCAGGTCTTTGTTACCCGTGACAGTCATGTGGCCGTGGCCATAGCGGGCGACCAATGGCCCCTATTCTGCGCAGTCATCGATCGGGTTGATATCATAGATGATCCCAGATTTGCGGACGGCTATCTGAGGACACAGAATTACGCAGAACTGGAGCCCATTCTGAATGCTGCCTTCAGGTCCAGAGATACCTTTGAGTGGATACGCGGGTTTGAAGAAGCAGGAATTTCTTGCGGGCCGGTGAACAGGATAGACCAGGTGGCCGTGGACTCTCAAGTGGTGGCCAGGAACATGTTTACGGAGGTCGTCGGGCCTGAGAACCGGAAGTACAGGGTTGTCAACTCCCCGGTCCAGCTGTCGCGCACGCCTGCTTCCGTTGTTAGGACGAGTCCTGATCTTGGACAGGACACAGAAGGGGTGCTACGGGACATAGCCGGTATGTCACCCTCTCAGATAGAATCTGTAAGGGAACGGGGCGTGATTTAATTGGAGGGTGTCGAAAGGAGACGAATGGAGATATCGGGGAATATCGTTGATTTGGTCGAGAACGCCATCTACCCTGGCATAATCGAGATCAGCGAGGGTGTCATAACTCGCATCAAGAAGGAGTCCGGCAAGCACTACGATACCTTCATCACGCCGGGACTGGTGGACTCTCATGTACATATCGAGAGTTCCATGATGGTCCCATCTGAATTCGCCAGGTTGGCGGTCAGGCACGGGACCGTAGCCTCGATTTCGGACCCGCACGAAATAGCCAATGTTCTGGGCGTGCCGGGGGTCGATTACATGGTCCAAGATGGCAAGCTGGTCCCATTCAAGTTCTACTTTGGCGCGCCGTCTTCAGTGCCGGCAACGCCTTTCGAGTCCTCCGGCGCAAGTATCGGTACTGAGGATGTGAAAGAACTTCTCAGGCGTGACGATATAAAGTATCTGAGCGAGATGATGAATTTTCCGGGTGTCCTCAATAATGACCCCGAAGTCATGGCCAAGATAGCAGCAGCCACAAAGAGTGGCAAGCCTGTTGATGGGCACGCTCCTGGGCTCACAGGCGAAGCTTTGAAGAAGTACTTCAAGGCAGGTATCACAACCGACCATGAAACACTGGCCCGTGAAGAGGCACAGGAGAAACTGGCCTTGGGCATGAAGTTGTTGATCAGGGAGGGGTCTGCGGCCAAGGATTTCGACACCTTCATCGGCTTCCTGGATACCTATCCGGAACAGTGTATGTTTTGCAGCGATGACAAGCACCCTGACGACTTGGTGGCGGGCCATATCAATGTTCTGGTGCAGAGAGCGCTGGCTTCGGGACTGGACCGGATGAAGGTACTGCGATGTGCCTCTTTGACCCCGGTGCAGCATTACGGACTCGACGCGGGCCTGCTGCAGGAGGGTGATGCTGCCGACTTCCTCGAGGTAGACAATCTGTCCGACTTCAACGTGTTACGTACGTTTATTGACGGCCAGCTTGTTGCTGAGAGGGGGGAAGCCCGTTTTCCAATGGTGGCAGCCGGCATAGTCAACAACTTCAAACAGAGATCGGTGGGTGCTGCCGAGTTGGTGGTGAGAGATGAAGGCAATAATCTCAAGGTAATAGAGGCCCTTGATGGACAACTCTACACCGGCAGGTCAACGGAGTCTCCGAAAGTCATGGGAGGCAACGTGGTTTCGGACTTGGAACGGGATATTCTGAAGATCGCCGTGATCAATCGCTACCAGGAGGCTCCTCCGGCCATCGGTTTCATTCGGGGGTTTGGCATAAAAGGCGGGGCCATCGCTGCCTCTATTGCCCACGATTCCCACAACGTTATAGCCGTAGGTGCAGGCGACGAGGATATCTGTGCGGCCATCAATGCAGTAATGGCCCAACGCGGCGGGATCTGTACAGTCAAAGGGTCCCAGGAGCTGGTGTTGCCCCTGCCTGTGGCCGGTCTCATGAGCGACCTGGACGGCAAAGAGGTGGCTGCTCTTTATACCCGCATCGATCGCTCGGCCAAGGACCTGGGTTCGTCCCTGACCGCTCCCTTCATGACCCTGTCCTTCATGGCTCTTCCTGTTATTCCCCGGTTAAAAATGACCGACCGGGGTCTCTTTGACGTGGACAGGTTCGAACCGACCAGCGTTTTCGAATAGACCGAACACGCCTGTTTGGAGGAGACGCGCATGATGACTGTCGAGCAGTTGAAGGAATGGCTCAAACTGCAGCCCCATCCCAGAGAGGGCGGGTTCTTCGTGGAAACATACAGGGCGAATGAGCAGTTGCTTCCGTCCACATCCGGCGGGTTACCGGACCGTTACAAGGGCGGCCGGTCTCTGGGGACGGCCATTTATTACATGCTGACGCCGGAGACCTGTTCCGTCATGCACAAACTGCAGAGCGATGAGATCTTCCACTTCTACGCGGGTGACCCTGTGGAAATGCTGCTTCTATTTCCGGGCGGGTACGGAGTCAAGAAGGTGCTGGGCACTGATCTGGCTGCGGGAATGAGCCCGCAGATAGTAATCCCCCGGGGTGCTTGGCAAGGGGCCAGGCTCATACCAGGTGGCCGGTTTGCCCTTATGGGCACAACCGTGGCGCCTGGATTTGATTATGCGGACTACGAGACGGGGAATCGCGATGCGCTTATCGCGGCGTATCCGGAGTTTGGGGAGCAGATAGCGAGGCTTTCTCCATGAACATTCCCGCCATCTCGCTATGGGGCAGATAACTCCCGTACGCCGCGATCGACATGGTGGAGAGCCATCACTCGCTGTGAATCCAGGAACTTCTCTGAGTACGTGACGTCAAGATCAGTGAGTGCCCTCAGATTTACAGAGTCGACATCTGGTCTCGGACTAGTTCGAAGGCGGTATAACCCTGCTCTAATTCCTGCCTCATAACTTTCTTATACTTGCAGTGTATTATTTCCACCAGGTATCGTACCCGACTTTCTGTATGCAAGTCCTTGGCAAGTCCAAGAGACTTCCCAAGAAAGTCCGTTCCAAGACCTGCACACCCATGTTCCTCGGCAGCAGGGGGAATTGGTTCACAAAAGGAGGCACTATGGCGGACGCAACTTATGATGCCGTTATTATCGGGGGCGGGAACAAGGGACTCCTGCTGGCCATGTATCTGATCAAGTACGCCGGCATGAGCGTGGGTATCTTCGAGAGGCGCCACGAGATTGGCGGTTGCCTGTCGACTGAAGAGATGTCGGCGCCCGGCTTCCGGGGTAACGACCATGCTAACATTATCTTGCCCTGGTACTATCTGCCGGTGTGGCGAGACTTTCCGGAGTTCTGGGAATATGGCGCCCGGTGGGAGCAGCATCTCTGCAGCGATGGCTTCGTATTCCGGGACAATGGAACGTGCCTGGCCATCTACAGTGACAAGCATGACCCCCACCAGGAGCGCACAGCAAAAGAACTGGCCAGATTTTCCCAGGCTGACGCGGAGACCTGGCTCAGGGTGTCCGCTCTGGAGCATACGGATGAATGGCAGAACGTGCAGATGGACACGCTGTACAATCCGGCCGAGTGGCGAATGCAACCGGAATTCCTCGAGAGACAGATAGCCGTGTACCCGAAGCTTCTTGAGGCCGGTTTCAATCCGGATGGCCTGGTCATGTCGGCCAGCGTACTCCGCATGTGCCGGGAATGGTATGAAAGTCCGGAACTGCAGTCGTGTATCCTGCGATTCGCAGTATCGGGCGTGACTGATGTTACGCAACTCGGCGACGGCATTAACGCACTGGGTATGGCCACGACCTTGCCGACCATAGGTTTTGCCCGAGGTGGCACTCACCAGGTCGCACATGCCGCTCACCAGATCCTGGTGCAAAACGGTTGCAAGTTTTTTACGCATGCGGAAGTCGATAAGGTGATCATTGAAAATGGTACTGCTACTGGAGTAAGGCTGGCCGACGGGAGCCAAATTGCTGCCCGGAAGCTGGTGGTCAGTGCGGGCATGAGTCCGTGGCAACTCTGCTTCGACCTTATCGGCCGGGAGTACCTGGACAAGCTAACCGCCAAACGGGTCGATTTGCTGGAGGCCAATTTCGGCTGCCTGATGTGGTATACTTTTGCCCTTCATGAAGCGCCTGAATACGTCGCGGAAAGCTTCAATCCGGATATTCACGACTGCCTATGGCTGGGGCTGCAACCGGACCCCGATCCCATGCATATAGTCCGAGAGTGCATGTACGAGAAGCTGGAGACATGGCCCCCTCTGGAAGACTACTGCCCTACGGTGACCTGTCACAGCATTGTAGATCCCTCCTATGCGCCGCCCGGCAAGCACGTTGCCCAGAGCGAGCAGCTGGCGCCGCCGGCGACACGCTACACGGAGAGGGAGTGGCTGGAAATCAAGGAGCGCTATGCTGACGAACTGATAGGCATCTGGCAGCAGTATGCTCCCAACATGACATGGAGCAACGTCATCGGTGTGGATACCAACAGCCCCTATGATAATCTACGCATGAAGAACCTGGGGCCTCGGGGCACCATGGCCGGAATCGATCGTCCTGCCTACCAGAACGTGGACAAGCGGCCGACGCCTGAGTTGGCAAATCATCGCACACCGGTTAAGAATCTATATGCCACCGGAGGGTGCTGGCATGTGGGCTCCAACGCCGGTGCTTCCGAGTCCTACAACTGCTACAAGATCATTGCGAGCGATTTGGGTCTGGGTAAGCCATGGGAGGAGCAAGGCAAGGAGGAGCCCGCCTCACTGGTGGAGCAGTTGTGGAAGGTTAGAAAGCGGGTGCGGAACTCGGCGAAGCAGGTGTGAGCCAAGGCCCTTGAGTGTGCCCGCCGGTTAAGACCAGCTCTTGAGTTGACGTATGAGGTCGTCCAGCGGCATAATCTGGCTCTCCTTGGAGTTGCGCCTCTTGACCTCTGCTCCCTGCTGCTTGAGGGTGCGCGGGCTGATGACAACCCGCAGGGGTATGCCCAGAAGATCGGCGTCGTTGAACTTGATGCCCGGTGACTCCGCCCGGTCGTCATACAGTACCTCCACGCCGTTTGCCCGCAGGTCCTCGTAAAGGCTGTCCGCTGCGGTTGCTACTTCGGTCTTGTCCATGCCTATCCCGCAAAGGTACACTTGATAGGGGGCCAGGGGAGCCGGCCAGATGATGCCCTGGTCATCATGGTTCTGTTCAATGGCCGCCGCCATAAGGCGGCCAACGCCTATGCCATAACAGCCCATAACGATGGGCTGCTGGCGACCTTCATTGTCCAGGAAAAACGCGCCCAGGGTGTTACTGAACAGGGTGCCGAGTTTGAAGATATGTCCTACCTCGACTCCGCGGGTAGAGGTAAGAACATGCCCGCAACGGGGACAGGCATATCCCGCCCTGGTAGCGGCTATGTCCTGCATGATGTCCACCTTGAAGTCACGGGGGTAGTTCACGTTTAGCAGGTGACGGTCCGGCCGGTTGGCCCCGGCTACGAAATTGGTGCCCAGAGTAATGGAATCGTCAGCCACCACCTTCACGCCGGTCAGGCCAACGGGTGATGCAGAGCCAGCCACCAGTCCTGCCAGGCGGACCTGCTGCTCGGAAGCCAATTGCAACTCGGTACACTTCAGTGCGTTTTTCAACTTGATTTCGTTCACATCGAGGTCGCCCCGGATGGCCGCGAACACCAGATTGCCGTCGGCGGAGTAGAATACAGCCTTCATTGTGCGGTTTCTTGGCACTTGCAGGAAATCTGCTACCTCCTCGATAGACTTCATTCCGGGAGTGGCAACTTCCTCCACCGGCTCAAGGGATCTTCTTTCGCCGGCTGGTTTTATGCTTTCTGCCTTTTCCACATTGGCAGCATATTCACAAGTCGTGCAGCGGATGACTTCGTCTTCTCCGGTATCAGTGATAACCATGAACTCGTGAGAGTCCTTGCCGCCTATGGCCCCGCTGTCTGCCTCTACCTCCAGGGTGGGCAGTCCACAACGCTCATAGATGTTACGATAGGCCTTTCTCATCTTCTGATAGCTGATATCCAGAGCTTCTTCGTTGGTGTCGAAGCTGTAAAGGTCCATCATGGTGAACTCCCTGACCCTCATCAGGCCGGCCCTCGGGCGGGGTTCATCCCGGAATTTCGTTTGGAGCTGGTATATGAGAAGAGGCAGGTCCCGGTAGCTTCTGACCTGATGTCTAACCAGTTCAGTGACCACCTCCTCGTGAGTAGGACCCAGGCACAGGGTACGATCACGCCGGTCGGTGAGGGTGAATAGCGCCTTGCCGAAAGCGTGGTGCCGTTGGGTTTTTTCCCAGAGTTCGAGAGGTTGCAGTACCGGCATCATAATTTCCTGGGCGCCGGCGCTGTCCAATTCTTCCCGGATGATGTTCTCAATCTTGCGCAGGACTTTCCAGCCTAGTGGAAGATACGCGTAAACCCCTGCGGCGATTTGGTGCACCATACCGGAACGGAGCAGGTAGTGGTGACTAACAGTCTCCGCTTCGCTGGGTACCTCTCGCAAGGTCTTGGTCAAGAGCCTGGATACGCGCATCTATCTTCACCCCTTAAACTGATTGCCGCCGGACCGGGCGACCTCCATGATCTCGCTCATCAGGGTTTCGAGGAAGTCCTTCTCTTCCACCGTCCGCACTACCTCCCCTTTCTTGAATATGACGCCACGACGATTGCCGCAGGCTATACCGACGTCCGCGTCCATGGCCTCACCAGGGCCGTTTACCACACATCCCATGACAGCAACCTTGATAGGTTCTTTTATGCGGGACAATCTCGCTTCCACGGCTTCCGCTAGTGAAACCAGGTTGACTTCGCACCGGCCGCAGGTGGGGCAACTGACCAGGGTTGGGCCCCGCTGCGTAAGGTTGAGCCCCTTGAGAATCTCGTAGGCGGCGATCACCTCTTCCCTGGGATGGGCGGTCAGAGAAACACGGATGGTATCGCCGATACCCAAGTAGAGCAGGATACCTATGCCGAGAGTACTGCGTATGCTCCCTGCCTTGAGTAATCCGGCTTCGGTAACACCCAAGTGCAAGGGGTAAGGCACCTTTTCGGACATTAACTGGTAGGCTTCAATGGTGGTGGGAACATCGAAGGCTTTGAGCGATATCTTGATGAGGTCAAAGTCGTGGTCCTCCAGTATACGTATGTGCTCCATAGCCGCTTCCACCATCCTGTCCGGCAAGGGAGCTTCAGGAAGGAGGGACTTGGGAAGGCTGCCGACATTGACGCCTACGCGAAGCGGGACTTCGCGTTCCTTGGCGGCACGGACGACGGCTGCTACGTGCTCGGCCGATCTTATATTACCTGGATTCAACCGGAGCCCATCTACGCCCGATTCCAGGGCCTGAAGGGCCAGGCGGTAATCGAAATGGATGTCGGCTATGATGGGAAGCCTGGTGCGTTTCTTGATAGCCGCGAGGGCCTGGGCGGCTTCCTCGTCAGGCACAGCTATGCGGACAATATCGCAACCGTATTCTTCAAGCTCGCCGATCTGCTGGACAGTTGCCTTAACATTCCGGGTATCGGTCTTTGTCATGGACTGGACGGCTATGGGGGCGTCTCCTCCGATAGTGACATTCCCAATCCGCAAAGGATGGGAAACCCTGCGTTTTCTATAGACCAAAACCGCTTTCTCCAGTCATGATCGATCTGACGAGCCTTGCTATATCACTGTACATGATACCTACGAATACCGATATCATGAAGGCTGTTCCGACAATATAGGCATACCGGATCGTGCGCGGGGAAAGCCTCTTGCCTCTGCGTACACCTTCAATAAAGGCGATTAGCATGCCGCCTCCATCCAAAGGCGGTATTGGAATGAAGTTGAACAGGGCAAGTCCCAGGCTGATCATTCCACCGAGAAGCAGAAGGTTGCTGAAGCCGGTGGTCCTTACCGCCTCGACAGTCAACTGGCCGGCTCCTACTATTCCGACTGCTATTTTGCTGGGGTCCTCTCTGATGAGGGGCGCAGATTCACTGATTAGAGAGGGCAGGTTCACTATGTAACTGCCACCAGTCCAGATAGCTCTTCCGACGGGTAGCCTGGACGTCTCAATCGTCGTATTTGAGACCCATAGCTTCTCCAGTCCTGTTGCCTCGATGGTGGATGCTGTGCCAATGTCGAGGTCCGCTGTCTTCAAGCTGGTCTCGCCGTCTGTGGTCCTCAGAAAAGCCACGGTAGCGGTCTCATTAGCGGTCTCTATGGCTTCCAGCAGGCTGGCGTCACTGTAAACCGGCTGGTTGTCCACAGCCAAAACGGTATCACCTGTCTGTATTCCGGCAGTTTCTGCTGCAGACCCTTCCTCGACGCCGGTGATCACTCCCCAAGCCAGGAGAACGCCGATGGTGTATCTGCCGTAGTCGGCATTGTATTCCGGGGTCATGGTCATCTCTATTTCCGAACCCTCTCTCTCAATGAGGAGGGCCTTTTCCCCGCCGTCATCAGCATTGACGGCTGTTTGCACGTCCTGCCACTCCCGGATTTGGTGATCATCTATTCGAAGGATAATGTCTCCAACCTGGATGCCGGCGGTCTCTGCGGGCGAGCCGTCCGACACTGTGTGGACCATGGCTCCGTCGCCGCGCACGATTTGACTCGGCAGCATGAAGAAGGCGCTCAGTAATACGAAGGCCAGGAATATATTGACAACGGGTCCAGCCGCGTAGACTCCCATCCGGGTCCAGGGACCTTTCTCTGCCAGGCTCCCGGGCATGGATGGATCGTTCTCGCCGGCTGTTTTGACAAAAGCACCGAGGGGTATCAGATTAAGCGAGTATCTGGTTTCGCCTCGTTTGATCGATATCAGGCGTGGAGGGAAGCCTATACCGAATTCCTCCACAGGTACTCCCGCTCTCTTGGAAGCCAGCATATGTCCCAGTTCATGAGCGGCTATCAAGACCAGCAGTACTCCGGCAAAGCCAAGTATTATAAGAAACATCGTCATAGCTTATTCAAACTCCAATCGGCGGTAAATTGTCTTGCCCAGGCATCAGCTTCCAAAATGGCCTCCAATGCAGGATTCTCTACGGGTTCGTGTTTCTCCAATGTTGCTTCTACTATTTTAGCAATATCCGTGAACCCTATGCGGTGTGCTAAGAACAGTTCTACCGCCTCTTCATCTGCTGCGGAGAGTACGGCGGGATAGGTATCCCCTTTTTCGGCCGCTTCTCTCGCCAGGGTAAGGCATGGAAATCTCGTCCAGTCGGGCTTCTCGAAAGAGAGTGACATAGGTGTGTCCCACTTCATTCTTGGCAACTGATCGTTGGGAAGGCGCTCGGGATAAGTTAACGCGTACTGTATGGGCAAACGCATGTCGGGTGGGCTTAGTTGCGCCTTCACCGAGCCGTCTCGAAATTCCACCAAGGAATGGACAACGCTTCCTGGGTGTATGACTACTTCAATTTGTGACAGGGCCACGTTAAAGAGCCACCGTGCTTCGATAATTTCCATTCCCTTGTTCATCAGCGTTGCCGAGTCTATTGTTACCTTCTTGCCCATCTGCCATGTTGGATGCCTGAGTGCCTGTTCAGGCGTGATCCCTGACATGGCCTCATGACCATACCGGAAAAAGGGCCCGCCTGATGCGGTCAGCACTAACCGCTCTATCTCGGCGGTTCGCTCTCCCCGCAAGCACTGCCAAATGGCACTGTGTTCGCTATCTACTGGCAGGATGTCAATGCCCGCATGACAAGCCTCTGCCATCACCAGGTTTCCCGCCGAAACCAGCACTTCCTTGTTGGCCAGGGCAACCTGCTTTCGTGCCCGGAGGGCGGCGATCGTTGGGTTCAGGCCAGCCTTTCCGGAGGTTGCTACGAGTACCAGGTCCACGTTGGGGTGCCCGGCGATCTCTTCCAAGCTGGCAAAAGTACAAAAGTCTAGACAATCTGGCTTCGAGGATATGCCTTCCTCAAAGTATACCAGATTCGGTCTGAACTCCAGCGCTTGTTGCACAAGCAGATCGGTGTTCCGGCCGGCTGCCAGGGCTACAATCTGGAACTTGTCTCGAAGGACGCGAACGATTTCCAGTGTTTGTCTGCCGATAGAGCCTGTTGAGCCCAGTACAGCGATCCTCTTGGCTATGTGGTCCATAAAATGTAATAGTAGACAACGGCCATGCTAAATACAAGGCTATCGATTCTGTCCAGGGCGCCCCCGTGTCCCGGCAGAAGTGCTCCGGAATCTTTGACTCCGGCCCGCCTCTTCAATACGGACTCCAGGAGGTCACCAAGCTGAGCGAAGATGCCGATGAGAATCCCCAGACCGACGATCTTAGCTGCACCTAATGGAACTCCGATGCCAGCCAGATCGAACAATGCATTGATTGCGAGGGCCGCCGCAGGGGCAGCGAGAAAGCCTCCAAGGGCACCCTCCCAGGTCTTCTTGGGACTTAATACCGGCGCCATAGGTCGCCGGCCCCAGGTCCTGCCTACCAGGAAGGCCCCTGTATCGCAAGCAAAGGTGGTAAACAACGCAAGCAGGACCCATTCGCGGCCATCCTCAAATACCCTGAGTCCCACTGCATGCCCCAGCAACCATCCCAGATATAATATGCCGGCCACGGTCCAAGCCCATCTCATGGCTCCCCTCTGGCGGGAGAACAGGTAAAACCATGCCAGGGGGAGTATCAGGGCTGAAGCCAGGAGGGCAGGCAGCAGGTATTCAAGGCCATAATTCTCTGTAAGGAAGGGCTCGGCTATGAATAGTGAAGCCCAGAGTGCTCCGAACAGGACCAATGGCCGCGCCCCGGTGAGCAGGGCAAAACGATAGAATTCAAGGATGCCAACGAACCCTATGCCAAGCACGAGCAGGACGAAGATGGGGAACCCAGCGGGTTCAAACCAGACGAAGACCAGGACGAGGGGTAGGCCCAGGAGGGTGGTGAGGATTCTCTTCTTCATGCAGACCTGACTATGGGATCTCTGATGGGCATCAACCTCCGAATTTGCGCTGTCTCTTACTATATGCCAGTAAGGCCTTCTTGACCTCGTCCTCATTAAATTCTGGCCAGGTAACGTCAGTGAAGTACAATTCGCTATATGCTGACTGCCATAAAAGGAAATTGCTGAGCCTTACTTCGCCCGCCGTGCGGATTATCAGGTCAGGGTCGGGCAGGCCATTGCTATATAGATGCTTGCTAAAAAACTCTTCGTTGATCGTTTCAGGAGAACAACCATCATTAATTATCTGGCGGACGGCTTCGACGATCTCCGCCCTGCTGCCATAATCAAAGGCCACGCTTAAGGTCATGCCGGTATTGTTGCTGGTCAAGTTTATGGCTCTACGAATTTGCCGCTGCAATTTTTCCGATAGACGGTCGAGCCTGCCGAGATGGCGAAGTCTCACATTCTTCTCGTGTAATGCTTTGCTTTCACTCTTGATTACTCGATCGAGGATGGTCATAAGGCCCCTTACCTCTACCTTTGAACGTTTCCAATTCTCGGTGGAGAAGGCGTATAACGTCAGGTATTGCACCTTGAAGCGCGCAAACGTCTCCACCACGCGCCTGATATTTTCTGTACCCGTGCGGTGGCCTTCGAAGCGACTCAAATTATGGTGACCAGCCCACCTGGCGTTGCCGTCCATTATGACGGCTACATGGGTGGGGAGTGGGTCTATTTCTCCCCCGGCCCCCACATCGTCGATTGTATTTCTTTGCAAGAGGTCCAAGAAAACTCTCCTGTGAAGTCGTCCAAGCTAGATCTCCATGATTTCTTTCTCTTTCGCTTGGCCTACTTGGGATGCCTTTTCAATGAAGCTGTCGGTGAGCTTCTGAAGCTTGTCTTGAGAGCGCCGGTTTTCATCCTGGGATATCTCTTTGTCCTTTTCCATTCTTCGCAGTTCTTCGACAGCATCCCGTCTCACGTTGCGGATCGCCACCTTCACGTCTTCGACCCTCTTCCTCACCAGCTTGACCATTTCCTTGCGGCGTTCCTCGGTTGGGTCCGGTATCGAAAGACGGATGGAAATGCCATCGTTCATTGGATTCAGCCCCAGATCGGACTTCTGAATAGCCTTCTGAATATCACCCAAGGTATGCCTGTCCCATGGTTGGATAAGGAGGGTTCTTGCGTCCGGGGTTGAGATGGAGGCCAGTTGCACCAGGGGGGTTGACGTCCCGTAGGCTTCCACCTGTATCCCATCCAGCAAGGCTGGATTCGCCCGGCCTGTGCGGATTGTGTCCAGATCCCTGTTCAGGGCCTGAACGCTCTTTTGCATTTTGTCCTGGGTTTTCGAAAAAACTTCTTCCACCATTTCTATACCTCAGACGAGACTAGAGTTCCAATTGGTTCCCGGGCTACGGCCCGTTGAATACTGTTCTCGGCTCGAAGGTCGAAGACCACTATAGGGAGACGGTTTTCCATACAGAGCGAAAATGCGGTGCTGTCCATGACTTCAAGGCCCATGTACAGGGCTTCCCGGTGGGTCAGCTGAGCAAACTTCTTGGCCTTGGGATCTTTTGAAGGATCGGCACTGTAAACGCCATCTACTCTGTTTTTCGCCATGAGAAGTACTTCAGACTTTATCTCAACAGCCCTGAGTGCGGCTGCCGTATCAGTGGTCATATATGGGTTGCCGGTACCTGCTGCGAAAATGACCACGCGACCTTTTTCCAGGTGACGCATGGCTCTTCTACGAATGTAGGGTTCAGCTACAGACTGGATTGGAATTGCCGATTGAACACGGGAGACCAACCCCTGTTTCTCAAGGGCATCCTGTAGTGCCAGGGAATTAATCACCGTGGCCAGCATGCCGGCGTAATCTGCGGCAGCCCTGTCCATACCTGCCGCCTCAGCGTCCGACCCACGCCAGATGTTGCCCCCGCCGACCACGATAGCGGTTTCCACGCCTGCTTGCTGGACTTCTTTGACTTGCTGAGCGATCATGATCAAGGTTGAAGAATCAATGCCATACTCTCCATCACCCATGAGGGCTTCGCCACTTATTTTGAGTAGAATGCGTTTATACATGGTGTCCAGCATATCAGGCCTTTCCACCGTTTACACAATCTCGGTAGAGATGGTGTTGAAGGGTGTAACAAGAAGATAGCCAGCAAGGCTCGCCGGCGAACGCGGTATCTACTGGTGGATTGAGCGGACAACACAAATGGGGATCGAGAAGAAAATGCTGGAATGTGGAGTATGAGTCCTTGGAACCGGTCTCGTGTATACTTAGTACTTCCTCCATAGTAGATGCCCCCGTTTGGTGCCGGCCCAGCAAACATGTTTGCAGCAACCATGGCCCGCTCCTGTCGTGGTCTACAAAGGGAACGAACCTTCCAGGTGTCGTGGTTACCACGCTACGAGGATTATTTCAATCGCCCAGTTCGAACCTGGCAAACCTCTTTATCTTCACATTTTCGCCCATCTTGGCTGCTACCTCGGTCACCAGGTCTTTGATCTTCTTGGATTCGTCCTTGATAAAAGGTTGCTCGAGAAGGCAGACCTCCTCAAGCGCGGGACAATTCTCTCCCTGAGCATCTTCAGGAGCGAGGAATTGGGGACTGGAGGCGGCTATCTGGAGGGCTAAATTGTGGGCCAGGTCCCTGAATTCCTTGGTCTTGGCCACGAAATCCGTTTCGCAGTTCAATTCGACCATGGCACCGATGCGGCCGCCTGCGTGTATATAAGCATCAATCATGCCTTGGGAGGTCTCCCTGCCCTTCTTCTTTTCTGCTGTGGCTAGACCTCTTTCTTGAAGTATCTGGCATGCTTTATCGATATTGCCTTCTGCTTCTAACAGGGCGTTCTTGCATTCAATGACGCCGGCGCTAGTTTTTTCCCTCAAGTCCTTGATCTGCGTCACCGATATCTCCACTGCTTTTCTCCTCCTCTGGTGCGAATGAAAGTGATCCAAGGGCTTCTATGGCTTCTTCGCCGGCCAACTCTTCCTGCTCTTCTTCGGCCTTCTCCCGAATGCCCTTTCCTTCGAGTACAGCATCAGCCATCTTGCTGCATATAAGCCGGACGGCTCTCACAGCATCGTCATTAGCCGGAATCGGATAATCAATCTCGTCAGGATTGCAATTCGTGTCCACGATGGAAACTATGGGCACGCCGACGATCCTGGCCTCCGCAACGGCAATCCTTTCTTTGGAAGGATCGACTATAAATATGGCATCAGGGAATTTTGTCATTTCCTTGAAGCTTCCCATCTGCCGGTTAAGTCTTTGAATCGTTTTCTCGAACTTGAGTGCTTCCTTCTTGGGCAGACGCAGAAATGCCCCACGGTCTCGCTGGTCTTCAAGCTGTACCAGGTAATCAATTCGAGACTGTATGACCTTGAAATTGGTCAGCATACCGCCTATCCATCGTTGATTGACATAAGGCATGCCGCATCTGTTGGCTTCCTGCTCGATTGCCTCTTGAGCCTGTTTCTTCGTGCCTACGAAGAGCAGGTCTCCCCCTCCAGCTACCAGGTCGGTTACGAACCGGCTGGCCCTTTCAAGCAACACGATTGTCTGTTCGAGATTAATGATGTGAATACCGTTACGCTGAATAAAGATGTACTTCTTCATGCGTGGGTGCCAACGACCTGCCTGATGGCCGAAGTGAGCCCCGGCTTCTAACAGTAATTTGATCGATACGGAATTTGAAACTGCTTGAGTCATGGCTTTAGAGGATGTACCTGCTCAGGCTTTCATCTTTGATCAGGTCGCCCACCTGTCTATTAACGTAACTGGCATCCACTACCACTTTTTCACCTCTCCTTTCGGAGGCATTAAAACTAATGTCCTCCAATAACCTCTCTATTATAGTATATAGTCGCCTGGCACCGATATTCTCGGTTTGTTCATTCATCAACATGGCCAGGCGGGCCATTTCCTGTATGCCTCCCGGAGTGAACTCCAGAGATACCTCTTCTGTTGCCAATAAAGCCTGGTATTGTTTAATGAGCGAGTGCTCGGGGTCTATGAGTATCTTCTCCAGTTCTTTCTGGTGCAGAGCTTGGAAGTCCACTCGTAATGGAAGTCTTCCCTGCAGTTCCGGTATCAGGTCTGAAGGTTTGTTCTGAGAGAAAGTTCCGGCAGCTATGAAAAGTACGTGCTCGGTCCGCAAAGGACCGTATCGGGTCATGACTGTAGTTCCTTCCAGAAGCGGCAACAAATCGCGTTGCACACCTTCGCCGGAAATATCTCGCCCCATATCCATCCTGGGGCCGCACAGCTTATCTATCTCGTCGATGAACACCACACTGTTCTCTTCGGTACGGTTTATGGCCCTCTCCACAACTTCATCGAAGTCGAGCAGCTTGTTGGCTTCCTCACGGGTAAGTATTCTCCTGGCTTCCTTTACGGCAACCCGTCGTTTTCGCTGTCCCCCGTGCGGCCTTGCACTCTTGTAGTATTCGTCAAATAAGCCGTCGTCCTCAAGGTCGACATCAAGACGTGGTTCAGTCAAGGCCTCCGATATTTCGAAGTCTGTACCAACTTCAATCTCAATCAACTGCTCTTCCAGCTTATGGTTACGGAGTAGTTTGGACACCCGCTGCCGGGTCCTCCCCTGGTCGGCACCCGTCCCGGCACAAGCGGACGCCTTCTTGGACATCTCGGCCATGTTGCTGGCTACCTGGCCCTGTCCCTGGCCCGATACTCTCTTACTCCTCTTCTGGCCAAGTTGCTGGCAAAGATAACTGATTATTCTTTCCGTAGCCAGGCCTTCAGCCTGGGATTCGATCTTGCTCAACTCTTCCTGGTATACCTTGCTTGTGCTGGCCTCGACTAGATCGTGAACGATGGACTCCACATCACGGCCCACATATCCGACTTCGGTGAACTTGGTTGCTTCCACCTTGAGAAAAGGAGCATTGATCAGATTGGCCATACGCCGGGCAATCTCCGTCTTGCCTACACCGGTGGGCCCGATCATGAGGATGTTCTTGGGCAATACTTCCCTTCGCATGTCGGGACTGATTTTGCGTCTCCGTTCCCGGTTGGACAGAGCAATTGCCACAGCTTTCTTGGCTTCTTGTTGCCCGACTATATATTTATCTAGCTCTTGTACGATGAGCTTGGGTGTCAGTTCGTTCACTTGGCCTCCTGAGTACGGGAACCCAACACAATTATACAATGAGACTGGGTCTCTGGTCGTCTAGTTTAACATAGCGAACAGGCGAAGGCAACAAGATATAATCAGCAGGTAAACCGAGGCATTTTGTGCCTGCAACTGCATAATATCTTGGACGATATGACTAAGCCAAGGCGCTTTCTGCAGGCACAAGGAGGCATTGACTTGACTTGAAACCCTGTGTTACTATCACGGCAAGTTGGAGGACGGTTTGTCAACATTAGCGGACCTGCACCGCGAGATTCTAGGTTGCTGTGCTTGTGAACTTGCCAAGCACCGGACCAGGGTGGTGCCGGGAGAAGGCGACGAAAATGCCCGCATAGTGTTGATAGGAGAAGCCCCCGGCCTTCATGAAGACCGGCAAGGACGCCCTTTCGTTGGTGCCGCGGGCAAATTTCTTGAGGAATTGCTTGCCTCCATCGGCTTGAAACGTAATCGAGTCTACATTTGCAACGTCCTGAAATGCCGCCCACCCGGCAACCGGGACCCAATGCCCGAGGAGATCGTGTCCTGCCGGAAGTGGTTGGACTCTCAACTTGAAATCATCAAGCCGAAGATCGTAGTAACTCTGGGTCGTCATTCCATGGCGAGATTCTTCCCAGGTGTCACAATCAGCAAGGTTCATGGCAGGGAACGCCAAGAGAATGGTGTCATTTACTTTCCGATGTATCATCCTGCCGCCGCTTTGCACCAACAGTCCTTGCGCCGTACCATTGAAATGGATATGCAGAGAATTCGCACTCTGCTGGACATGACGGAGGACATAACCGCAGTGCCAAAGACGGGTGAAGAACCCAAACAGTTGAGCATGTTTTAGGCGGAGATACGAGGAGCAGTTTTGGCCATTTTGTTCAGAATTCTCGGCTGGTGTTGGCGTCTGCTGACCACACTTGTCAAATACATCTTCACTTCGAGGGTTTTTCGCCGCTTGTGGCTGTTGCTGGTTACTATCGGGCTGGTAGCTGGTTTTCATCTTCCTCTGTTACGGGCCCTTGGAGCCGGCATCTTTATTCCCGTGGCGTTGGCTGGACTCTTGACCTGGATCATGCACAGTAGACGCTTGCCTGTGTTCCTGCAAGCCTGGTATAGATGGGCCGGCATCTTCGCATTCACCGCTGCTTTCCTGGGACTGCTGGCCTTTTTCACTCCCGGATACGGCATATTTTATGACTATTCTCTGGGAGGGTATGGCGGCAGGGCCATTATTATTGAAGCAAACGCCTTGGGTGTGTTGATTCTGGTTAGCCTGACGATTGTGGGAATAGTGAGCATTGCTCCCTATTTCTCCTGGAAGGTCTCGCGAGACGGGGCCAGAAGAAGCAGACCCATGCTGGCACGCATAAAGGTTGCTGCTGAAGATGGCTGGGAACGCCTGCGTATCTTCTATTTACAGCACCCTTTACATGAGATGGCTATGAACTGGATCAGAAACAGGCGCAAAAGTGCTCAGGTCAAGATGATGAATACATCCTCTCCTTCGATACCAGAGACACCGCAGTGGCATCAGGAGTCTGATAAGTCCGAAACAGATGAAGACGATGACGAAGCGGTAACGACTGTTCCGGTCAGGCAGGAGGCACCGGCATACACGCCCACATTTACGCGTACATCCGCACCTCCCGCTGCACCTCAAGCCGTGCCCAGGGCTGATAGCGAACCAACAACTACTGCACCTGCCGGCAAGCCGGCAACGCCCCAGATGGTACTGCCCTACTTGGGCCGGTGGCAGCTTCCCAGCCTTGAAGTCTTGAACGAAACAGCCAAGGCGGAGCTTTGCCAGAACGAAATAGAGAAGAGGGCACGCAAGATCGAAGAAGCCTTGGCCAGCTATGGTGTCGAGGCCAAGGTGGTGCAGATGAATGTGGGACCTGCTGTGACCCAGTTTGGTGTTGAGCCGGGGTGGGACCGCAAGGTCAAGGAGGTCAAGGAAAGGGACCAGAACGGCAATGTGCTGGTCAGGCCTGAGGAGGTTTCTAGGACTAGGGTCAAGGTCGAGCGTATCAAGTCGCTGGAGAGCAATCTGGCTCTCGCTTTGGCTGCCACCAGTATTCGCATAGAAGCCCCGATACCGGGGACATCTCTCGTAGGTATAGAGGTGCCAAATACCTCCATGGGTACTGTTTCGGTCAGAGAGGTATTGGAAAGCGCCGTATTGCAGAAGATCGCTACGAGATCGAAGCTCATAATATCCCTTGGCAAGGCCACTGCGGGCGAGGTAGCGGCTGCCGACCTGACAAAGATGCCGCACGTCCTGATTGCAGGGGCGACGGGCAGCGGTAAAACCGTGTGCCTGGATTCCATAATCACGTCCCTGCTCATATTCAACAGTCCTGATGAGTTACGTTTCGTGATGATCGATCCAAAGAGGGTTGAACTGGTAGCCTTTAACGGGGTGCCTCATCTGTTGACGCCGGTGATAACGGAGAATGAGAAAGCCGTAGACATGCTCAAGTGGGTGGAGCAGGAGATGGATAGCCGCTACCGCAGGTTGGCGGGAGTCAGTGTCCAGAACATCGAAAGGTATAACAGAAGCCCCAAGGTCAACAAGCCCATGACTTTTCTCGTCGTGGTCGTGGATGAACTTGCAGATCTGATGATGGCCAAGTCCGACGAGGTCGAGCCGCTGCTTTGCCGGCTTGCCCAGATGGGACGGGCCGTGGGAATACACCTGGTCGTGGCCACGCAACGTCCCTCGGTGGACGTCATAACCGGCCTGATCAAGGCCAACTTTCCCACCCGTATCAGCTTCGCAGTTGTATCGCAAATAGACTCACGCACCATACTCGATGTTATGGGTGCTGAGAAACTGCTGGGCAGGGGCGACATGCTATATCAGACTTCAGACATGGTCAAACCCAAGCGGTTGCAAGGCTGCTTTATTTCCCCCGAGGAGATCGAACGGGTGGTAAGTTTTTGGCGTGACCAGGCAAAGACTCAGGCTGCAGAGATTTTTGCGGCACCGGTTGAGGATTTCTCAGTCCAAGACCCGCTCTTGGAGCAGGCGCGCCGTCTGGCGATGCAGCACTCGCAAGTATCACCCTCTTTCCTGCAGAGACAATTGCGCATTGGCTTGGCCCGAGCTGAGCAGCTTCTCCAGCAATTACAGGCCGAAAAGCAAAGCAGGCTCAATGGGGAAGAGACCAGCGAGGATGGCGCTGTGGCTGAGGAAGACTAGTGCCATTCCACCGCGTTTCGCTTAATTCCAGGAGGCTCCTTAAGTATGAATAAAGCTCTTACAGGCATCAGGATTCTTGATTTGTCGCGCTGGCTGGCTGGTCCTCTGGGTGCTACACTTCTATCCCACATGGGGGCGGAGGTGATAAGGGTGGAGAGGCCCAAGGACGAAACGGAGAGGGACTTCGGACCCTTTACTCTTGAAGGGGAAAGCATGTTAACCATGAGTACGCTCCAGAACCGCTTGGGTGTCACTCTGGACATCTCCAAACCCAAGGGCAAGGAGATGCTGTACAAGATGGTCGCGACAGCTGACGTACTGGTGCACAACTCTGTGGTCGGCTCACCTGATCACGAAATAATCAAGTATGATGTCCTGAAGCAGATAAAGCCGGATATTATCGTGGCTGCTGTTTCGGGGTTTGGTGCGACGGGTCCTTATGCTCAACGGCCCTGTTTCGACACCATAGCCCAGGCGCTCTCCGGTTCCATGAGTTATACAGGTTTCCCCGAAGGTCCGCCGACCAGATCCGGGGCACCGTGGGTTGATTTCAGCGCCGGTGCCCACCTTGGACTGGGCATCATGTTCGCTTTGTATCACAGGCTGAAGACGGGCGAGGGCCAGGAAATCGATGTAGCTCTGCTTGACGTGGCGGTGACGGCCACATGTGCTTTGTCGGTGGCCCCTGAGTATCAGAAGACCGGTTTTATCCGTCCCAGGCAAGGGAATCGCAGTTTTCACTCGTTCACCGACTGTTATGAGGCCAAGGATGGATGGGTCATGCTGGGGGTGACCAGCAATCCAATCTGGCGCAGGTTCTGCCGGGCCATTGGCAGGGAAGACATCA
This sequence comes from Chloroflexota bacterium, assembly GCA_003551705.1. Taxonomy (GTDB): domain Bacteria; phylum Chloroflexota; class Dehalococcoidia; order UBA2247; family RBG-13-53-26; genus PUNJ01. Next base: position 6,530 of record PUNJ01000105.1, on the reverse strand, counting down.
TGGATGATCCCCGCTTCGCCAAGAATGACGAGATCCGCTACCTGAATGCTGCCGAATTGAGCCCCATAGTTGCCGCGTGGGTTAAGGAGAGGTACGTTGATGATGTGGTGGAGATTTTCACCAAGGCGCGGGTGCCGTGCAGCCGTGTGAACAACATCCCGCAGATGATTGAGGACCCGCAGGTCAAAGAGCGGCAGGCACTGGTGCCCATGGAGTATCCGGGTCTGGGCGAGCTTCTTATTCCGGGTGTGGCAATAAAGATGTCCAAGACCCCCGGCAGTATTGATCGCCGTGCCCCCAAAGTGGGCGAGAACAATGAGGAGGTATACGGGAGGCTATTGGGCCTGACGCCGGAGGACCTGGCGGCTCTTAAGACCGAGGAGGTCATCTAGAGTCTTACCCTGTAAGGTGTTTTCCTCGACTCCGGGTGAAGGCAGTCCGGACCGATGGTCCGACTGCCTTGCTGATCTCTGCTGCAGGACCTAGGTCCAGTAAGGACCAGGGGGGGCTCCGCAGTCGACCGGGATCAGGTCCTCGGTACCCTATTCGTCGATCCGGAACTCCCACTTGCAGGCAATATCGTTCTTGTCTTTCCGAGGGGGCAACTGCAGAGGAGTTGCTTTCATCTGCGGGTTGAACTGCTCCACTCCCACCTGGAAGCCGTGCGGTTCGATGATATGGCATAGATGCTCAATCCGGGAAGGGTCTCCCATTCTTTCAAGCGCCTGCAAGACCCGGCATTTCTTGACGGTGACTACTCCTCGCTTCTCATCAAGCAGCTCGCACTGGATGTCCATTACGGCGGCAAAGCCAGGGTCGATCTGCAGCATCTTCAGATAGGAGGCCACATCGTCTTCCGTGATATTGCCTGCCTCCCTTACACGGCGTACCTCCATTTCAGACCCGCCTCGCTCCAGCCAGATCGACTCGCTCATCTTTCTCGCTACATCGTCACCGTACGCGTCCTGGATGGCGTTATACCACAGGCCGTCCAGACCCACGTACATTTTGCCACCTGCTTTCCAGAGGCGCACCAGCGCCTCCTTGGAGAAGTCCTCCATCTTCAAGTCCGGTCGGAATTCACCGCTGTAGTCGGACAACTCTGACATCTGACCTCCTTCTTGCCATTACTAAGCCTCGATAAAAACTCCCTTGCTTGGCCTTCCCATTTGTGAAGACTCCATGATAGTACAAAAGCGTTGATCTTCGCTACCACCGGCGTACGCTGGCGGTGTAGTACGAACTCTCGCTGGACCACCGGGACGAGGCAACAAGGTTGAGACCAAAAGCCGGTTTGCTTCGGAAACGGCCGGAGATGGCCTCCGACCACTGTTAGCCGTCAATCACCTTCTCACGAAACAACAGTGTTTCAAAGCGCCTTTTCCTTCTACCGATTTCCCTAAATCCGTTCTTCTCATACAGTTTCTGTGCGGCCGCTTCGCTGGGGTCGGTGGAGGTATAGAGCCTGATCCGGGAGACCCCGGTCCTCCGGGCCAGCATCTCGGTATGCTCGATCAAGGCTTGACCTATGCCTTGCCTTCTTGCGTCAGGGTGTACACTGAACCATGCCAGCCAGACAGCTTCATGGGCGTCCTTTTTGTAGCGGTACAGTCCCGTAGTGCCGAGTACCTTCTTCTGCTGGTCCACGTAGACTTCGAAAGCAACGATGTCCTTGATGCCCGCGAGATGCATCAGGATACAGCTGATGAGACTCTGCGGACGTCTGAGTACGATGAAGCTGAGTCTTTCGGTCAGGGACATCCAGCCGAAAACGGACCGGACGATGGTCTCGGCTTGGTCCATCAAATCATTGGTAGCCGGAACAATCGGCATTTGCGTGTATCTCCTTGATTGTCGCCGTGTCTTCTGCTAGACGTGCTTGGCGGGTGTGGGGGAACGTCATTCTTCAATGATAATGCGAAAGTGCAGTCGATCGGCTGGCGCATTCGCAGGAGGGACCATTGGCCATGGGAGGCAACACAGCTTGACTTGAACAATCATATTTGATAACTTTTCTCTGTTGGGCGATTAGCTCAGGGGTTTAGAGCGCTGCGTTGACATCGCAGAGGTCACTGGTTCAATTCCAGTATCGCCCACCATGAATTGGGTTGCAATTGCGAACACAATTGTTTCGTTCGAGAACCTCTCGCCACTTAGAGTCGGGAGGTTTTTATCTTGAGCGAGCAGGAGAGAAATACATTGTCCGATCCTAACAGACTTCAGACCATAAGACACTCAGCTTCACACGTGATGGCGGATGCCGTCGCCAGTATCTTCCCTGAGACCAAACTTGGCATCGGCCCGTCCACCGAGGATGGTTTCTACTACGATTTCGAATTGTCGCGCAGTCTCACGCCCGAAGACCTTCCTGTCATCGAGGAGAAAATGCGGGCCATAGTAGCCGCTGATGTGCCTTTTGCCCGGAGGGAGATCACCAGGGAAGAGGCCCGGCGGGAGTTTGCGGAACAACCTTACAAGCTCGAGTTGATCGATGATCTGGAAGATCAGGAAACTGTCAGCCTTTATCAACATGACGGCTTCGTCGACCTCTGTCGCGGTCCTCACGTGGAGAGGACGGGCGAAATCGGACCCTTCAAGCTACTCAGCATAGCCGGCGCCTACTGGAGGGGCGACGAACGCCGGCCCATGCTTCAGCGCATCTATGGCACCGCCTTTGAGACCCAGGAAGGCCTTGACAAGTTTCTCCATAATCTGGCCGAAGCGGAACGCCGCGATCACAGGAGGCTGGGAAGGGAACTTGATCTCTTCAGTATTCAGGAGGAGGCTGGACCGGGACTGGTCCTGTGGCACCCCAAAGGTTCCATGGTCCGCAAGACCATTGAAGACTTCTGGAAAGAGGAGCATCTGCGGCGCGGCTATGATATCGTATACACACCGCACATCTTCAAGGCCGGCCTTTGGAAGACCAGTGGCCATTGGGAGATGTATCGGGAGAACCTTTTCTCGCCCATGGACGTGGACGGTCAGGAATATATTGTCAAACCCATGAACTGCCCGGGTCACATTCTCATGTACAAGACCAGGTTACATAGCTATCGGGAACTGCCCATCAGATGGGCGGAACTGGGCACGGTATATCGCTATGAGCGCTCCGGCGTGCTCCACGGTTTGGCCAGGGTCCGGGGTTTCACCCAGGACGATGCGCACATCTTCTGCCGGCACGAACAGATAGAAGAGGAGATCGTGGACGTGCTGGGACTGGCCCGCTTCATGCTGCGGTCCTTTGGTTTTGACGAATACCAGATTATGCTTTCCACCCGCCCGGACAAGTATGCGGGTACCATTGACAAGTGGGAACAAGCCACAGACATGCTGGAGAAGGCCCTGCAGCGGCTGGGCTTGGTCTATGAGGTAGATCCGGGGGAGGGAGTGTTCTACGGGCCGAAGATAGATATCAAACTCCAAGACGCCTTGGGCAGGGCATGGCAGGGACCCACCATTCAGGTGGACTTCAATCTGCCTGAACGGTTTGATGTCACTTACATAGGTGAGGATGGTAGAGAGCACCCGGTGGCCATGATACACAGGACGGTCCTGGGTAGTATGGAGCGGTTCCTGGCTTGTCTCATAGAGCACTATGCCGGGGCTTTTCCGTTGTGGCTGGCGCCCGTGCAAGGTGTTGTGATACCCATAGCCGATCGTCACTTGGACTATGCTTACAGACTGGCATCCGAAATTCGGTCCGCCGGTTACAGGGTCCAGGTCGATAGTCGCTCGGAACGGATGAATCTAAAAATCAGGGAGGCGCAGTTGCAAAAAGTCCCGTACATGCTTGTTGTCGGAGATAAGGAGGCCGAGTCCGATACCGCCTCCGTTCGGTTACGCAGCGGCGAGGACCAAGGCAAGCTGTCCCTTGAGGAAGTAAAATCTATGATGGCATCGGACATCAGAGCCTTTGAGCATAGAGCCCGGTCGTAAGACCTGATTACTGTGAGGGTTCAGATCTCAGATGCTACCTTCATGGCTTGATAGGCCACCTCTGCAGCGTCTCGCGGTTGGACGCAATCCCCGACCATATAGAGCCTGTCAACACGGCCTTCCAGTTCACGAGCAAGAGAATTGTTCGCTTTCATGCCAATGGCCAGGATTACGGTATCCGCTTCCAGCCAAAAAATGTCGTCTCCCATTCGGAAGAAAACGTGAGTATCCGTGATCTCGAGCAATTTCGAATGCAGATATAGGGGCACTCGTAGGTCAATCAGATTCTGGGCCAGTGTTTTGAAGCTTTGTTTTTCGAGGGTGATGCCGTTTTGTCCCAGTCCGGCCTGTGTTACCAGGCAGACATCTTTGCCTTCCTCCGCCAGCCAGATTGCCACCTCGATGCCTATGAACCGACCGCCGACTATCACTGCCTTTCCCTTGACCTGGGCACGGCCGTCGATGACATCGTTTGCCTGGACCACATTCGGGCTCCATATACCCGGAATATTGGCGCGTACGGGCTCGGCTCCGGTAGCTACAACCACCGCATCGACCCCTTCCCCCAGGACCATTTTGGCAGTCACTTCGGTATCAAGCATAACCTTGACCCCGTACATGGCAAGAAGCCGCTTCAGATTGTCAACATGCGCCGCGTAGCCCTCTTTGCCGGGCGTAGCCGAGGCTGTATTCCACTGGCCGCCAAGCTTAGAGCTTCTTTCGTACAGAGTGACTTTGTGGCCCTTTTCCGCCAGCAGCACCGCTGTCTGCATGCCGGCGAGACCGCCGCCCACTACCATCACCCTGGCCGGAGTTTCGGCGTGTGGTAGCGGATAGGCACTTTCTCGGTAGAGGAATGGATTAACCGTGCAGGCGCCCGGCCCTGCTTTCGGGTCGGTCTTAAGGCAGTTCATGCAGTATATGCATCGCCTCGCCTCGTCCATTCGCCCTTCACGCATCTTGGCGGGCAGATATGGATCGGCAAGAAGCGGGCGGGCCATACCAACAAATTCCGCCCGTCCGCTGGCCACAACTTCCTCGGCCATCTCGGCATCTATTTTGCCGGTAGCGATTACAGGCACCTTCACAGCCTGCTTGATTTTATCAACCAGGGGCAGCATGGCTCCCCGTGGATAGGGATAACAGGGGATGGTGGACGTCGACCAGAATTCGATTCCAGACGATATGCTGATGGCATCTATCCCGGCTGATTCCAGAATGAGTGCATGTTCTACTGCTTCCTCAGGTGTTATACCCCCTTTTATATCGTCGCTGGCGTTGATCCTGGCCACCAGCGGGTAATCGTAGCCAACTCTTGTCCTCATAGCCGAGATTATCTCCCGAGCGAAACGTGCTCGGTTCTCCGGGCTGCCTCCGTAACGATCTGTCCTCTGATTGGTCAGGGGGGACATGAAACTGCCTACCAGACATCCGTGACAGGCATGCAATTCAACTAGGTCGGCCCCTGCTGTCTTAGCTCTGAGAGCAGCCTCCACGAAGTCGGCTACATAGCGTTGTATGTCGTCTTCGTTCAAAACATGGTAAGGCAGGTTAGTGTTGAGCCAGGGAGACATTGATGGCACCTTTATGGAAGTCCCCTTGGGAATGTACCCTGCGTAAAGGTAAAGCATGCCGAAGTGCATCAACTGGGCGCCTATCTTGGTATCGAGTTCGTGGATAGCCTGGATTAAGCGATCCCAGTCATCGATCCATGTATCGTCATGCAACGACATGTGAAAGGCTAGAGGAGCATCGTCGCTGATGCCGGCGGCCCTGGGGAAGATGAGCCCAACACCGCCTCTGGCTCTGGTACGGTAGAAGTCCAGCAACGCATCATTCAGGCGGCCTTCGGGATCACCAAATATGCCGCCCATGGCGGGCATTATGAGACGGTTTTTCAAGAGCAAGTCCCCGATTTTACCTGATTGAAACAAAGAAGCAAAAGCACCCATGCGTAGAGACCTCCAATTGGAACCTGAAAGTGGCTCGTTGCGAAGTATTATACTGGCGTGTACCAGGCTCTGCAAGGAAGAATTTGGGAATATAACCCTGCCTCGCAGGCTCCCGTCGGAAAATGCTGCGGGAGCCTGCGAGCGTTGGCCGTAAGTTTCGGCCTGTTATCCTGCCAGGGAAGGCGGTACGGTCGGTTCTGTGATACGTACCCAGTCGCTCTCCGCGGCTTGGTATTCCATCAGGAAAGGAGTGCGGATGAAGCAATTGGAACCCGGACGGATCTTGGCGGTCTCCGGTAGGCCCTCAATTGCTAAATCGGTGGCCAGTAATGCTTGATGTAACTCGGCCCCGGTGACGTTCCCAGGTCCTACTTTCTTGACGGCCCTGTGCAACGCATCGACGAGAATCATACCGGCAAGCCAGCCATTGAACTGACCAGTACCCAGATAGATATCCTTCAGTTGTGCGGGCGTATGGTATTTCTCAGCGTAATGCTTGATTTCTCGCATCAAGTCCGTGTCGTCGCTATACCACTTGGTCCAGTGGCCTGTGATTATACCATCCAGGTTGTCCTCGCTTACTGTGCCCTTCATGAGGGACCAGAAGGCCAGATAGCTCTCCATTGGACCGATCAAGGT
>PUNJ01000101.1 GCA_003551705.1 Chloroflexota bacterium | reverse complement strand
GCCCTGTAGGCGTCGGCGTAGGTCTCTGCCCCGGCCGGTACAACCATGAACTCCTGCAGGTCGGTGGAACCGGGAGCGTGCTTGCCGCCGTTAAGTATGTTCATCAATGGTACGGGCAAGATGCGGGCTCCGACACCACCAAGATAACGATACAGGGGTGTCATCAGGAAAAGGGCTGCTGCATGAGCCACGGCCAGGGAAACGCCCAGTATTGCGTTTGCGCCCATTCTCGACTTGTTGGGAGTGCCGTCAAGCTCTATCATAGCGTGATCTATGGTTACCTGTTCCAGCGCAGACAGACCGATTATGGCCGGGCCGATTTCCTGCTCTATATTGAACAAAGCTCTCTGTACACCTGCTCCATGAAAGCGAGTGATATCACCATCCCTGAGTTCGAGGGCTTCGTGGACCCCGGTGCTGGCCCCTGAAGGGACCGCAGCCAGGCCGATATTGCCGTCACCCAGGGTGACTTCTACCTCGACTGTTGGTCTTCCTCGGGAGTCCAGGATCTCCCGTGCTGCAATGTCATCTATTATTGACAGTATCGTGTCCATAGTTGTCTACCCTCCCTGCCCCCTTTTCTACCGCGTAAAAAGCTTTGTCCACGGCGTCCTTGGCGTCAAAAGCCAGTATGATGGAATTGTCGGACTCCCCGTTCCGGGACAAGCACCAGGTGTTGAGGCCGATAACCGGTGTACCATAGTGAAGGGCGTACGCGATCTCCGAAAGTGTTCCATACCAGCCATGTATGGCAATCAACGCCTCGGCTGATTTGACTACTACCATATTCCTGGCAAGGCCTATTCCCGTGACGATAGGTATTCGCACGTAGGGGTTCGCCGCATTGCGATCGTCCCCGGGCAGTATTCCTATGGTCATTCCGCCGGCAGAGAGCGCGCCCTTACAGACCGCCTCCATGATGCCACTCAAGCCACCGCACACGACGGTAGCACCGCGTCGGGCCAGTTCACGACCAACATTTTCTGCCAGTTCCGCTTCTTCTATGGAACAGACTCTTCCGCCGATTACACCGATTATCATCCGGCAAACCCGTCAAGGCAATATTTCAGTATTACAGATGGGGGTTCTAACCTCGTTCGAGCCAAATACAAGTATACACCATTCGGGTATTCTCATGGGGAGGTGTGAAAATCCCGTATGGCTTGTTGTATTGATCGCAAAACAGTGCAGAATGTTGCTGCCGCTTTGCTAGTACTCGATTATGGCAATTATGCCGCCGGCCTTAACTGATTCTCCGGCGGTAACGTTAATCTCTTTGATCGTGCCTGAAACGGGCGAAAGGATCGGGTTTTCCATCTTCATGGACTCCAAAATGCAGATGATATCTCCCTCATTTATGGCACCGCCGACATTTATATTGACCTCGATGATTTTGCCGGCAAGAGGAACCTCTATAGATTCTAGAGCCACGATGTTTATCCCCCTTTCACTCAAACCCATTTGTTTTCACCTGAAATTATATTCAGGCCTGACCTAGGAGTCAATTACCATGTTGAGACCTGCAACGGAATTGTGCTGGATGACTATACTTGAGAATAGGGCTTGATACGGAGGGTGTGGTTGACCAGCCCCTGGCAAAGGACTATGCTTACACCGAAGAACATGGCATCTGCATCGTTGCCGGAAGTCTCCGTACTCATATTGGCTCCATGTACGGCTGATAGTATAGCTGCTTTGGCTGAGCGAGCGGGTCATGCCTTCAGGTCTACCTCCTACGAGTTGTTGCTGCTTGTGGAGACCAAGACCATTGCTGGAAAAGACCACACCAAATTGACGGGGCCTGTAATGCAGACGGCTAGACGCCCTGTCAAGGTTGTAACCTACTCCGGGAGCCTGAAAGCGGCGGCTTCGGCTGGAATTACCCAAGCACGGGGAGAGGTTTTGGCCATGGTCGAAGGTGATCCACCGGCTTGCATTGACCAGATACCTGTCCTGCTTGAGGAGATACACAAGGGCGCCGATATTGCCATAGCCAGCCGTTTCATTCAAGGTGGAGGTATCGAGGGCCTGACACGGATCAAGATGGGCTTGTCAAAGATGGTAGCCGGAATCGTGCGCCTGCTTCTGCCTTCGAGGAGGCGTGTCCATGATCTGGCCTCTCCCCTTTATCTGGTGCGCAAAGAAGCCCTGGCGGCTCATTTGCGGGGCAACGGGCCGAGTCATTTGCTCCCAGTGCTTGTAGAGGACCGGGCTTCAGAGGTCTGCGAGGTCCCTTACATGGAGAAGAGGGGTCAGAGCCGGCAATGCTACGGTCTCGGCGAAGAGATGCGTCTAATCGTGCAAGCCTTGCTGTTGGCTCCCAAAGACAGGGAATGGCGTCGGGCAGTCAAATTTGCTCTGGTAGGACTAAGCGGGGTGGGCGTCAACATGGGTACTTTCTGGCTCATGACCAGGTTTGTCGGCCTTCATGACCTGGCCGCCCTGATATTGGGTTACGGTACTTCCATCCTGTCCAATTTCACCTGGAACGATCTTTGGACTTTTCGGGACTTGAGAACCAGAGAGAAGCGTGCGACAGTGCTGCGGGCCTTCAAATTCAGTTCGGTTAGTCTCGTGGCAATCGGTATATACTACTCGATTTATTGGCCGTTTACCAGAATCCTGGACGTGTATGACCTCCTGGCACTGGCCACCGCCATAGTGGCAGGTGTTATCTGGAACTTCAGCATGAATGTTTTATGGACCTGGCGCAGGGTGCCCGGCAAGAAGATTTCACATACTTGAGTAGCGCTTCACTTCAAATCGGTATAATCTGACAGTCTCGTGGGGCAGGATCCCTGCTTTCTGACGGCAGATGTTTATCTGCTCTTCAACCGTGTCGATACCATCGAGATCAGGCAGAAGAAGTCCTCTACGCCGTCCCGATTCGACAATGACACCGAAGCGCCTCGGGTCGAGGTGCGTTTCTCTCTGAACCGGTTCAGGTGGTGTCAGAATGTCGACATTGTAGCTGAGTTCACCCAGTTCGGATGGACTGACCGGCGGGAATCGCGGGTCTTGACTGGCTGAGCTAATGGCATTGACGATGATCTCCCTGGCTACATTTGCCTCGGCGGGCTCGAAAGTGCCAATACAGCCTCGCAGGGCACCTGACTTCTTTATGGAGACGAAGACGCCGGCTCTCTCTTCCATCTCCGGGCAAGAATGGTCAGTATCCGGAACCTCCCCGCCTATTACGTAGCTCTCTACTGTAGCCTTTGCCAGAGCCACCAAAGGATGGAGTTCCCCACTACTTCCCAAGGAAGACATGTCGCTCCTCCTTTCAACACTCGGCGGCGAGTGTTTCTGCAGTCCTGAAATTCAGATGGGTGCCACAACTTGTGCAGTTGGAGCCCCGTAGTCCAGTTATCCGGGTCTGATATCCTGTCCGCCTGATAGCCACACTCCCACAAGAATAGCAATGGGTATCTTCTTTGCACAGCGAGGCATCTTTACCGGCAGGTATGGGTATATTGCCAGTGTAGACGAACCTCAGGTTCTCCGCCAGGCCGGCGTCGACAGCCTTCGCAATACTGGACAATGGAGTTGGGGGGAGGTGTTTGAGCCGGTATTGTGGATAGGCCCTGGTTACATGCCATGGCGTGAGTTCTCCGAGGTAGTCCCGGATCCAGCCGGCGATCCCACGGAACTGGTCTTCGGTATCGTTCAATGTGGGTATTATATTGGTGATCACCTCAACGTGCATGTTCCATTTATTCCTGGCCCGTGAAGTGGTATCCAATATGCCCCGCCAGTGGGCCAAACCGGACAGGTCTTTGTAGAGTTCGTCGGTAAAACCCTTGATATCCACCCTCCAGGCATCCAGATAAGGGCCTATCATATCCAGTGCTTCGGGCGTGAGATAGCCATTGGTCACGTAAGCGGTGTACATGCCGTTCTCCTTGGCCATCCTGGCGGAGTCAAGAGTAAATTCGAACCAGGTAGATGGTTCGTTATATGTCCAGGCTATACCCTGGCAGTCCTCCTGTTCAGCCAGATCGATCACCATCTCGGGCGAGATGAAGCCGGACTTGCCGGCCTCGGGCGGGGCTGTACAAGAAATCTGCCAGTTCTGGCAGTGAAGGCAACGAAAATTGCAGCCCCAACCTCCCACAGAGAACACCCGGCTGGCAGGAAAGAAGTGGAACAGAGGCTTTTTTTCAATGGGGTCTACAGCTATGGATGAAGCTATGCCATAATTGAGAGAAAACAGTGCTCCATCCGTGTTCTGTCGTGTCCGGCAGACTCCCAACTCACCAGGTCCGATGTTACAATGCCATTGACAGACGTCGCAACGTACCCGTGAACCAGGAAGCTGCTCGTACAGATTGGTCTCGCACGAGCGGGCCACCACTCTCATCTACCTCAAAGTATTCTGACTACAACCGGAGCCTTGCTCCAGAGTTCATCGAGTCGGTAGTATTCTCTCTCGAATACGGAGAAGATGTGTACCACGATGTCACCCAGGTCAACCAGTATCCACCCCGAGGCAGGATCGCCTTCCCGGTGCAATATCGAATATCGCATCTTCTTAGCCAGGTCTATGACGGCGTCATAGATAGCTTCCAGTTGTCGTTCGCTTTCTCCGCTACCGATAACGAAGTAATCGGCAAAGGAACAGATTTCCCTGACATCCAGGAGTACGACATCCGACGCCTGCTTGTCCGCGGTTATATCAACTATCCGCTTGGCCATCTCCAAGCTCTCTACTGCTTGTGTTGTCGACTCATCCTGTTGCGCAGCGGTTTGTTCTTTGCCCTTGGCTTCTGTCAATTAGTCCTCCTAAGATGGTTCGCTATAGCAATGATTGGCCTGCCAGAAAGAAGCGTCAATGGCCTGGATGTTGTACCGGTTGGGCTTATTCGACTTCTGAGGCGAACTCTTCAAGTAAAGCTCTTGCCTTGTCGTAATCAGCCTCGGCAAGTGCCAGCAGGACGCTCTCCAGTATTCGAAGTTGACCGAAAAGCTGCCCAGCCAGTCCCGGACCTCCACAACAGGTGCCGGCGTCAGCCCGCCAGTACAGTCCTTCCTTGATGGTCTTGATCGCTTTTACTTCCTGCAAACATTCGTCACTCTTCTCTGGGTTCTCGAGCCTGGTCAACAAAGACCGGATTTGGTACTTCGAGATTATCAGCATGTCACAGCCTGGTCCAAGTTACTCAATAGATGCCTTATTGATACAAGATTACTGCAAATCTTGCAAGAATTCTACAGGTTGGG
>PUNJ01000197.1 GCA_003551705.1 Chloroflexota bacterium | reverse complement strand
TTGTCCCCCACGTTGCACCGGGCGCACTTGCCGATGCCGCACTTCATCTTCCCCTCGAGCGTGGTCACTATCTGGCTGTCCGCAAACTCCAGCTTCTTGAGCTCCACCAGGGTGAACTTGATCATGATGGGAGGCCCGCACACAATGGCCACCGCATCCCGCGGCGACAGGTCTAACTCCTTCACCACCGTGGGAATAAGCGCCACCCGGCCCGTCCAGTTCTCATCCCCGGCATCCACCGTCAACTCCAGCTTGGTCCGCGGTGCAGACGCCCACTTGTCGAACTCCGAGGCGAAGGTCAGGTCCGCAGGCGTGCGCGCCCCGTTGATGATCACCAGGTCCCCGTAGTCATCCCGGTGGTCGATGATGGTGGTCACTATGGGCCGCAAAGGCGCAAAGCCGATGCCGCCGCCGATGATGAACACGTTCTTCCCCTTGTACTCGTCCATGGGGAAGGAGTTGCCGCAGGGACCCCGCACACCCACGGTCTCGCCCGGCTCAAACTCATGCATAAGACGGGTAACCGTGCCCACCTTCCTCACCGCCACCTCAATCGGCCCCTTGTGATAGGCCACCGAGGTCACCCCAAAGGGCGACTCACCCATGCCGAAGGCGGAAACAAACACGAACTGCCCCGGCTTGTAATCGAAGCTCTCCTGCAGGGCCGGGTCATTGAACTCCATCTGGAACAGGTTCACGTCCGGCGTGAGACGAATCACGTCGGTGAGCGTGGCCAGGTGCGGTATCAGCGGTCCGTTACTATTGCTCTTCAATTTGCTTTCCCCAGTTTCTGGACATCCCCAATTATCTCCCGGATGTCTATGTTGACAGGGCAGGCCTTGACACATCGCCCGCAACCTGTGCAGTGAGACGTGCCGAACTCCTCCGGATAGTACAACAGCTTGTGGGCGAATCTCTGCCGCAGGCGCGTCCCCTTGTCCGCCCGGGGATTGTGCCCACCGGCCGCCTTGGTAAACCCGGGCGACTGGCAACTCTCCCAGGTGCGCACCCTTACCGCCCCGCCCTTCTCCGAATAGTCACGGATGTCGAAACAGTAGCAGGTGGGACATACATAGGAGCATACATTGCAGTGCAGACAGCGGTCGGCCAGCCGGCTCCAGTAGATGTCGTCAAAGGCCTCCCTGAGCCTGGCCGATATGCCCTCCGCCGGTACCAGCGGTACCTGGGCGGGGGCGGGCTTGTCCGCCTTCGCCTCGCTGAGAAGCGAGTCCGGCATCAGCGCCTTGCCCTTGTCCGTCATGACCTCAACCATATAGCCGTCCGCCGCTTCAGTCAGCAGGATGTCGACGTTTGCGGCATCGTCCGGGCCCGTGCCCATGCTGGTGCAGAAGCACTCCGGGCAGGCCTTGAGACAGGAGAGCCCTACTATGGCCGTCCGCTCCCTGTGCTGGGCGAAGAGGCTGTCCGCCGGGTCCTGCAGGTAGGGCAGCGCCAGCGCCGCCATGCCCTTGGCATCGCAGGGCCTCATGCCGAAGATCACGGTGTCCCGCTCCACCCGGGTGGGTTCCAGCTCCGCCCGGCCGTTGCTCTTGTCTACCGTAAAAAGCGTCTCCGTGGCGGGGAAGAAGAACTCCCTGGGCGAGAGGTCGGTGTTGGTGTAGTCCAGTACGATCTCGGAGACATCGCCGGTCCTGCGGAACAGCAGACGTCCCTCCACCTGGACGGGGGCCACCAGGTCCTTCTCTGACGATACCCCCTCCAGCCATGATAGCAGGTCTTTTCTGGATATGAACTTGCTCATTCGCCGAACCCCAGACTCTCTTCTTTCTTGTAGGTGGCAAAGGGCGGGGCCGCCTCCGGGTCCATGCCGGCCTCATACCCAAAGGTCTCGTAGACCTCTTTCTCCAGCTTCCTGTTCAGAAGGCTCAAGGGGATGCCCACCGGGCATACCCGCTCACACTGGTCGCAGCCTATGCAGCGCCCTGTCAGGTGAAAGGCCCGCATGGCGTTCCACATCTCGTTCTCGCTGGGCGCTATCCTGATCCCCACCCACAGGGGGTCCAGGCGCTCCACAAAACACTCGTCGCAATAGCAGCCCGGACATACCTGGCGGCAGGCGTAGCAACGGATGCAGCGATCAAACTGCGCCTCCCAGAAGGCCTTCCGCTCGGCCATGGACATGGCCTCCATCTCGGCCACCCCCTTGTACTGCAGCTCCGCATCGACCGTCGCCTCTTCGGGCTCCCCGGCCAGGTAGTCATAGCTCACAGGGGTGCGCTGCCCGCAGCGCAGGCACGTATCCCTGGGCTCCCCGTTCTCCTTGATGCCGGGGCAGACCACCCCGATCATGTAGACCTTGTCCCGCTCGATCTGGTGCTCGCTCAGCAGCAAATTCACCGCCCGGGCGTCGCAGGCCTTCAGCACCACGGCCGTGGTCTTGCCCTTGCGGTTGAGCAGGTACTTGGCCAGGTTATGGGCGCAGGTCTCATCGAAGATGAGGTCCTCCACCCCCTCCGGTCCATAAACGAAGAGCGGCCGGGAACCGCCGGTGGTGCCCTTCCCGAAGCCGATTACGCAGTCCACGGCCTGGCTCTCCAGTAGTTCTCTTGCTTTGGTGTGGACGTTCTCTATCTGGCTCATACCGCCGCTCCCGTAGCCCTGGGCCCCAGCTCTGTAAGCTGGTTGGTGAAGGAGGAGACGACCTCGGAGAACTTGCGCCCCTCCGAAGCGGACACCCACTCCACCCGGAAGCGGTCTCCCTCTATGCCCAGGTATTCCAGGAAGGGACGCAGCATGGCGAAACGCCGCCGGGCATAGTAGTTGCCCTCGGCATAGTGACAGTCGCCGGGATGACACCCGGCCACCAGCACGCCGTCGGCCCCCATCTGGAAGCTCTTCACAATAAGTATGGGGTCCACCCGCCCGGAGCAGGGGACCCTGATCACACGGAGATTGGGGGGATAGCTGATGCGGCTGGTACCGGCCATATCGGCGCCGGCATAGCTGCACCAGTTACATAGAAATCCCACAATCCGGGGCTCGAATTCTACTCCCATAACGCTAATACCTCAGCCAGCAATTGCTCCTGCGTGAATCCGTGCAGGTTGGCGGCCCCGAAACGGCACGCCGCCACGCACAGGCCGCAGCCCTTGCAGATGCTCTCGTTTACCACCGACACCGTCCGCCCGTCCCGCAGCGTCTCCGAGTCTATGGCGCTGAAGGGACAGATGTCCTGGCACAACAGGCATCCGGCGCATTTGACCTTGTCTATCACAGACACCAGCGGGTCCGTGGTCAGAAAGTCCTGGCTCAAAAGCCCGCAGACCTTGGCCGCAGCACCGCTGCCCTGCGACACTGTCTCCGGGATATCCCTGGGACCCAGGCAGGCCCCTGCCAGGAAGATGCCGTCGCTCCGGGTCTCCACCGGGCGCAGCTTGGGATGGGCCTCCACGAAGAAGCCGTTTACGTCGTAGCTTATGTGCAGCTTCTGGGCCAGCTCCGCCGCCCCCTCGCTGTGCTCCATGCCCACCGCCAGCACCACCATGTCCGCCGGGACCTCGATGATCTCGCCCAGAAGCGTGTCCTCGCCCCGGACGATGAGCTGGTCGCCTTCCTGGCGGATCTTGGAGACCTTGCCGCGTATGTAGGTGGCCCCGCTGAGCTGGGCCTGTTCGTAAAACTCCTCGTAGTCCTTGCTCACCGTACGCACGTCCATGTTGAAGACGTAGCAGTTGACCTCGGGATCGTGCGACTTGAGCATGATGGCGTGCTTGGCTATGTACATGCAGCACACCTTGCTGCAATAGGTCCGCCCCCGCTGCTTGTCCCGGGAGCCCACGCAGGTGATGAAGACCACCTCCTTGGGGTGCTCCCCGTTGGAGGGCCTTTTCACCTCCCCGTTGAAGGGCCCCGCCGGGCTCATCATGCGCTCCAGCTCAAGGCCGGTGATGACATCGGCGAACTTGCCCTTGCCAAGCTCGGTGTAACCGCCCGGTTCAAAGGGCTTGTAGCCGGTGGCGGCCACGATGGCCCCGAACTCCTCGGTGATGAGTTCATCTGTTTCCTCCCAGTCGATGGCGCCCACCGGGCAGATCTTCTCGCAGATGCCGCACTTGGGAGGTGCCTTGCCCTCCCTGCCCTCGGCGGTGAAGTCCAGGTACTTCTGGTAGCGGCAGTTTGCCGTATCTATCACCGGCCGGGGCGGCACCGCCTGCGGGAAGGGTATGTAGATGGCTGTGCGTTTGCCCAGATTCAAATCAAATTCCGAGTCCACCTTCTCGGGGCACTTCTGCCAGCACAGACCGCAGGCCGTGCACTTGGCGTGGTCCACCTTGCGCGCCTTCTGGCGCAGGGTGACCTTGAAGTTGCCCACAAACCCCTCCACCTGCTCCAGCTCGGTATAGGTCATGAGCTTGATATTGGGGTGCTGCATGACGTCCACCATCTTGGGCGTCAGTATGCACGAGGAGCAGTCCAGCGTGGGGAAGGTCTTGTCCAACTGGGACATGCGCCCGCCTATGCTGGGCTCTCTCTCGGCCAGCACCACGGGATGGCCGGCATTGGCTATGTCCAGGGCCGTCTGGATGCCGGCTATGCCGCCGCCTACGACCAGGGCCCGCTTGGTGATGGGCAGTGCCTTGGGGAAGAGTTCCTCATGACGGCTGACCTTGGCCACGGCCATCTTGATGATTTCAATGGCCTTGTCTGTGGCCGCCTGCTTGTCGTTATGCACCCAGGAGTTGTGCTCCCGGATATTGGCCATCTCAGCCAGGTAGGGATTGAGCCCCGCAGAGGCCACCGCCTTGCGAAAGGTCTTCTCATGCATCCACGGTGAACAGGCGGCCACCACCACCCGGTTCAGCCGGTTCTC
The DNA here is from genome assembly GCA_003551705.1 of Chloroflexota bacterium. Lineage (GTDB taxonomy): Bacteria > Chloroflexota > Dehalococcoidia > UBA2247 > RBG-13-53-26 > PUNJ01. Next base: position 15,708 of record PUNJ01000197.1, on the reverse strand, counting down.
CAGGATGGCATCGCGTATGGCGGCCTGCCCCGGCTCGCTGCAATTGTACTTGGAGTCCACAGCGTAGACCACCATGGGCATGTTCTGGGCCGCCTCCACCACGGTGGGGATGTCTACGGTGCCCGCTATGTTAGTGCCGCAGTGACATATGAATACACCTATACGTGCCATTGCTACAGGGCCTCCCGCACCAGCTCGGTTATGTCCTTAACCTGGATGGAGGCGCTGGTGGTCAGCACTCCATCCTCGAAGTTGAGCAGGCAGTAGGGACAGGCCACGGCCAGGACATCGGCCCCGGTGGCCAGCGCCTGGTCCAGCCTGAGATCGCTCAGCCGCTCCCCCTTCACGTTCTCCTGCCATATCCTGCCGCCGCCGCCCCCGCAGCAGATGCTGTCGGGACCGTAGTCGTCCATCTCCACAAGCTCTATGCCGGGGATGCCCCGGAGCAGCTCCCGGGGGTCGTCATAGACCCCGTTATGCCTGCCCAGGTAGCAGGGGTCGTGATAGGTGACCTTGATATTGAGTTCCTTGCCGAACTTGAGCTTGCCTTCACGCAAGAGTCCGGCCAGGTACTGGGTATAGTGCAGGACATCGAATCTGCCCCCCAGGTCGGGATATTCATTCAGGAAGGTGTGGTAGCAGTGGGGGGAACTGGTGAGCAACCGGCCGGCTCCCTGCCGGGAGAAGGTCTCGATGTTGTGCTGGGCCAGGGCGGCGAAAAGGCTTTCGTTGCCCGCCTTGCGCACGCTCTCGCCGCAGCAGCGCTCCGGCTCGTTTGCCACGCCGAAGGGTACGCCCACCTGGTCCAGGACGGCCGCCGTTGCCTGGGCGATCCTCCGGGCCACCGGGTCATAGGCGGACACACAGCAGGGCACATAGAGAAGCTCGGACTGCTCCGGGTACTTCCTATCGCCCGCCCACTGGTGCCTGTTCTCAGCAGGCTCTCCCAGGGGATTGCCTGCCCCGGCGATGTTCTTGAGGGTCACCCGCAGAGACTCCGGCATGTAGCCTGCACCCATCTCGGCGATGATACTGCGCAGGGCCTTCATGATGTCGATAATGGCTACTTCACGGGGACACCGGGCCACACAGGCCCGGCAGGTGACGCATGTCCAGGTCTCCTCGCTCTCGAAATCGGCTGTGCCCAACTGGGCCTGGTGGATGAGACTTCGACTGGAGAATTTCTTGAGGTAGTTCCAGGGGCAGGTACCGGTGCACAGACCGCACTGGTAACATTGCCGCAGGGCTTCGCCGCCCGCCTCGATCACGGCGTCGACGGCCTCCCTGTACGGACTTAAGACTTCATTGACCATAACGCCCTCAACCTTTCACGCTTAACCTTCGTCTTACGGCTGGAGTTCCAAGCCCGATTCTACTATGGGTGCGAGTGAGAGTCAAATGAGGGCTTCCTGAGCAAGTCGGGTTTCGCTATAGCGATCATGTCCAAGACGATGTCGGATCTTCGAGCACCTCGACCGAGACGGTGGTGCCCTTGCCTCCTTCTGATTCCAAGGAGAAGGAGCCGTTGATGAGTCGGGCCCTCTCGTACATGCCCAGCAGGCCCAGTTTTCCCAGCCGGACGAAGTCGCCGGCATCGACAGGTTTTTCGAAACCTGTTCCGTCATCCGAGACACTAACCGTTACGCTGTCAGGACTGAAGGCAAGGCGGACCACGGCGTTCTTGGCGTGGGCGTGCCTGCGCACGTTAATCAGCGCCTCCTGAGCGATGCGAAAGAGGACCAGTTCGGTATTGGGGGCCATGCGGCGCGGAGTGCCCACGACTTCCACGGAAGCATTAAGCATGTAATGATTGGTGAGAATTTCTGTTATCCATTGCAGGGCGACCAGCAGGCCGAAATCTTCCAGAATCGGGGGACGCAGGTCCTGGCTATGGCGGCGGACACCTTGCAGAATATGGTCGGTCCTCTTACGGAAAGATTCCAGTTGCCTGGTCAACTCGGTGCCTGAAGGTAAGCCCTTGGGCGAACCAATGAGCAGATCGATGTCAAGAGCCAGCCTGGCCAATTCCTGAGCGGTCTCATCATGAAGCTCTCTGGCGATGCGCTTTCGTTCCTCCTCCTGGGCTTCGGTTACCAGCTCGGCGTATCTGCGGATGTTTTGCTCGGCGCGCTGTTGCTGTGTCACGTCGATCCCCGTGGAGAGCACATACTGGACCACACCGTTCTCATCGCAGAGCCCGGTACTTGACCATGTTATGAGCCGGTGATCACCATTTCTCGAAACCCAGGAATTCTGGTGCTCTCGAGGGTAATGCCCCGCCAAAATCCGGTCAAAAACCTGCCTGGTGGGCTTGACGTCTTCATGTATGACGAATACCTCCCAGAACTTCCTGCCCGTTACCTCTGTGTGACTGAAACCGGTCGAGTTCTCGCAAGCGCGGTTGAAGAGGATGATACGGCCCTCGACATCAGTCAAAAATATCAGAGCGCCTGCGGTGTCTATGAGTGCCGAGATGAACTCACGGTCGTTCTTGAGCCTCAGGCCTCTTTCCTGGGCCAGCCCGAGCAGCACTGTGGCCAGGCTGGCGCCCACTCCAAAAACGAAGGCCCGGGTTGTGGCATCGGGAAAGGGTGAAACCAGGAAGCTATATGGCAGTAGTATAGCGGGGGTAAGCAGGGAAACAGCTATGGCGCCTCTCAGTCTGAACTTGGCAGCGGCATAAAGCATGGGCAGGAGATAGAAGGCGCGGTGTAGGTCGTGGGGGAATTCCGGTGCGAAGTACGATCCCCCGGCAGGGAGCAGGTCGTGCAAGCCCCAGTAGCTGCCGTAATAGGCGCTGGTAAAGACGGCCATGATCAGGGTGATGGTCCAGAAGTGAACATTGCGGAGAAGATCTCGGACACCGGTTGAAGAGACCGGGCTGACGACTCTGCGCAGGAGGGCCCTTGCGCGCTGGATGAGGGTGGGGGGGTTGGCGGTGGGGAGAGAATATGGACTAGGGTAGGTCATCGAGGGTGAACCAGCCTTCCTTCAAAGCGCGGACCACGGCCTCGGTACGCGAGTTGACTTCGAGCTTGTTGAAGATGTTCACCAGATGGGCTTGCACAGTGCGCACGCTGATGGACAGAGCGTTGGCGATTTCCTTATTGCTCAGGCCCTTGGTTGCCAATTTCAGGACCTCGAGTTCGCGCTCATGCAGATTTTGTGTGTTGCGGCTCTTGCTGGTAACTTGTGACAGGCGGCTGAAAACCTTACGGGCCACTGTGGGGTCCAAGACCGTTTCTCCGGCATAGACGGACCTTATGGCAGCCACCAGTTCCCAGACTCTAGCCTCCTTGAGGATATAACCGGAGGCGCCGGATTCGATGGCACCCAGGATATACGGTTCGTGACTGTAGGCGCTGACAATGAGCACTGCGGTATTAGGCTTGGCGGCCTTGATAGCCTTGGTGGCATCAATGCCGTTAAGTTTGGGCATGGCCACATCCAATACCGCCACATCAGGTCCAAGTTGTTTGGCCATTTCGACCGCTTGCTCGCCGTTCTCCGCCTGGCCCACCATGTCCATATCTTCCTGCTCGGCTACAACACGGACCAGCCCCTCCCGGAAGGTGGGATGATCATCTGCAATCATGACTCGAATTCTCACCACGCCTCGCTCTATCTTATTGAGTATAAAGTTATGATTCAAGACATAATAACCTATTCGCTCGGTTTTTGTCGAAGTTGTTGTAAATGCCTAGTGATATCGTTGAAATTGCTTAGGTCAGGCAAGAGATTACCTGACTTCTCACGCCCGACTTATACTGGGGCTATTGACCGTTTAGCGGATGCTGGACACCTTGTTGCGCTCTATTATGAGGTGGACAGGTGTTTGAAAGGGCGAATATGATAGCCGAATGCGCCACTGATATGGAGGCTTGATGAGTACCCTGGTCAGGCGGGGGACAGTCCATGGTGGCTTGCAGGCCCTTACAACGTTTGCATTGCCGGAGGGTAGTTGATGTACAAGCGCTTGCTCATACCCCTGGATGGCTCCGACTTGGCCCAGACCGTTCTCCCTGAAGCGGGCGCGCTGGCTTTGGACCTGGGGGTTGAGGAAATCACTTTGTTGCACGTTTGTAATAGCCAGGAGTGTGATGTGGTGGCTTTACATCGTGACTACATCGAACGCGCCGCACAAATAGTCAGGCACAGCATCCATGAGGGTGAGGGGGGCAGGGTTGCCATTAAGCGCACTACTGTAGGAGCTGAACTGGCAATTGGGCATCCGGCAGAGGAAATACTCGAGTGCGCCGACAGGGCCCGGTGTGATTTTATTATGATGGCCACTCACGGACGTTCCGGCATCAGGCGCTGGGCTCTCGGCAGCGTTGCAGACAAGGTCCTTAGGGCCTCTGCGGTCCCCGTTTGGTTGATGAGGGCTGGTAAGAACACGGGACATAGCCGCAAGGATAAGGGAAGGACCATCCTTGTTCCGTTGGACGGTTCCCAGCTTGCCGAATCTGTACTGCCCCATGCCACAGCTCTCGCTTCCGGAAGACGCGGGAATACTGAAATAGTCCTGCTGGCTGTCTGTGAACCCCTGTCCACGCCTGCTCTTATCCGGGGAGCAGGTCGGGCTGAGGTCGACAGCCAGATAGCCTCCTGTGTTACGTTTAATCAAGGATACCTGTCCGGACTGGAAATGCAACTTAAGCAGGCCGGTGTTCCGGCCCGGTTGGAGATCCTGACGGGCAGCGCTGCTGAGGAGATCGTAGCATATTCAAACAGGAGTCCCCTGCACGTGATTGCCATGGCCACACACAGCAGTGTAGGAATGGGCAGGCTGGCATACGGCAGTGTCACGGAGAAGGTGCTTCTGGGTGCCTCATGTCCCGTACTGCTTGTCAAGTCCGCTGCGGCACTTGGACTCGACTGACTGGTCCCAGGTTTATGGCGACGACAGGTATGACTTCCTATGATGTCCGCTGCCTGGCACGGCCAAGGAGCCTACCTTGCTTTGCGCGCAATGGGACTCTCTCCCTGAAGCATTGGGTCCTTTCCATTCCATAGCCGATCGGCTGCTTTGCTCCCTACCTGTTTTCCTTTGGAGTGCTACAGGTCCTGTTTGACCCGGCTCTGAAGCGGCCATGTATATCGCAGCGGATCTCTTGGCGGCGTCGAGGTGGCTGATCGACCTCTGGTTGTCCACGGGGGTGAAATCATTTCCCGAATGGCGGAGTACCTTGTTACATTGTGAATAGAATAGGCTTCTGACCTTGACGAGGAGATATCCTGGAAACTACGATACGAGCGAGGTGGTGTTTATGTATAGGGAAAGAACAAAGAAGAGCGGGCATCCCGTCAGCTTCGCATATTTCGTTGCCATGGTCTTGGTCCTGGTTCTTCTGGGCGGTTGTGGTGATGCAAGAACCCAGATTGTGGCGGAGGTAAATGGCGAAGAGATCACAAGGGCGGAGTTTTCCCAGGTTATGGACCGGTACAAGGCGCAGTACTTGATGCAGGGCATAGACCTCGACAGTGAAGATAAAGCGGACACTCTTAAGGAACTGGAACATCAGGTTTTGAATGCCTACTTCATCTACGCTGTCCTTTTGAAGCAGGAGGCCGAGAAAGAGGGCATGGTTGTTACCGAAGCCCAGATAGAGGAACGTTACCAGGAGTACCTGGATGCTTTTGGAGGGGAGGAAGAACTAAAAGAGCAGTTGAAAGCATCGGGCATGAGTCCAGAGGACCTTGACAAGGAGATTGTCCGTGATGTGTACGTGTCGAGCTATCTGGAAATGTACAAGAAACAATATCTGGAGCAACATCCCGAGGAGCGCATTGATGAAGATATCGAAGTGAGCGTGGACGACGTCGAGGCCCGCTATGAACAGTTGATCGACTACTACGAGGGATTGAAGGAGATGTTGGAGCAGGACGATCCGGGGGTGCCCGCCAGCCAGTTAGAAGAGCAGGTCCGGCAATTGCAGGAGCAGTACGGCCTTTCAGGCGGGAACAACAGTCAACAAGCCAAACTGCAAATAGAGGAAGAAATCCGCCGGAACCAGGTTACTCAAGAGAGGCAGGACAAAGAAAACAGGATTGTCATGCAGCATATCGAAGAGCTAAAGACGGCGGCCGACATCGTGGTCTATCTGTAACACACCTTATTTCATTAGGCCAAGATTGCCAATGAGATGAATGGCAATCAGCCCAAGCATGCCCGTGCCTCATACAGCCAGGGCAGGACCGTACAGGTGGGGCGTCGTACGTTCACCGACACGCACGACCAGGGCATCCAAAAATTACCTCCAGTCCCATGGTCTCCAAATTTTGTTCGTGCCAGGTGCGAAAGATCGCGTCGTTGCTAGCGTTCGGCAACCGGTGATATAATGATGCAGTTTTTGATGTGCTGTTCAAGAAGAACGTGTAGATGACAATAAGCCGTGAGGAAGTAAGGCATCTGGCCCTTCTCGTGCGTTTGGGGCTGTCCGAAGATGACGTGTTGCGCTTCTCAGGGCAACTCTCGCATATCTTGGAAAGTTTCGAGATACTCAACGAGGTTGACACATCACACGTGGCACCTACGGCTAATTCGATAGGTATTGAGAGCGTTATGAGGGAAGACGAGCCCAAGCCCTGTTTGGCTGTAGAGGATGTGCTGGCCAACGCCCCCAGCAGAGAGAATACCTTCTTCAAAGTCCGTCCTGTCCTCGAGTAGTTCTTTATGGACCTCTGTCGTTTGACCATTCATGAAGCCGCAGACCTGCTGAAGAAACGGGAGGTATCCTCCGTGGAGTTGACCGAAGCTGTACTGCACCAGGTGGAGGCGGTTGACGGCAAGGTCAATGCTCTTGTCACCGTTACTGCGGACCTGGCACTGGACCAAGCCAGAAGAGCTGACGAAAGAATCAAGCGTGGGGATGCAACGCCGCTCACCGGCATACCCGGAGTGCTGAAGGACAATTTGTGCACCAGAGGGATACGGACCACCTGCAGTTCGCGGATGCTGGCCGATTTCGTGCCCCCTTATAATGCCACTGTGGTAGAGAAGTTGCTGGGCCAGGGCATGGTCATTATAGGCAAAGCTAACCTGGACGAGTTTGCCATGGGTTCCTCGAACGAGCATTCTGCCTTCTTCTTGACACGTAATCCCTGGAACACTGATTGCGTGGCAGGTGGCAGCAGTGGCGGCCCAGCGGTCGCCGTCGCCACGGATGAGACCCTCTTCGCACTGGGATCGGATACGGGCGGCAGCATACGTCTACCCGCCAGCTTTTGCAATGTGGTAGGATTGAAACCCACCTACGGCAGGGTCTCCCGTTATGGATTAGTAGCTTTTGCCTCGTCTCTGGACCAGATAGGTCCCCTGACCAAGGACGTTACGGATGCCGCCACGGTAATGAATGTTATTGCGGGCCATGACGAGCGGGACTCGACGTCCTTACCTCATCCCTTGCCTGACTATAGCAGTTCCCTGGTCCCGGATATCAAGGGCATGCGAATCGGTGTTCCACGCGAATTCTTTGTGGCCGGTATGCAGCAAGGTGTTGTAGATCAGATCAACGCCGCCATTGCCCTATTGGAGGGACTTGGCGCCGTTATTGACCGCGACGCCAGCCTACCTTCCATACGTTACGGGCTGGCCGCCTACTACATAATCGGGCCATGTGAGGCCTCGGCAAACCTGGCCAGGTATGATGGCGTGAAGTACGGTTACTCGGCCCCTGATGCGGACAGCATGTGGGATGCCATGGAGAAGACCAAGGAGAGAGGATTTGGGGCCGAGGTCAAACGGAGGCTCATGCTGGGTACGTATGCTCTTTCGGCTGGTTACTACGATGCTTACTATCTTAAAGCCTTGAAGGTGCGTACCTTGATCAGGCAGGAGTTTGAAGGGGCCTTCGATAAGTACGATGCCCTGGTGACGCCTACATCGCCCACGGTCCCGTTCAAAATAGGTGAGAGGTTGGATGATCCTGTCCAGATGTACCTTGCTGACGTATGCACACTGCCTGTGAACATAGCTGGTGTGCCGGCAATCTCTGTTCCTGCCGGGTTTGTTGATGGACTGCCGGTTGGCCTGCAATTGATCGGGAAGCCTCTCGGTGAGGAAACCCTGTTGCGAATAGCCTTCACATATGAGCAAGCTACCGGCTGGCACAGGAAGAAGCCTGCCGTCGCCAGCATCAGCATCTAGGCTTGCAAAGGGGCTGATCGCCGTTCCCCTTTAGCCAGTTCGAATATCCGGCGTAGCGTCTACCCGGAGGAATAAGGTCAGGAGGAAGGCAATGCTCAACATTATCGATTCCACGGAAGTCATCGACGGGATCTGCGAGTACCTGAGAAACGTAGAATTCGAGGAGCTCGAGACCGAAGAGGACCTGGCTGCTCAGATAGGTGATATGCTGACCGAGTATCTGCAACCGCGGCTGGGCGAACTGGCTGTCATAGCAGTCGCCGGGGGCGATGGCGGCAGGATCAAACCGGTCTGGGCGTACGGCGCTGATTTCACGCCCAGTGTAGCGGTTGAGGTCAGGGGTATGCCCGCAATCGCCTTCGATGTAAGGATGGCTAATGAGCATGATGAGTTGTCTGATTTGATTGGACTGGCCGTTGGCAGGGCCCTGGTCTATTCGGCCCAATATTCTTACGCTGTGGCGCTTGTTCTGGACATGGCCAAGAGCGATCTGCGCAAGCACTGGTCCGATGGGGAGATAGATACACGCTTATGGGACAATCACCGCATTAATCTTATGGTACGTTCGTAGTGCGATTTTTGGAGGTGTAACGTGGATCGCAAGGTTTACGATGTGGCCGTTATAGGCGCTGGAATGGGCGGGCTCGGAGTTGCCGCCCTGCTCGCGAACTACGGTTATCGGACCCTGGTAGTGGAAAAACTGCCCTTCGTAGGTGGCCGGGCCTCGTCTTTTGAGTACAAAGGTTTCACCCTGCCCACGGGATCGCTTTACGTGGAAACAGGCGGAGTGGTTGAGGCCTTGTTTGCCGAGGTTGGCGCCGCTTTTCCGGTGCGTCCTTTTCCGATGGAGCTCTGCTTCAGGATGGGTGGCAAGGACTATCCTATGCCTCCCAAGGGTGGGCTCAGGAATCTCTTAAGCACTTTTGCCGGTGAGGAGGAAGCAGCCAGGCTCATGGCGGCCATCCGGCGGGCATTTGCGTGGAACGAGCCATCTCTGGAGATATCCATTCACGACTGGTTGCTGCAGTATACGCAGAACGAAAACGTTCTGGCCATCTTCAGGGGACTGGTGAATTATCAATGCGTCAACTTCCGGGACCAGCCGGCCGGGGAGTTCATGCGCCAGCTTCGCCTCGGTACTGGTGCTACCGCCGGGGCTGCACCGGAGGGATTTCTGGCCCTGATGAATGAGCTGGTTAAGGTAATCAATGCCAAAGGCGGCGAAGTTCGGACAGGCGTCCGGGCCAAATCCATAATGGTGGAGGACGGCCAGGCCAGGGGTATTTTGGTTGAAATGGACGGCAAGGTGCAGGAGATATCCGCTGGAGCAGTGATCAGTGATGCCGGTCCGCACGCCACGCTGGAGCTTGCCGGCAAACAGAACTTCGACAAGGGCTATTTGAAAGAGGTGCGCGAGAAGGTCCGCCCGCTGGCGTATATGGAGATTGATTTGGCCAGTGACGCTCCTTTGGTGGAATTTCCCGGCGTTATGGTGGCGCCTGAAGGCCGCCGGCAGATGACCATGATGGCTACCACCCTGACCTATCCGGAATTTGCTCCGCCCGGCAAGCACCTTTTGCAGGCTTGGGCCGCCCCCGATTCATCATTCCTGCCCATGGACGCGAAGCGGGAGATGGACCTGTTTCTACAGGACCTGAGAGAAGCCATACCTGGGTTTGATAGCAAGGCCGAAGTGTTGCATGCCAGCTACTGGCAGAAGGACTGGCCCATGTACCGTGCACTGCCCGGCGCGATCTCCCAAAAGACTCCGATCGAGAACCTTTATAATGTGGGCGATGGAGTGGCGCCTCTGGTACCCCTGGGTCTGCCTGCTTGTGCACACACGGCCAAGATCGTGGCAAGTGATATTAAGCAGCGATTGCGACCGCAGGAAAGCTGAAAGCGGGAGGATACAGGCAAGATGTTGACCGTAAACGAAGACCGATGTGTTGGGTGTGGTCTGTGTGTTTCCTTTTGCCCTACGGAGGCTCTGAAGGCCTGGGGCGTCTGCAGGATAGACCAGGGCAAATGTAATGACTGCCTAATTTGTGCGGATTACTGCCCTGCTGATGCCTTAGTGGTGACGGAGGAGAGCAGAGCGTGAGACCTGCCCTGGTAAGGTGCCATTCCGGCCACTCCTATTGCGACCGGCCGGTGGCCTTTCTTTATGAGGGGGTCGAGCATGAAGTAGGCCTTGTGGTCAAGGAATGGCGCGAGCCGGGGCTAAGCTTTTTCCTGGTCGAGGACATGTATCACAAGAGGTTCCTGCTTTGCTATAATTACCGGAACACCGAATGGTCGGTTGCGGACCCCGGTCGTGAAGGAGACAGTCATGAAGCAGGTATTTGAGATACTGGAGAAGGACTCACGCACAACGCCTGAAGAGATCGCCACCATGACGGGTATCCCGGTGGCTGAGGTGGAGGACATCATAAACAAGGCGGAAAGAGAAAGGGCCATAGTAAAATACAAGACCATCTTGGACTGGCGCAAGCTGGGCGAGGCCGAGGTGCTGGCCCTGATTGAGGTGCGCATACAGCCCCAGATGGACGTGGGTTTCGATGCCCTGGCTGAAAGGGTCTACCGCTTTCCCCAGGTGCGCTCCGCCTATCTTGTCTCGGGAGGATACGATCTGGCCCTGGTGGTGCAGGGTAAGACCATGCATGATGTTGCGGACTTCGTCGCCGAAAAACTGGCCCCTCTGCAGGGAGTGCAGGGGACAGTCACACACTTTCTGCTGAAGCGCTACAAAGAGGATGGCGAGATACTGGTCAGCGGTGAGGAGGACAAGAGATTACCCATCACGATGTAAGAAGCCATACCGCCAAGTTGTTGGACAAAGTACCGCCTTCCGGCATAAGGAAGTTCTTTGACCTTATTGCCAGCATGGATGACGTAATCTCCCTGGGGGTGGGCGAGCCTGACTTTGCCACGCCCTGGCATATAACGGAGACGGCCATCCGGTCCTTGGAACAGGGCCTCACCATGTACACTTCGAATTGCGGCATGCTGGAGTTGCGCCAGGAAGTAGCAGGACATCTCAAGGCCACCTACGGGGTGGAGTATGATCCGGAAACCGAGGTCCTTATAACCAACGGGGTGAGCGAGGGAGTGGACCTGGCGATGCGCGCCGTCATAGACCCAGGGGATGAGATACTCATTCCTGATCCTAGCTACGTGGCGTATCCGGCCTGCGTGCTTTTCGCCGGCGGCCAACCCGTGTGGGTGCCCACCAGTTGCGACAGCGAGTTCAGGTTGCGTCCTGAGGATGTCGGTGTCAGGATCACCGAGCGGACCAAGGGCCTTTTGATGGGCTATCCGTCCAATCCCACCGGGGCGGTGATGGAGCTGTCCGACTTGGCCAAGATTGCGGACGTAGCTGAGCGGCACGATCTGGTGGTCATATCGGACGAAATCTACAGCCTCATGGTCTACGGGACCGAACCCAATTGTTTTGCCTCATTGCCTGGGATGAGGGACAGGACCATTGTCCTGGGCGGATTCTCGAAGGCCTATGCCATGACCGGCTGGCGCATTGGCTATGCCGCAGGCGACAGCAGGTTCATCGGCGCCATGACCAAGATACATCAATACACGGCCTTGTGTGCCCCTATCATGGGGCAGGTGGCGGCCCTTGAGGCCCTGAGGGCCGGCGCAGAAGAGGCTGGCAAGATGCTGGAAGAGTACGACCGGCGCCGCAGGGTAGTGATCAAGGGGTTCAACGAGATAGGTCTGAACTGCTTTGAGCCAAGGGGCGCTTTCTATGCTTTCCCTTCCATAGTGAGTACCGGGCTCACCTCGGAGCAATTCGCCGAGAGGCTGTTGCTGGAGGAGAAGGTGGCCGTGGTGCCGGGGACCGCCTTTGGTCCTTCCGGGGAAGGACATGTCCGGGTGTGCTACGCTACCTCGATTAGCAACATTGAAGAGGCCCTCAAGCGGATAACCCTGTTCGTGAAGCGCTGTAGATCGAAGAAACGGGCGCGCGATTAAGGGAGTCCATCCCTAAACCGTCACTCTAAAGACCCCACCTTTCCATAAACTATCTTCCTGGATATAACATATGGGAAATGGTAATCTCGGGAGACGGTGGGGGTGTGGAGGCCAAAGAAACAAGGGGGTCATATGGCCAAGACGTTGCTCGTCACTGTGGCGGTTCTGATGCTTTTCGGGCTTGGGCTTTCGGGCATCCTCATGGGGCATGCCCAGTCCAACGAACTCAGGCAGGTAAGCGAAGATATGGCAGCTCTGCTTGACGCCATTGACGGCATTGAGTCCGCACCGGATGAACCCGTAACCTACCCCAGCGGCACCTACGGGTTTGCCAACGAGGTCTGGTTCAGCCAGGCCGGCTATACGCCTCACTACGCGGAGCATGTTATCGATCCCCTTGACGGCAGGGAGAAGCTGGTCATGGCCGATCCCCATACCCGGCAGGCCGTTTTTGTGTACGATCTCTATTCCGGCGACATCGAGTTTGAGTTCGAAGTCCCCGGTGATACCATCCCCAACCCTCACGCTGCCAGAATGCTCATGAAGGACGTTGCCGGATTCGGCAAGAAGGGCGATATCTACTGTGTGGACAGGGACCAGCGTGTAATCGTCATAAACAGGCAGGCAGGGGAGGTTGTGGAAGCCTTCACCATCAGCGAAGCCAACGGCCAGTGGGACCCCGGCTGGCTGCATGACGCCTGCCTGAGTGTGGACAGCGAACCCCATCTGATACTCAGCGACTACAACGGTCCGGTCGACCATACCCTGGCAAAATACCGGATCAGCGACGGTTCACTGGCCTGGAACAACAGCCACCACTCCCATCCCGGCAAGATCATGCCCATAGAGGGCGCCCATGCAGGGCTGCATACACCGGACTACGGGGGCGACTATCTCATCTGCGTCAACGAGTTCCATGGGTCGGTTTGGGAGATCAAGGACGGTGACGGTTCCTGGACCTGGGCGCGGCCCCGGGATGGACAGGGTCCGCCGCTGGTCGCCCCGCACTCGGCCTTCCGCATGGGTCGAGTTGAGAATGCAGGTTGGGTCACTGTCGTGGGCACGGAGGGAGGCGGTGGCATCATGGCAGTGCATTTCACCGGAGCGCCGCTGTGGGGAATCGGCAACCGGGCGGGCCGGACTGCGGACGGTGGTGGTGCCGTTTACACGGGGAACGTTCACGGTCTGGCGGAGGTCACTCATGTCTTTCCCACTCTTGATGGGCGCATCGGCCTGATCGACTGGGGGGCGGTCAACCGGGCCAACGTTGTCATCATGAATGAGATCCCGCAGAAGCAGCATGTTTCCTGGCGGCTCGATCACAACAGGCCTACGGCGGACGAGTTCACGTTCCTGGAGTACGTGCCTGTGGCCGACTGGGACGAGACCCATATCGTCGTCATGAATACGGGTGACAACGACCTGGAATGGAAGATAATGGGGGGCCTGCTGCCGGCTTCATCATATGCTGGCAATGAAGCCAGGCCCGACGAATGGATCGAGGAGGTCGCGGTCACCACCCTGGCGGCGGGTGAAGCGGCCACGCATAAGCTGTCCAGGCCCTACCAGTATATTCTGATCGAGTACCGGGCAGCCCTGGCCGGTTCCCATACCACGGTCAGCACCTATTTCGATCATCTCAGGCGCTGATCGGCGGCCGCCAGTTGGAGGAACTCGATGGGGTCGACGACCCGCACATGCGGGTCGAGACGGCCTATCAGGTCGTACACATCGGCCAGGGACATGGACCACGGGTGAACGCTGATGGCGGTGTATCCCCCGCCGGTGTTTATGCCTGAGGCGATGTCGGAGATGACCGAGTCAACAGTCTGCCACGACGCGTCCTTCAACCACAGATCGTATTTCATGCTGACGAAGGGCTTGTCGTCGACGAACAGTATCTCGCCTTCTCTTCCGGAGTAATTATCGTACCAACTCCAGAAGCCGCCTATGACGTTCTCCAGGCCGGCGTAGGGTTTCAGGTACTCCGGACTGAAGGCATCAGAGTCCGTGTCCATGATCATCAGGGCGTTCAGGTCGGCCCTGGCCAGCGCCCCGCCCAGCCGGACGACCTCTTCCGCCAGGGTGGGGAACTCGGAGGGATAGTAGTATCCTCTTCCTGAGACGCCGCCTATGAAGGCGTCAACGGCGGTGGCATCCCAGTAGAGCCTCTGCATCACTGTGGGCGCCAGAATTGCCATGCTGGGGGAGATGGTCCAGCCCATGGGGAAAGAGCCCCTACGGGGACTGCCGTACCACCGTTCATCCGTGGCGAAGTCGTTCAATTGCCACTGGACGTTATCGCCGTCACACATGACGAAGGTGACGTAATGGATGTCCTTTTTCCTTTGTAGTGTGAGGTCGAAGGTGGTCAGTATACTCATGTTTCGGGCATGGTCGGCAGGTATCAGGACAAGATTGCGTTCTGATGAAAGCTGGACGAAGTGTTTCTCGTCGTTCCACCCGGCCCCGCCCCAGCCGAGCACCATGCCGCCATGGTCCACCGAGGCGAAAACCCTGCGGGTGAAATCCGTGTCTCCATCGTGAAAGACGAAGGCCTTCCGGGCCGCGGCGTAGTCTCTCAGGGCATAGTGTTTGTTCTTCTCTTGGAATATGACCAGGCTATGGTTTGCCATGTCCCAGTAGTTGTCGAAGCACCACTCTTCGTCCTTGCCCCTGACGTCCAGGACCTCGCCAAGTGACAATGCATTGGCTTCCTCCAGGAGGGCGGTGTCCACTGGAAGCAGCCTGAGGATGCCGGCCAGTGTGCCGGCCACGTTTACGGAATCCTGTCCCAGATCGTAGATTACCGTACCCTCAAGGTAAGACTTGAAGTAGGACACCAGCCCCCAGGGGTCGTCCTGGTAGGTGTAATCCAGGGTAACGCCATATTCATTCTCCAGGTCGGACAGCCATATCTCATAGCCGTTGGCCACGTCTATCCAGATGCCCTCCGTGGCCTCCGGCGACTGGGCGATGATGCCCTGCAGGCCCTGCAGCATGACCACCTCAGCATCGCTAAGGTGATTGTCCCCGATGACGTATAACTCGGTGAAGGTTGGCCGGCTTGTGTTGGGCTCCCGGCCGTTGGGCGCGAGCGGTTCTGGGTTGCTGCAGGTTCCCGTAAACAGGCTGGCCACCATTACTGCGAGCAGCAGCAGGATTGTTCCCGCCTTCATGTGTCGGACCTCCTTACCATGTCCCGTCCATTCTAGTCCAAATACCGGACACCTGGCAAGGGTCTTGGAAGTGAGGTTCTGTTGAGACAATCGAATCAAAGTGGTCTTGTCACGGTGGATGCGGGAAAGGGGCACTGATTCTGGTAGAGGAATCGGCCTGTATGTTAGAATGTTGCGAAATGCAATTGAGGAACGAAGACTCTATCGGATGGAACTACCCGGACCCTTCCGGAGCGCGGTCCCCACTAAACAATGAGGTCTGTCCACGCTTTCGAAGGGGTCTTGGAATACCTGCCCGAGAGAAGGGTAAGCTGTGAGGGACCGCGAACCTCAGGGAATGCGCCTGCATGGCGACTAGCTCATCCCTGGCAATAGAAGCACACGGACTCG
>PUNJ01000015.1 GCA_003551705.1 Chloroflexota bacterium | reverse complement strand
GGGGACTCAGTACCCAGTACTCAGCACTCAGTACTGAACAAGGGTGGGGACTCAGTACCCAGTACTCAGCACTCAGTACTGAACAAGGGTGGGGACTCAGCACTCAGTACTCAGTACTCAGTCCTTCCGCGGTCTCACCGTCAGAGACGCCGCTACCCCCAGCGGAAGGATCAGCACTCATCAGCTATTGCCCAAGGCTCTTGTATGGGCTATAATCGAGACTTGTAAAGAGGTTAACTCTTGATTACATAAGTCACTTTCCGGTTACATAGGTAAAGATTCCGGTTACCAAGTCACTTTTCGGTTACGGTCCTGGGGGCCGGCCGTTTTTCAACCGGGCTGAGGAGGGGTCACGTCCAAGGTTCTTGTTACGGGGGGAGCTGGATACGTAGGCAGTGCAGTGGTGGAGGAGCTGATCAATGACGGCTTGGATGTCATTGTCCTGGACAATCTCGGGCAGGGCCACCCACAGGCAGTCCCCCGTGAAGCGGAATTCGTCCTCGGCGACATCCGGGACCGGACAGCCCTGGACAACCTCTTCGCCTCGCACCGCATAGACGCCGTCATGCACATGGCGGCGGAGACACTGGTCGAGCTATCCGTCACCGACCCCAAGCGCCACTTCGACACCAACCTCGCCGGCGGTCTCACCCTGCTCGATGCCATGCTGGGCCACGGTGTCAACCGGCTGATCTTCTCATCGACGGCCGCCGTCTACGGCGAACCGCATTCGGTGCCCATCGATGAGTCGCATCCCGCCGTTCCCATCAACGCCTATGGGGAATCGAAGCTCATGTTGGAACGGGTCCTCGCCTGGTACGGCCGGGCTTACGGGCTCAGGTATGTGTGCATGCGCTATTTCAACGCGGCCGGGGCCACGGAGCGGGTCGGCGAGGACCATGACCCGGAGACGCATCTCATCCCCAACATCCTGCGGGCGGCGTTGGACGGGTCGGCGCCGGTGAACATCTTTGGCAGTGATTATCCCACGCCTGACGGCACGTGTGTGCGGGACTATGTGCATGTATCGGACATCGCCCGGGCGCACATCCTGGGTTTGGAGGGGCTGGAGTCGCTGAGCGGCCGGGCGTACAACCTGGGCAGCGCTATGGGTTATTCGATATTGGAGGTGCTGGAGGCCACGCGCCGGGTGACGGGGGTGGAGATTCTAAGGCGGCTGTCCCCCCGCCGGGCGGGTGATCCGGCGGTGCTGGTGGCCAGTTCCGCCCTGGCCCGGGAGGAGTTGGGCTGGGAGCCGGAGCAGAGCAGCCTGGATACAATCATCGCCACCGCCTGGGCGTGGATGCAGTCCCACCCGGAGGGCTACGTGGAATGAGGGGGAAGCGGTATGATTCTGGGTCTTGTTGTAGTCGCCATACCGGGGAAATCCTTCTGGGGAAGGACGCAGGCCGGTATCCAGGAAGCGTATGCCCGCGATGGACGTTGTTTCTGGACTCCGGCCTCCGCCCCTCGTGCACCATCCCCGCGCACGCGGGGAACCAGAGGGCGTATGCCTGTGATGGACGTCCTTTCTGGACTCCGGCCTCCGCCGGAGTGGCGGGAAAAGGGGCCGGGGTGGTGGTAGAGAGGTATGATTCTGGGTCCCCGCGTGCGCGGGGAAGGTATATGGAGTGGGGTGGGGCCTCGTTACTCGTTCCTCGTTACCCGTTACTCATTACTCGTTACTCGTTACCCGTTACCCGTTACTCGTTACCCGTTACTCATTACTCGTTACTCGCATGAAGGAGTTGTATCGTAGACCAGCCTAACTATCGCCAACCAGGCTCTTTGAACGGCAGCCGGTTCTCCGGCATCCGGGCATCGTCCTGGTACCGGTTGCTCGCGTGCAAACGCGGCCCAGGGCGGGGCGGGGACTCAGTACCCTGTCCTTCCGTGGTTGCACAGTCAGCAAAGGGTTCTTGGGAGAGCGGAAGGACCAGTACTCAGCACTCAGTACTGAACAAGGGTGGGGACTCAGTACCCTGTCCTTCCGTGGTTGCACAGTCAGCAAAGGGTTCTTGGGAGAGCGGAAGGATCAGTACTCAGCACTCTCGAAGAGTCGTTCTCCCAGGCGAATCTTCGACCTTGGAGACAGTACTAGCCTTCATCTGCCGCGCCATCCTCGCGCTCGAAGCCCCCTGGTCCATCGCCTGCGCGGCCCTGGTCTACCTCTCCGTGGTGGGCCTGACCGGCAATCACGCCGTCACCGGCCTGCTCCTGGCCGCCGTCCCCTTCGTTGCCCGCTGGGCATATCGCGGCTATATCAGCCAGCGCACACCGTTCGACCTGCCCCTGGCGCTCGTGGTGCTGGCCGGGCTCATCGGGGTGTACGCCGCCTCCGACAGGTCGCTGGCCTGGTCGGTCCTGGCCACCCTGCTGGCGGCGCTGCTGTTCTATTATTCTTTCGTCAACTACGCCTATCCCGGCCTGTTGATGAAGGTGGGCTTGCCCGTGGCAGCGGTGGCGGGCATAGTGGCCACCGGCTACGTCTGGCTGCAGAGGGAGACGGTGCTGCCTTTTTACTCCACCCTGCAGGAGTGGCTGGACATAACTCCCGCTGCGCTGCCGGAAGACTGGGCCAATGCCCCCCTGCACGCCAGCGCCTGCGGGGTGACGGTGGCGGCCGAGGTGATCACGGTTATCGCGGCCGGGGTTGCCCTCTTCTACGGCCCGAAATGGGTCCGGCTGGGGGCGGGGCTTCTCACGGCCGGTCTGCTGGCTGTGCTGGTGATATCGGGCTGTCACGCCACCTGGGTGGTGCTGTCCTGCGCCATGATGCTCTTATGGGCGTGTCGCAGCAAGTGGCTCTTGTTGACCACGCCGGTCTGGCTGTGGTTCATCTATAGTTCCTGGACGTCATGGCGGGGCTGGACGCTGGAATACGCCCTGGAGCGGGTGATGGCCAATCTGGATTTCAAGATGTCGACCCGCTGGGAGGGCATTGCGGGTATGCTGTGGGACCACCCCGTCACGGGCGTCGGCTTGGGCATGTACCCGGAGGTATCGGTGGACTACGGAGTCCGGGGTCAGCATGCGCATAACAGCTATCTGCAGTTCTACAGCGATTTCGGCCTGCTGGGGGCGCTGGCCCTGCTGGTGGCGGGCGTGATCTTCTTGAAGGTTGTGTGGGATATTGCGCGATCGCCGCGGCGGCATCCCTGGCGGGGCGTGGCGGTGGGGGCTGCGGTGGCGGTGGTCGCGGCCGCCGCCTACAGCATGGTGGAGTCGGCGCCGGCCACGATCCTGGTGTGGCTGGAGGACGGCTATTTCTATGCCATATCGCCCCTGTTCGTGGTAATAATTGCGGTCCTTGCGGTGGGCCACCGGGCCGTGACGGGCGGTCGCGGGCCGGGCGACGGGGAACCGGACGGCCCCGTGAACGGAAATAGAAGGAACGGCGTATGACACCTGGCACAAAAGCGGAAATGATTCAAGGAGACGAACGCCATCGAAGGCGGTCCTCCCTGGACCCCGGCCTTCGCCGGGGTGGCGCACCGATTCGAAGTGGGGTGGGGACTCAGTACCCAGTCCTTCCGTGGGTGCACAGTCAGCAAGGGGTTCTTGGGAGAGCGGAAGGATCAGTACTCAGTACCCAGTACTCAGTACCCAGTCCTTCCGTGGGTGCACAGTCAGCAAAGGGTTCTTGGAAGAGCGGAAGGATCAGTACTCAGTCCTCGGGGAGGCCAGTGAAGGTCAACATCTCATTAATAAGTCCCTTGTACGAACGGCTCATAAAACGCCATGGTGATGACCCTATTGAATCACTAGCCTAAGGCATATATAATACCTGAGGTTTGTCTTGGACATGCTAACGATTTCTAAACCTATAATCGGGGAAGAGGAGAAAGAGGCGGTAGCCAGGGTCCTGGACAGCGGCTCGCTGGCCCAGGGGGCCGAGGTGGAGCGCTTTGAGTCTGCCTGGGCTGCCTACACGGGCACAGCCTTCGCCGTAGCCGCCAACAGCGGCACCGCGGGCCTGCATATGGCGCTGGCCGCCCTGGGGGTCCAAGCCGGCGACAGGGTGATCACCACCACCTTCTCCTTCGTGGCCACGGCCTCGGCCATCCTCATGCAGGGTGCGGTCCCGGTCTTCTGCGACATCGATCCCGTCACCTATAACATCGACCCCCTGCAGGTGGAGGCGGCAGCCGCCGCAGGGGCCAGGGCGGTGATGGTGGTCCACCTCTACGGTCAGACCTGCGACATGGACCCCATATTGGACATCGCCCGCCGCCATAACCTGGCCGTCATCGAGGACGCCTGCCAGGCGCACGGGGCGGCATATCACGGCCGTCCCGCCGGCTCGCTGGGCCATGCCGGGGTATTCAGTTTCTATCCGACCAAGAACATGACCACGGGCGAGGGGGGCATCATGACCACCAGCGACCCTGATGTCGCCGCCCGGGCCCGGGTCTTTCGCAATCACGGCCAGGCGGTGCGCTATCATCACGGCTCGCTGGGCTACAACTATCGCATGACGGACATGGCTGCGGCCATCGGCCTGGTCCAGCTCAAGAGGCTGCCGGATTTCAACGGTCGCCGGGCTGCCAACGCCGCCTATTTCCAGCAGAACCTGACTGACCGGGCGGTGAAGCCCTTCGTCATGGACGGTGCGTCGCACGTCTTTCATCAGTACACCATCCGGGTCCGGGACCGGGAGCGGTTCACCGGGTACCTGGGGGAGAAGGGCATAGGCTACGGGGTGCACTATCCGGTGCCCCTGCACAGGCAGCCGTTGCTGGCGGCGTACAACGGTCTCAGGTTGCCGGTGGCGGAGCAGGCGGCGCAGGAGGTGGTGTCCATACCTGTCCATCCCTCCCTTTCGGCGGAGGATTTGGCCTACATTGCAGGAGCAGTAAACAGCTATGAAGGTTGGTAGACCACAACATACCGGCGGAAGCCGGTATCCAGGAAACGTATGCCCAGGAGGGACGCCCCTTCTGGACTCCGGCCTTCGCCGGAGTGGCGGCAGAGCGGAAGGAT
This sequence comes from Chloroflexota bacterium, assembly GCA_003551705.1. GTDB lineage: Bacteria > Chloroflexota > Dehalococcoidia > UBA2247 > RBG-13-53-26 > PUNJ01. The sequence continues at coordinate 288 of PUNJ01000015.1, read as the reverse complement.
TCTGGGTCCCCACTTTCGTGGGGAAGGTGACAAGTAGCAGGAGCGGTAAATAGCTATGAGGGTTGGTAGACCACGCCATACCGGCGAAGACCGTATTCATACAGCCATACGCCATACCGGGGAAATCCTTTTGGGGAAGGACGAAAGTCGTTCGATTCGTACACGCCATACCGGCGAAGGTCGAAGATCCGCCTTGGAGGACCGGTATCCAGGAAGCGTATGCCCAGCAGGGACGCCCCTTCTGGACTCCGGCCTCCGCCCCTCGTGCACCATCCCCGCGCACGCGGG
>PUNJ01000036.1 GCA_003551705.1 Chloroflexota bacterium | reverse complement strand
GTGTGGCCTGGCTGAAGCCAGTCTATGCCATTCACGGTCCCGGAGTCCATCCCGCCGAGCACTGCTCTTGGACCTCCCTCATGGCCGTCCGGGCCGGTGGGTGGGGCTACTCGATGCTCAGTCCCGCCTCGCTGCCGTCCAGGATAGCCCCTCTTATCAAGCCGGCCTGACGGCAATCGCCCGCTGCTTTCGCCTGCGGCACCTTTCCGTCCAGACTCTCCATGAACCCCGGGTCCGGCTCTATCCCGGCTGCCAGTATTACTGTATCGGCCTCAACGGAGCGCTCTGTGCCGTCCCGTGTCGTGAAACTTACTGCCCCGGCGGCTATCTCACCATACTTGACCCGGGCGATCGTCTCCACTCCGTTCTTGCCCAGTTGGTCCATGAGCAACCACTTCATGGGTATGGGCAGTTCAGGCGCCATGGTCTTCCCGCTCTCCAGGACGGTCACCTTGCGGCCTCTCTCGGCCAGGAATTCGGCCAGTTCACATCCGGCCAGGTCGCCGCCTATGATGATCACGTTGCGGCCCACAGGCATCCATATCTTGCTCAATGACCTGACCAGTGAAGGGGTGAGGTAGCGTTGCATGAAAGGTCCCGCCAGTCCCAGCAGCATCCTCTGCCAGGCTGGAAGTTTTTGGGCGGTGGTTGCGGACATCTTGCCGCTTACGATCTGGCGGAACTCGGCGCTGCTCAGGACCTCCTGCCGGTCGATGCCCTTGACGGCAGGCACCGGATAACGGCCGCCCGGGGCCACCACCACGGCGTCCGGGTGCATGGCCGGCAGCATGTCGGGAGCGATCTCACGCCCCAGCCTGACCTCCACCCCCAGCTTCCGGAGCTGGCCGGACAGGTATCTGGTAAGAAGTTCGTTGTCGCAACGGGCCATGGAAGCGAAGAAGAGAGATCCGCCCAGGTGATGCTCCTTGTCGTAAAGGGTGACCTGATGGCCTCTGAGGGCTGCGATGCGTGCGGCCTCCATACCGGCCGGCCCGCCGCCAATTACCACCACCCGCCTGTTTCTCTCCACTGGCTTGAGGTGAAACTCCTTCTCGCGCCCGACGGCGGCGTTTATGGCACAGACGAGGTCCTGCCTCAAGAAACTCTGGTTCACACAGGTATAGCAGTGCAGGCATTCGCGGATTTCGTCCGTCTTGCCGGCGGCTGCCTTTTTGGGAAGATCTGGGTCGGCGATCAGGGCGCGACCCATGGCTATGAAATCAGCCTTTCTCTGCCGTATTGTCTGTTCGCCGGCCTCAAGGGATATCCTGCCTACGGCAATGACAGGCACCTGTACCTTCTGCTTGACGCGGGCGGCGAAGGGTAGAAAGCCGCCCGGGGTATGGACCAGGGGTCCCTTGGTAAAGTCTATCCCCATTGCCCCGCCATAGCCGCTGACATGAATGGCATCCACCCCGGCTTTCTCGGCGATGGCAGCGATGTCAGCACATTCGTCTGGACTGCTGCCGTCCTCAATATCAAACTCGCTACCGTTGAGACGGCACCAGAAGGGATAATCCGGCCCCACGCTTTCCCGTATGGCCTGGACTACCTCGTGGAGGAAACGGGTACGGTTCTCGAGGTTGCCGCCGTAGATGTCATTGCGTTTGTTACTGGACGGGGACAGGAATTCGCTTATGAGGTAACCGTGGGCGGCGTGGATTTCGATAGCATCGAAGCCTGCCTTCTTGGCCCGCAGTGCTGCAGTGGCATAGAGCCTCAAAATGCCGGCAATTTCCTCTGTCTCCAATTCCCTGGGCACGTCGGCCCCGGGCATGAGAGGAATCGGAGAAGGCGCCACTGGCTGAAAGCCCGAATTGGCGTCGGAGGCGCTATAGCGCCCGCCGTGATGAAGTTGCAGGACGGCGGCGGCGCCATGCTTCTTTATGGCCTTGGCCAGATCACTCAAACCGGGTAGGAACTTGTCATCTGACACGCCCAGCTGGTTGGGATCGGTCCGGCCCCGGGGATGGTCGATGCAGACGGCGGCTACGGTTATCATTCCTGCACCGCCGCTGGCCCGTTGTTCATAATAAGCTATGAGCCGCTCGGTGACGAAACCATCGATGGTGGAGAACCCTGTGCACATTGGGGCCAGGACGATTCTATTTCTGACTGTGAGGTTACCGATCTGGCCAGGTTTCAGCAAGTGGGTAAGCCGGGTGGTGTTGCTCAAAGCTTGTGACCTCCTTAAAGGACTCGCCTATTGCGTTGCGGTGCGAGGGCTAGCCCGGGAATTAAGGCTTCTTGCTGGTCGAATGTACAAGTGTAATCTACCATTAAACCTGGGACGAGGCAAACGCAATCGAGGTCTCCGGCTCGCCATGCATAACCATGTGGCGATTTGGCAGGTATTTACTCTGGTCCTGTCTTTTCGTAGACAGGACCTAGGACATGAATGCTGTCTATATCGTGGGGGCTGGTCCCTTCTTGACCAGACATTTGACTATGGCTTCCTGAAGGACGGTGAGGGCCCAGAGTGTCTTGAGCAACTGGTTGCTGTCCGAGGACTTCAAATTACCCGCCACCGTGGCGTGACCGTCTTTCCAGTACACGGCGGCAAACCTCTCGGATATCTCCTCCATTTCGTTGTCATAAAGGATCATAAGCTTTTCGGGGCTGACTGTAGTCTCTTGGCATTCCATGTATGTTCTCCCTCCCCTCTCAGATAGGCTCCGGGCGCATTTGATGGCCGGGCCAATGTTGTGATGGTATCAAGGGCCCATAAAGATAGGGTTAAAAGGACGGGACCGAGGTAAAAGCAGGCTTAAGCTTTGGTTACTCGTTGTAATGAGCTGCCAGGTTTGAGCTATGCAGAACGTTGGCCTATACTTGATCAGGTCTGCCCTATGATGCTGCGGAAATGAGCAAATAAGTGTACAGGTACATACGTCCCATCCGTACGATGATCGGTACAGCCTATCTTATTCCCGGCGACGGTGGCTACGTCCTCATGGACACGCTTTCTCCCGGGGTCGGCTGGCTTGCTCTGCAATCGCTCAAAAGAATGGGGATCACCCTTGACCAGATCAAACTCATATTGCTCAGCCATGGCCATATTGACCACATTGGCAATGCAGATTTACTGCGCCGGAAAACGGGGGCCCCCATAGCCATTCATGAAAATGACGTGGAGGCGCCGCGCCGGGGATGCAACATGAAACTGTACCCGAGGAATACCTTCGAGACCCTTTTTGGCTTCTTCACCAGCAGAATCCATATAAGGCCCTTTGAACCTGACATACTGCTCAGTGGAGATGAGGGTAATCTGGATGCTTATGGTTCGGATGCCAGGTGGGTCAGGACTCCGGGACATACTGAAGGCTCGGTCTCGCTGGTAGTACCAGGGGTGGTGGCGATGGTAGGAGACCTTGTTATCGGCAGGTTCAGTCTCACCAAAACACCGGCGTATCCCCTCTGGGTCAGAAACGGACAGCAGCTTAAAGACAGTGTCAGCAGACTCCTCGGTTATCACCCGCGAGTGTTTCTGAGCGGTCACGGTGGGCCTCTGGACCCGGAGGCCGTTAGACGGGTCTTCCTAAAACGGTAGAACGCGGAACCTGGTTGTTCAGTTGAATAGAGCGACAGCCTAAACAAGGTAACAGGGAGGGTAAAGATGCTTTGCGCGTTTGACGGGAGGACGCCGACCGTAGGGACGGACACCTATATCAGTCATACGGCGCTTGTTATCGGTGATGTAATTATCGGCGATAACTGCTACATCGGGCATGGCGCCATCCTGCGCGGCGACTACGGAAGCATCAAGATAGGCAATGGCACAGCTATTGAAGAAGGCGTTATTGTACATGCTCCTCCCCAGGAGACATGTAGCATTGCTGATAAGGTGACAATCGGCCACGGTGCCATCATACACTGCAAGTCCATGGGTAACTACGTGCTTATTGGCATGGGTGCCATCTTGAGCCTTTGTTCGGAGATTGGTGACGAGACGGTAATTGCTGAGGGCTCCGTGGTCAGATGGGGACAGAAAGTCCCTGGCGGAGTGGTGGCTGGCGGAAACCCCGCAGAGATTATCCGGAGCATCACCCTGGAAGACAAGGCTGGATGGGAATGGGCCAAGGACCTGTATATCGACCTTGCCAAGAAGTACCTGAACAGCGGCATCAGTCCCAGTGGCTAGATGCCATCCTGACAAGATATGCGCTCCCGTTGTGCGGGTGAATGGGTTAGAGCATGGCGCGCGCGTCCTCTCTTCCTTTGAAACCGAACTCATTGACAAAGCTATCTCGGGGTACTAGTATTGCAAGTGGGTCGTGCTAAGCGGGGAGCTAGCGGTGCCCTGCACCCGAAATCCGCTATAGCGGGGCAGAATTCCCACTCGAGGCTTTTAATCTCCTGGGACTGCTTTTGCTGGGCGGCGTTGAGGATCGGGCCCTGTGCGGCAGAACACTACGAATCCCGTCAGGTCTGGAAGGAAGCAGCGGTAAGTAGCAGAGTCTGGGTGCCACAGGATTCCCTGGTCTGAGTTGCCAAGCAAGGGAAAGCCATGGAGATGGAGTCGACGGTGGGTGCACGGCCCGATTTTTTATATGGGCGTGGTAATGTCGGGGTTGCATCGCAGAGACCTCCGGTCTTTAATGCAGCGCTTCGGTTTGAAACCAAGGAAAAGCCTCGGTCAGAATTTCCTTGTCGATAGACGTGTCCTGGACCGGATCGTTTCCGCTGCCGCATTGTCCGTCAATGACGTGGTAATTGAAGTAGGTGCCGGACTGGGGGTCCTGACGACGGAGCTTGCCGGCAGGGCCGGTAAGGTTATCGCATTGGAGACGGACCCAGCTCTGGTACACGCTCTGGAGGAGATATTCGCCGGGGTTCCCAATGTAACGATAGTCTCAACTGATGTGCTCGAAACAAGGCCGGGACAACTGCTGACGGAAGCGGGAATTGGTCCCGTCCATCGCGGTTACAAAGTGGTAGCCAATATTCCTTATTACATAACCTCACCCATTCTTCGCCAGTTCCTGGAAGCCGACGTACAACCCTCCCTGATGGTGATCATGGTCCAGAAAGAAGTGGGCCAGGCAATCACCGCAAAACCCGGAGACTTGGGTATCCTGGCCATCAGTGTCCAGTATTATGGAGAGCCAACTGTAGCGGGCAGGGTGCCTGCTCGAAGCTTTTATCCTGTTCCGAAAGTGGACTCGGTAATCCTGCAGATCAAGGTGCGAGAACGCCCCGCTGTCGATGTGCCTGCCCGGGATTTCTTTGCCGCGGTACGCGCCGGCTTCAACGCCCCGAGGAAACAATTGCGTAACTCACTGGCCCAGGGACTGGGCATTCCGGGGGATGAGGCCGCAAAACTGCTGCAAGAAACAGATGTCGATCCGAGCCGGCGAGCCGAGACGCTGGCCATTGAGGAATGGGCCAGAATTGCTGAGAAGGTGAGGGAGCTTGATGTCCGACACATCCAGGCAGGAAAGAGCACCCGCCAAGATTAACCTTACGCTTGAGATCACGGGTAAGCGGCCGGACGGCTATCATGATATTAAGAGCGTAATGCAGGCAGTGGACCTGTACGATGAGTTGGAGTTCCGATCTTCCGCCCGTACCCTTCTTTACTGCAATTGTGCCGTACTCGCAAGCCCGCAAAACCTGGTATATCGGGCTATTAAGCTCCTGCGCCAGTATAGTGGATCGCGCATGGGTGTCTCCATAAAATTGAAGAAGAATATCCCCATGGCAGGAGGGCTCGGCGGTGGCAGCAGCGACGCTGCCGCCACTTTGCGTGCATTGAATGATATCTGGTCCCTGCAATTGAGCCGCGAGGAGTTGGTTATGCTGGGTTCGAGACTGGGGTCCGACGTACCCTTCTTTGTTTCCGGCGCTGGCACGGCGTTGGTGGAAGGACGCGGCGAGCGCATCAAGGGTCTGGCGGGACTGCCGGGTCAATACCTGGTCCTTCTCAGGCCGCGTCTGGACATGGCCGGTAAGACGGGCCAGATGTATGCCAGACTGGCTCCAGCCGACTTCACGAATGGTGAGCATACGGGTTCGTTGGTGAAAAAGATAAGCCGGGGAAGTGAGTTGAGTCCTGCGGACCTGTACAATGGCTTTGAACATATTGCTTTTTCGGCTTTTCCAGGCCTTTCAATTTACAGGCAGAGATTTCTGGACTGCGGGGCAGGAGCTGTCCACCTGGCTGGGTCCGGGCCCTCGCTGTTCACTCTGGTCGATAACAGGGCGGAGGGCGAGGAAATACTAAGACAATTGCGGGAAGCGAGGTTAGAAGCACATCTGGTACAGACAGTGTAAGGGTTATTGTTATGGAATCAAGGTTCAGCGTCCTGCTGGCGGACTTGCGCCAGGCCTTTCCGCGCTTCAGTGTAACCAACCTGAAGTTTCTCCTGGTGCTGCTCTTTGTGTTCCTTCTTGGGCTGAGCTTCTTTGTGGCCTTGTCACACTTGATTCCGCCAGTGGACTTCCAAAGATATGGATATCCAGGTGTCTTTCTGGTCAACCTCCTGCCCAGCTTGAGCATAGTTGTGCCTGCTCACGTAGCGATGCCCAGCCAGGCTTTCAATGTGGTGGTTGCTGCTTCGGGAAGCGTACTCTGGGTTGCCCTTCTGGCCAGTTTGGGCAGCACGCTTGGAGAATTGACGGCCTACTATGCCGGTTATGGCGGCAAACGCATATTCAATCTCGGGGAAGGTGAAAGGTACAAGACGGCCGATAAATGGATGAAGAGGCACGGCGCTTTAGCTATCACTTTGTTCGCCTTCTTACCTCTGTTCTTCTTCGACCTCGTAGCCATTGCCGCCGGCGGACTGCGGTTTCCGGTGAGAAGGTTCCTGTTATTCTCGTTTCTTGGCCGCTTCCCGCGAGCATTTGCAGAGATTTATCTGTATACTTGGGTATTTGAGCACATTATTTCTTCTTTACCAGCTTGGGTGAATACTCCCTTTGTGAGCTAAGGCTTAGGAAGTTTTTAGTTGGCGGAAATTAAACGTTTTATAACTGACTTGCGTGACGCACTAACGATTGCCACGCAAGGCAATCTTCTCAAAGCCCTAATCCTGCTCGCCGCTATCCTTGTTTTTGCCGTTGGCTTCTACTTTCTGCTGAATTACTTCTTTCCGAAAGAAGTAATGATGGAGTATGCCGAATATGGCTATGCCGGGGTCTTCCTTGTTTCACTGGTCTCGACCATGTCCATAGTACTCCCCGTACCCGGAATCGTTGTTGTCATAGCTGCAGCCGGGATATGGGATCCCTTTCTGGTTTCCCTGGTGTCCAGCATCGGAGCAGCACTTGGCGGAATAACGGGCTACGGTCTCGGTTATGGCGGCAGGGCCGTCCTGTCCCCGCAATATACGGAACGATACAGGGTTGCCGAGGACTGGATGAGGCGGCGGGGAGGATTCGCCATCTTCTTGTTTGCCCTGATACCCGTTTTGCTGTTCGATTTCGTGGGCATAGCGGCAGGCGTCTTCCGCTATAAATGGTACAAATTCCTGATTTATAGCTTCCTGGGCCGCTTGCCCCGCACCTTGGCGGAGGTATATACGGGTGCAATAATACTGGACTATGTTTGGGAGTTATTCACATGCTAGCCGAGGGGGGATGGTGAAACGCACGTACGTTACCCTCGATCTGGAGACTACCGGACTCGATCCGGAAAGTGACCGCATCATCGAAATCGGCGCCGTCAAGTTCTGCGAGGGCGAGACCATTGACTCTTTTCATTCGCTGGTCAATCCTCACCGTAGTATTTCAAACCGGATACGCTTGCTTACAGGAATCGATGAGCTTGAATTGCAACAGGCGCCGGACTTTGAGGAAGTGGCACAAGGCCTGGCCGCCTTCATGGCAGATTGTTCCATAGTGGGACAGAATATCCAATTCGACCTCGCCTTTCTTCAGGAACAGGGGATAGTCCCAACAGGCCCTGTACTGGATACGTTTGATATGGCCAGCATCCTCTTTCCCTCCTTGCCCGACTATAGTCTGACGGCGCTGGCCCGGCACTTCCAGGTTGATGCCCAGGTCCATCATCGGGCCCTGGAGGACGCCATAACCACCAGGAATATATTCCTGGCACTTCTCGACAAGATCAACAGCTTGGGACTGCCGCTGCTGGCCGAGATGAATAGACTGAGCACCAATTCGGACTGGCCTTGGAGAACGCTGCTTCTTCAGGCGGAGAGCGCTGGCATGGAAGGCGTTGCTCTCTGGGATACCCCGGTACTGGAAGAGACGACGCCCGGTCAGCCCTCGCTGACGAGACTCCAGTCCGAAAAGAGGCCTGTCAAACCGGTTAATTTCGAACTTCTACATGGACTTTTCGATCGTGAAGGCCCCATAGCACAGAGCTTCCCTGCATTCGAGTACCGGCCGGGACAGGCCGGGATGATGAAGGAGGTGGTGAAGGCTTTCAATGACGGCGAGCACCTCATAGTAGAGGCAGGGGCTGGGGTAGGTAAATCCATTGCCTATCTACTGCCGGCACTCTATTACGCTTACGAGAACGATGCCAGAGTCGTGATTTCCACCAACACAGTAAACCTCCAGGAACAAATAGCAGGCAAGGATCTGCCAGTGTTGCTGGCCTCTGTGGATGCGCGGATGGCAACCGGGCTGAAGTTCGCACAGCTGAAGGGGCGCAGCAACTATCTCTGCAGAAGAAGATGGCACACCTGGCGCCGGGTGCCCAGCCTTCCATGGGAGGAAGCCAGGTTCCTGCTTCGTATCTTACTATGGCTTACGCTTCCGACTACCGGGGACCGATCGGAACTGAGTTTGTATCCGGCCGAATTCCCTCTATGGTCCCGGATATGCGCTTCGGAGGACAACTGCGTGATGGAAAGATGTCCTCATTATGCGCAGGACTGCCTGGAATATGGAGCGCGCCGGCGCGCTGAGGAAGCGCATCTGGTCCTGGTGAACCATGCATTGCTCATGTCAGACCTTGTAGCGGCGGGCAGAATGCTGCCGGAATACCGTCACCTGATAGTCGACGAGGTACACCATCTGGAAGAGGAGGCCACGGAACAGATGGGGTACCGAGTTGGCACGCGCGACTTCGATGAAGTGCTTCGTCCTTTTCAGTGGAGCGTGTTGACGCTTGTCAGTAGCCACCAGAAAGGTGCGTCTCTCTCCAGTAGTGGGCGCAAGGAAATCAAGCAAGTCATGGACGGACTGGTGGTCCAGGCGGGTGAGGCAGGTGTTTGCTGTTCGGCATTCCTGACCAGTCTCGCGGCATGGGTGAAGCAGATGGCAGGCCAGCCCTTGAACTATAGCGTCTCTGTCCGGCTTACAAGGGAGGCCCGCAGCCGTAGCTCTTGGAAGTCTCTGAAAAGCGTTTGGCAGAGTCTGGATACGAGCTTGGACAAGCTGCAGCGTGGGTTGGTCAAAATGTATGAACTTCTGGAGGAATTGCCGGGCGGTTGGAATTCCGGTCCTGGTGGCACACCTGCCGAGCTATGCTCGTTAAAGAAACAGATAGAGGGCATCAGGCGCAGATTGGGCGAAGCAATGACCGGCAAGAATGAGGAAAACATCTACTGGGCCTCGGTAGGGACCATGGGAGACGCGACCCTGCATGCTGCCCCTCTGCACGCCGGCCGTACATTGCAGGAACACCTGTTTTCCAAGAAGGATACTGTCATCCTTGCCGGCGCTGCGTTGACGGTCGGGGGCAAGTTCGATTACGTAAAGGACAACCTTGGCTTCACCGGGGCCAAGGAACTCATTGTAGACGCTCCCTTCAACTATGTACGTTCTGCTCTTGTGTACCTACCCGAGGATTTTCCTGAACCAGACAGGCAGGACTACCGTTCCAGCCTGGAAACGACTCTGGTGGAGGTCTGCAAGGCCGCCCAAGGGCGTACGCTTGCCCTGTTCACTTCACATAATGCCCTACGGGCAACCTATGCCGGTATTCAGCCCCGGCTGGAAAGAGAAGGTATTCTCATGTTCGGGCAGGGTGTGGACGGGAGCCCGAAACGGGTGCTGAGCAACTTCAAAAGTAACCCAGCTTCCTTGTTACTCGGAGCGTCCGCACTATGGGAAGGTGTCGATGTGGTGGGTCATGGTCTAAGTGTGGTTGTGATCACCAGGTTGCCCTTTGCTGTGCCGACTGATCCGGTGCACCACGCCAGATCGGAGCTGTTCACCGATTCGTTCAACCAGTACCTTGTCCCCAAAGCCATCCTCAAGTTCAAACAAGGCTTTGGCAGGCTCATTCGTAGTGCTAGCGACCGTGGTGTGCTGGTGGTCCTGGACAAGAGAGTCCAGTCTAAGTCCTACGGCAAACTTTTCCTCGATTCACTTCCGCAATGCACGGTCAGGAGGGGCAGACTACTGCAACTGCCTCACGACGTGGCCGATTGGTTGGAGGACTCTCCTCCCAAAGATAACCCTTCCTGACATCTGGCACAGACGAATACCAGCCCGCAGAACTCATTGCTGAGCCAGTAATTCCCGCACTGAGACGTGTCGGTTGTGATAGACCATGCCATGTGAAAGAGGCCGTTACATATATAGCAACGGGATGAGTTCTCCCTATTCAACGGTTCTCCGCAAATACAACAGTCCTCGTTCAATTAACTCCTTTCTCGGTGGCTTGCCAGGCGTGTACAAGGGCGATCTCGTCTTCTCTGGTATGGGCCCTGCTATCCAACCTGGCTTCGAGAAGGGCGTTCAGCATCTCCCCAATCTGCGGACCGGAGATCACGCCCAACTCCTGCAGACTATTTCCATCAAGCAGGGGTTTTACATAACGTAATCTGCTCAGGTAGAGTTGCAGCTTGTGCCGGACTTGGTCAGATTCTGTCACTATGATGCTCGCCAGCACGGCTGTTGGCGAGCATCCCTTGAGAAGTCCATAGATGGCGCTGTTGGACAGGTCTTCCTCCAGGACGGGGGCTGCCTGCCTCAATCGGGCCTGGTCGACGATAATGCGGGTGAGCGATCGCGGCAGTCGCAAATATGATGCAAGGTGTGTTGCCTCTTCTTGGTTGAGGCGATAGAACAAGAGGGCATAGTATAGGGCTGGGGAGGGTGTGTTCGTGACCCGTCGTGCTTCTCGAAACCGTTCGGCGACCCAGCCGTCTCCGACTAATGAGGGGTGTATGGCCTGAAGGGCATTCACTGAGCCAAGGCGTACTATGGCCTTTTCGGGCTCATTCTCTTTCAAGATTAGGTCCAGTTCGTGACGCAGCCTGTCAGCCCCTACGGTGCGCAGGCCTGGCACATGTTGCAGCAAGAGCCGTTCCGTTTCCGTCTCAAGACGGAAGTCGAACCGCTGTTCATAACGTATGGCGCGCAATATTCTCGTGGCATCGTCGATGAAACTTTCATCATGCAATATGCGTATAAGCCCGCGCATCAAGTCTTCTTCACCGTTAAAAGGGTCCACGAGCAGTCCAAACGTCTGAGGGCGCAGGTCGATTGCCAGCGCATTAATGGTAAAGTCGCGCCGGCGCAAGTCTTCCTGGATTGTGTTTGGCTCCACAATGGGCAGTGCACCAGGGTGAGGATAGATCTCCCGTCGTGCTGTGACGATGTCTATGTCAAGGTCGTCCAAGCAGAACTTGGAAGTTAGAAAGCGATCGTGCCTTAGCACACTGCCGCCAAGGCCATTTGCCAGGACCGAGGCGAACTCGCGAGCATCCGTTTCCACAACCAGGTCAATATCAAGGCTGGGCCTTGCCAGCAGCAGGTCTCGTACCACTCCTCCGACCAGGTATATGCCATGCCCCCTCTTTGCTGCCATTTGGCCGCTGGTCCGCAACACCCGCAGGTGTTGTGAAGGCAGTTGCTCGCTTACCTGGTCGGCCAGATTTCTGGTCATGCTTCCCTTTTTGGAGCAGCCTGGTCATTCAGGTGTCGACATCCGTCGATCTTTTCCAACTCCATCTTCATTCTTTGCCAATGGGTTCCTCGCCAGTAGATGCGGTCGCACGATGGGCATTGCATGTACTGGGTCTGTGTCAGGTACACATATGGAGGTACCTTTCCCTGCACGTCTTGGGGCTGGCGGCTGATAAGTCCGGCATTGCATTCCATGCAGCGGGTGAACTCAGCCGTCCGGCAGTCCAGGTCCAGGTCATTTATTACCTGCACCAACTGTTCTCTGGTCCTGTCGCTCCTGGCCAGAATGACTTTCAACTGGCCGGTGGAGACAGGTCGGCGCTTCATGATGTGGGTATCACGAGTCAATACGACCCGGCTCTCCCTCATGGCTATTTGCACGAGTTCTCCATCCTCAATGTGGTCAAAATAAAGGGCATCGTAGCCCATCATCCTGAGCCACCTGGCCAGTTTTCCGACATTGCTATCGGCGATGAACGCTATCTTCATGATCGGCCCTATATGCTGGTTTTCATTCCCTCATAAGCCAGCCGAATTTCCACCCCCAGGCTGCCGGCCACCTGGGCTACCTCTGTTGTTGCCTCTTCTTGGAAATCGGGGTTCAGATGAACAAGGAGGACGCGCGGCAAATAGCCCTTAATACGATGAAATTCGTCAAGCTCTTTCTTGAGCAAGGCAGGCGTCAGGTGTGTTACCCTGATGGCCCAGTCCTGCATTCTGTCCGGCATACTGAGTTCGGTGATAAGAAGGTCAGGGCTTACATGTTCCCAGCATGGTGCCAGTCCGGGACCCGTGTCTCCAGTGTAGAAGATGGACTTGCCATCAGGCGAAGATACCTGGTAGCCGACAGCAGGAACGCTGTGGCTTACCGGCACCGCCATCACTTGATATCCAGCTACGTTAACCTGCTCCAGGGGCTCGATGCTGACCAGCTTGAGAGCAGGCTTGTAATCCGGCCAATTGCGAAAGTCAGGGTACATTTTGCCGTCGAGCAGGTACGCGGATAAGACTTCCAGGGTTGTCTGCGTTGAATAGACGGTTAGGAACCCCTTTCCGGAGATGTTCATGCCGATGACAGGGATATCCCTGACATGATCATAATGATAATGGCTAAGCAAAATGCCCTGCAGTCCCAGTTGCCTCGTGATTGATATTCCCGACAGGCTTCCAGCATCTAGTGCCAGAACGCCGTCAAGGATGATGCCGGGCGGCCGGGCCTTTTCCTGTTCCGTCATATGAGCACCGAGAACTTCGAGTTCCATGACTCAGTATTATATTACATGATTGCTGCAGTCCAACATAATTTCCGCTCATTACAGTAAAGACAGGTGCCGGGCGGTACTCAAGCGAGCTGGTTCAAGGGACTTCTGTGGTATCTGCGCCTTCATACGACCTTGGCATTTCCATGTATGAGCTTGGCAGACGGTTTTACTCGATTATTGAGCTTGCCTTTAAGTTTTGGGTGTGTTAAAATCCTGTCCTGAAATGGTTGTTACAGTCTTGGCAGCAACCTCCACAGGCTTTTTACGTGAATGCCCCATGAATGGCCTGGCCTCATGCGAATTGAATTCATTTAGCGACTGTGTTATGTTACCAGCGAGAAGGAGAAGGATTTGCTAAACAGTTTCGGTCTCCTTGGAATGTTCCTGATAATCGCCATCCTCGTCACAGCGGCCTTCGTGTTAATCCCCATCGCGCTTCGTCTTGTCGGTTTGGGGGCGCGCCGCAATCCCAACACCGACAAATACACCATCTATGAATGTGGTATGGTGTCGGTCGGCAAGACACACATCCAGTTCAATTTCCGTTACTACTTCTTCGCAGTCCTGTTTGTTGCTTTCGATGTTCTCGCCATATTCCTGTTCCCTTGGGCACTGTGGATGGGCAATGCCGGCGTGTTCGAGCTAGGGGCTGCAGTGCTTCTGGTAGTGATTGTCCTAATTGGTTATCTTTACGCCTGGAAAAAGGGAGTTATGCAATGGAAGTAGCCAAAAACAGACTAAGCTTCTCCCTGGATGAAGCTGACATAATCGAGGGGAAGAGTATTGAAGCTCTCAGGGACAGGTCCACATATCCAATTCCAGACCAGACGGAATGGTTGGAGCGGACGCTTAACCGGAATGTTCTGATAACTACGCTTGACAAGGTGTTAAATTGGGGAAGGCATTACTCCACCTGGCCCTTTGGTTCGGGCCTTGCCTGCTGTGCCATGGAAATGGTGGCGACTGCCTCCTCAAGGTTTGACATGGCCCGGTTTGGCATGGAGATCTTCCGGGCATCCCCGCGGCAGGCTGACTTGATGATCGTTGCCGGAACGCTTACCTGGAAGATGGCTCGAGCGCTAAGGCTTCTGTATGACCAGATGGCTGACCCCAAGTGGGTGCTGGCCATGGGTGCCTGTGCCGTCAGCGGCGGGAACTTCGCGCATTCCTACAGCGTTGTCCCCGGGGTCAACCGCGTAATGCCTGTAGACGTGTATGTTCCAGGTTGCCCGCCCCGTCCCGAAGCCCTGTTGTACGGTTTCATGAAGATACACGACAAGATTGAAGCCATGTCCATACAACACAAGGCGGTTGGCATACCGGCGCTGGATGACAGAGCGAAGGTTGTGGAAGCATGACGAAGGCTGTTGTAAGCGAAGAATTAGCCGGCAAGCTATCGAAGAGCATCCCCGATGCCGTAGAGGAGATCACCGAGTCATGGGTTGTGGTCAAACCACAGTCTCTGCTACAGGTAGCCATCCATCTCAAGCAGTCTCCGGACCTTGCTTTTGATTATCTCAACTGCCTCACGGCGGTTGACTACATGGAGTATATGGAGGTCATCTATATTCTTACCTCCATGAAGCACAATCATAGCCTTGTGTTGAAGGTCAGGTGCAACCGTGAGCGTCCCGAAGTGCCTTCTGTGACAGGCCTGTGGAAAGGTGCTGACCTTCAAGAAAGGGAAGTATACGACCTCTTGGGAATAAGCTTTACCGGGCATCCCAACTTGAAACGGCTTTTCATGTGGGAGGGTTTCGAGGGCCATCCCCTGAGGAGGGACTATCTATGAGTAAAGCCGAGCTCGTGCTTTTGCACGCGCCCAGCAACTACGACTTTCGTCGAAGGGCTGTCATATATGGTCCCATAAGTGACGTAATTCCGTCCTCCCCCATTTTCGAGATGTACCCAATTGGCTTCATGAGTATTGCGGGCTATCTCGAGAAGAACAAGGTCTCCACTCGAATAGTGAATATAGCAAACCGCATGCTCAGCGAGCCGGATTTTGACGTAGAATCCTTCATAAGCAAACTCCGGCCGGCAGCATTCGGCATAGACCTGCACTGGCTGCCTCATGCCCAGGGGAGCTTGGAGTTGGCTCGGGTGGTGAAGTCGCTGCATCCAGACATTCCTGTAATATTCGGGGGGCTTTCGTCCACCTACTTTTATGAGGAATTGATCACCTACCCGCAGGTGGACTATGTCATGCGAGGCGATTCTACAGAAGAGCCAATGCTGCGTTTGATGAAGGCGATCAGGGCCGGCGGGGGTTTTGAAAGCGTGCCTAATCTAAGCTGGAAGACAGCAGGTGGTTCCATCAACCACAATGCTCTGTCATGGATACCGGACCAGCTTGACGATATTCCTCTTGACTACGGTTATCCTATCAAGTCGGTTATCAAATACCGGTCGCTCTCCGGCGTAGTTCCTTTTAATAACTGGCTGGAATACCCGATCACCGCAGTATTCACATGCAGGGGTTGCAGTCTTAATTGCCGGTCTTGCGGTGGGTCCAAATTTGCTTACAAAGAGATGTGCGGCCGGGAAAGGATAGCATATCGAAGCCCGGCGTTGCTGGCCAACGACATACACAGCATACAACGCTTTCTAAACGGTCCCGTCTTCATTATCGGCGATATCAGGCAGGCGGGCGACGGTTATGCGCACGAATTGCTATCTATTTTGAAACAGAAGAAACCCAAGGGCCCGATCGTCATTGAGTTGTTCGGGCCGGCGGGCGAGGACTTTTTTGGAGAGGTAAGCGAGGCTATTCCGAGGTATAACGTGCAGTTGTCGACGGAGTCGCACAGCGAGGAAATACGCAAAGCTTTCGGAAAAGGCTGGAAGAACGGCGAGATTGAAAGTACAGTCAAAGCTGCACTCAAGCACAACTGTGAGAGGTTCGACCTGTTTTACATGATAGGTCTGCCGAAACAGGACTACGAGTCGGTAATGCAGACTGTTGAGTATGCCGGAAGCCTCCTGGGAGATTACGGCTCGAAGGCACGTCTGCACCCGCATATCTCGCCGCTGGCTCCCTTTATCGATCCGGGTAGCCACGTGTTTGCGCAACCTGAAGAGTATGGATATAGACTGCGGTTCCGCTCCCTGGAAGAGCACCGTCAAGCCCTGCTGGCTCCGGCGTGGAATCAGATGCTGAACTACGAGACCCAATGGATGGACCGTTCGGAGATAGCGGATGCCAGCTACGAAGCGGCGGTGCGCCTCAACCGGATCAAGGCCGACTTCGGTCTGATTGAAGAGGAAGCCGCCAGGCAAGTGGAAACCAGGATAAGTCGCGATAGAGGTCTGGTTGCTGCTCTGGACAGGGAGGCATTGCAGGGTAAGAGCCTTTCTGTGCAAAGGGAGATGGAGTTGTGTGCTGCAGCAACCATGTCCAAGAAGGAGCTCGAATGGCCCGCACGGTCTTTCATACGGAATATGCCCAAGATAATCTGGAATTTGTGTCAGGCTGGTTGACCGATGAAGATTGATGAAGCTAAAACCGAATCCGTAATTCTGGAGATCCCCAAAGCGCAGCCGGTGATGCGGGACGTAGAAATCATTGACACGGACGCTCCGGGCGATGATGTCTTTGTTCTGAACATGGGTCCGCAACACCCTTCTACACACGGCGTGTTTCGGATGAGGGTCACCTTCAGCGGTGAGCTGATTGAGGACATGCAGCCCATATTTGGCTACCTGCACAGGGGAATCGAGAAGCTGGCGGAAACCAGGACGTATACCCAGTTCATTCCCATGACCGACCGCCTATCCTATCTGACCTCCATGGCGAATAATCACGCCTATGTGGTGGCGGTGGAGAAGCTTGCCGGCATCGAGGTGCCTGAGCGGGCCGAGTATATCAGGGTGATTATGAATGAACTAATGAGGATATCAAGCCATCTTATGGCTGTGGGATTCTTCCTGAATGACCTTGGTTGCTCGGTATTCACTCCGCTCCTGTATATGTACCGGGAAAGGGAGAAGTTGCTGGACCTGTTCGAAATGGTGTGCGGAGCCCGGCTAACGTACAACTACATGCGGATTGGCGGTGTCAGCCAGGACTTGCCTGAAGAATTCCTCGGCTACGCCAAGCAGTTTGTCAAGGAAATGCCCAGCTATATAGAGGAGTATGAACAGTTGCTGGCCGAGAACGAGATACTCCTGGCCAGGACCAAGGGTGTCGGGGTGTTGACTCCGGAAATGGCTGTTAACTCTTCTGCCAGTGGACCGGTGTTGCGAGCTAGCGGGATCAAGTGGGACCTGCGGAAGGCGGATCCCTATTCGTTGTATGATCGGTTCGATTTTGACGTGCCGGTTGGCGAGATTGGCGACAATTACGACAGGTACCGCGTCAGAATAGAAGAGATGCGGCAGAGTTTGAGGATCTTGGAACAGGCAATACCACAGCTTCCGGAAGGTGAGGTACGAACGAAGGTTCCGCAGTTCTTGCGTCCTCCGAAGGGTGAGGCCTATGGTCGCATTGAGACCCCGCAAGGAGAACTTGGTTTTTACCTGGTGTCCGACGGCGGCATAGCCCCCTACCGGTTACACATACGGCCGCCAACGCTGATAAACGTGACGGCGTTAAGCGAGATGGTGGTGGGCAGCCTCTTGGCGGACGCTATCGCCACATTTGGGAGCATTGATGTTTGCTTGGGGGAGATTGACCGATAATGAATTCCTGGATATTGGATAATTTCTGGGCCCACTTTGCAGTTTTCACAATTGTCATCCTGGCTTTCGTGATTATTGGTGTAATGGCTTTCATTTACGTAGAGCGCAGAGGGTTTGGCCCGTTCCAATTACGCAGAGGACCTAACCGGGCTGGACCTTTTGGGATACTGCAACCTATTGCCGATGCCATCAAGGTGCTGCTGAAGGAAGATGTGGTCCCCGATCGGGCAGACAAGGTCCTGCACACGCTTGGTCCGGTAATCGTCTTCTTGCCCGTCCTGCTAATCTTCGCAGTCATTCCCTTCCATGGCCAGATCGGCGGCCTTATCGCTAACCTCAATGTCGGGATCGTTTATGTTGCAGCCATCAGTTCACTGGGTGTCGTCGGTGTCTTCATGGCTGGATGGGGTTCGGAGAACAAGTACTCTCTGATAGCCGCCATGCGAGTCGTGGGCGCGATGATAAGCTACGAGATCCCTCTGGTACTCTCGCTAGTGGCGGTGGTCCTGGCGACAGGCTCGCTGTCCATGAATGGGATTGCCACGGGACATCCGCTGCCGATGATACTGCTCATGCCCTTGGGCTTCTTGATCTTCCTGGCCGCCTCGATGGCTGAGATCAATCGGGGTCCCTTCGACTTGCTGGAAGCCGACTCTGAACTGGTAGCCGGATTCCACATTGAGTATTCGGGCATGAAGTTTGCTATGTTCTATCTGGCGGAATACGGGCACGCCTTGGCCATGTCAGCTGTGGCGGCTACCGTCTTCATGAAGGGATGGGTCGGCCCGTGGGATGCCTATCTGGGCTGGTTCTGGTTTATATTGAAGACACTAATGATCTTCGTACTGCTGGTCTGGCTGAGGGTTACGTTCCCACGTATGCGCATCGACCAGATGATGAGCTTCGCCTGGAAGTTCCTCTTGCCGATGGCGCTGATCAACCTGCTTGTGGTTGGAATTCAGGTAGTGGCCTTCGGTGGCGATATACCGTGGTGGATGATGTTCATCAACTTCGGTCTGGCCGGCGTGCTAATTCTCGGATGGTCGAAGTTCTTTAGACCGGGAGGAGCCAGGGTTGAGTATCAAGTTTGAGCGCTACGGAAAGGGTTTGGCCAAAGGCATGGTCATAACCCTGAAGCATGTCTTAAGGCCAAGGATTACGACTCAGTATCCTGAAGAGCGTCTGAACATATCACGACGCTTTCGCGGAAGTGATTTCGTCTGGGACAAGGACCGCTGTACTGGTTGCGCTACTTGTGCCAAGAGCTGTCTGCAGGGTAACATCACGGTTGTCACCTCTGCTGGAAAAGAGAACAATTACGTGGTTGAGGAATTCGAGATCGACGTAGGCAGGTGTATTTCATGCGGGCTCTGCGTCGAAGCTTGTCCCTATACTGCCCTGCATTTCGGTCTTTCCTACGAAAAAGGCACATACAGGCGTGGCGATCTGATATTAGGGCGCGATAAATTGGAATTAACCCCGGCAAGCCAGCCAAGTGGCTATGACAGGCCCGAGTTTGAGGTCCGCTTGCCCAAGCAGACGATGCTGCTGGATAGAGCCGGGAGGAAAAGGCAGAAGTAATGGCAGTAGATATCGCATTCTGGATTCTGGCCGCTATCGCTGTGGTGTCTGCCGTGGCGGTGGTCACGTTGCGGGACGTATTCCGCGCCGCAATTTTCCTCATTCTCTGTTTCTTCACGACAGCAGGGATCTTTGTAACGCTGAATGCGGACTTCCTGGCAGCCATGCAGGTGCTGGTCTATATAGGGGCCGTCGCTATCCTGCTGATATTCGCCATTCTGTTCACGCGCGATGTCCAGCAAGGAAACCCGTCAAACAAATTGAAGGTACCCGCTGCGATAGTCGGTGTAGTTCTACTGGGAGTCATGGTCAGTTCTGCGGTAACGTTCGGCTGGCCCGAAAGTGTTTACCTGCCGGAGTTGGCGGACACTGCAGACATAGGACAGAGGTTGTTCTCTGAGAACGGCTATGTAGTTCCGGTGCAGATAGCAGGCCTGATGTTACTGGCGGCAGCCATCGGCGCCATCGTATTAATGAGGGAGAAGTAGATGTCCGTAGGTGTGGAGCACTACCTCGTATTGTCAGCAATATTGTTTGTCATCGGAATGTTCGGGGCTCTGACGAAACAGAACTCCGTGGTGATTCTGATGTGCATTGAACTGATGCTGAATGCGGCCAACATCGTGCTGGTTGCCTTTTCCCGTTTTCTGGTTCCGGGCACGGTGCTGATTGACGGCCACGTATTTGTCATATTCGTGATGGTTGTGGCTGCTGCAGAGGCGGCGGTTGGCCTTGCGATAATCATGGCTCTGTATCGAACTCGCAAGACGAGTGACGCAACCGAAATCAATCTGATGAAGGGGTAACATGTGGGTTCAGGTGAAGACCGCTCCTAGTCTGATGTTGGCGGAGATGTGGAAAGAGTTCTTTGAGGGGGAAGGGGTTCCTGCTAGGATACTTTTGTCTCCCAATAGCAAGACCGTGGGTGAGGCGGCTGAATACCGCGTTTACATTCCAGAAGAAAAAGACCACGTTGTAGCTGAAATATTGAGGAAGGCCTAATGAGCACAATACCAGAAGTCGGCGTATGGTTGATATTCCTTCTACCAGTTGTTTCTTTTCTCATCTGTGGATTCATTATTAGACCCTTCTTCAATCACAAGCCGCAATACGCCGGCTATGTGACCATCGCGTTTATCGGTGCCGCCTTTGCCCTGGCCGTATGGGCGCTCATATCCGTAAGCACCCAAGGTCCGCTGACATTTACACCGCGTGAATGGTTGGTGATGGGCGACTTCCGTCTCACCTTGGGTGTCATGATGGACCAGTTGACAGCCATCATGGTGGTGGTTGTTGGCCTATGTAGTCTGATGGTCCAGATCTATTCACAGGGCTATATGCACGGAGACGGCGGCTATGTTAGGTACTATGCAGCCATGTCGCTCTTCACAGCTTCGATGCTGGGACTGATAGTCGCTGATAACCTGATACAACTATTCATATTCTGGGAACTTGTCGGTCTGTGCTCCTACCTGCTCATCGGTTTCTGGTTCCATAAGCCTTCGGCGGCAGCTGCTGCGAAGAAGGCTTTCCTGGTTACCCGGCTCGGCGACTTCGGTC
>PUNJ01000145.1 GCA_003551705.1 Chloroflexota bacterium | reverse complement strand
CTCGCGTACCCTGGCCACCAGTTTGCCGGAGTTCTCCTGAGCTATCCCCAACCGTGCGTGTACCAGGCTACCGTATGTAGTTCTGGACACAAAGAGATGCCCGGCAAGGTTGTCTTTCATCATTATGGCTTTTGCCGGACATGCATGGAAGCAGAAACCACACCCCTCACACGATAAAGGATTAATCCTTCTGGCATGGTCCTCGCCCCCGGGCACCGAAACCGCCCCAAAGCGGCACAGGTCCTGGCACAAGCCGCAGCAGGCACACTTGCCGGCATCAATCTCAGCCACCCGGCCGCTCCAGAACTCCTCCGACCAGGTCGAGTCTTCCCCATCCTGCGGTCGCAACAACAGGTGCAGGTCAGCCGCATCCACATCGCAGTCGGCCAGCACCTTCCCGCCTGCCAGGACCGCCAGAGAGGCGACGACGCTGGTCTTGCCCGTACCGCCTTTACCGCTTAAGACTACGACTTCCTTCATGGACTATCTCCTTGATGCGGTCGAAAAGTCGCTGGAACCGTTCCTTCCAGTAGGGCATGCCCTCAACAAGGGTTATGCCGCGGGAGTACAGCCGGGCAATCTCCATATGCAGCGGAATCGTGAGCAGGACAGGGATGCGCTCCTGCAGGCAGTACTCCTCAACACCGGCATCGCCTATCCCCGCCCGGTTGAGTACAACCCCGCAGGGTATTCGCAACTCTCGCACCGTCTCAACGGCCAGAGCAAGATCGTTCAGCCCAAAAGGCGTTGGTTCGGTCACGAGCAGGCAAAAATCGCTGCCCTGTACCGCCTCCACCACGGGGCATGATGTTCCCGGCGGCACGTCTCTGATGACTATCCCGCCGGGTCGATCGCCGGTCCGCTCCTTGACCTTGCGAATGACCGGCGGCGCCATTGCCTCGCCTACTGTGAGTATGCCGTGAACAAGCCGGACTCCGTGTGCATCACCCCATTCAACAATCCCGGTTTGCCTGGGTTCTTCAGAGATGGCCTTTTCCGGGCAAAGATAGCTGCAGGCGCCGCAGCCGTGACAGAGTTGGGGAAATGTCAGAACGTGTTTCCCCAGGACCGCGATCGCGTTATAGGCGCATACCCGGGCGCACTCGCCGCAGTATGTGCATCTGTCCAGATCCACGACCGGCACCGGCATGTTGACCGGCTCGCGGCCGGCGATTTCCGGCTTGAGCAGAATGTGTGCATTCGGCTCCTCAACGTCACAGTCGAGAAGCGCAACCGGACCGGCGTCCTTCAGGGAAAGCGCCAGACTCGTGGCCACCAGTGTCTTTCCGGTGCCTCCCTTGCCGCTGGCAACCGATATTATCATCCTATGTTTCCATCTCCAGTCCTACTCCCGGACCATCGCCGTGTCGCACTTGGGACATCTGGTCTCGAAACAGGGGACCCCCTGGCGGTGGGGCAGTCTCTCACCGCAGCCCGGACATATACAGTATCCGCCCGGCCCGGCTCCCGGCCGGTTACCCTTCATTCTGGCCCCTCGCTGCGACGGATCGCGCGGTGGACCGGTACCGTCTCCTCTTGGCATGATACAACCTCCACACGTGCAAACTGCGCTACCGCCCGGCTGCTCCTCCCATGCCGAAGTGGTCAGGTACATTGGGTTGCGAGCTCTCCTTGTACCGTCCGGTCCGGTAGCCGTCAATCGCTTCTTTCACGGTTCCCGAAACCCCGGTAACAACCTTTATCCCCACTGCCTCCAGCACCTGGTAGGCATTGGGCCCGCAATTGCCGGTGAGCACCGCCTCCACACCCTTGGCCGCTATGGCCTGTCCCGCTGAGACTCCAGCCCCGCCTCCTGCCGCTGCCGCGGCATTATCCATAGCTTCGTACTGCATGGACTCGGTATCGGCGATAATGAAGTACCTGCAGCGCCCAAAGCGCGGGTCCACATCATCTTCCAGCGTCCGGCCTGTCGCCGAAATCGCCACTCTCATGGATCCTCCTTCGCCAAGCTATTTCGCTTCTCCGCTCAGCTCCTTCAGTCTGGCGTCTATGTCCTCCAGAGCCATCCTCAGCCTCCGAGCTTCTTCCCGAAGCACGTCTACTTCCCGCTCACCAGCCGGCATTGTTCCCAATGGATAACCGTAACCGCTCCAGCGACCGAACCCATATGGCCTTCTCATGGCCCTGAATCCTCCAGCCCCGCAGAAACCTCTGCCGCCACCCGTCATCGGTCCCGCTCCTCCCGGTCCTGTACCGTCAAATCCTGGCATGTTGCACCTCCCTGATTCTTGGATAGCTTTAAATGCGGCCCGGTACCGCGTGAACCGGCCCTGCTGAAACCTCGCCTGCTTCCTCAACAGTTCCAACTCCTCTTCGGGCGTATCTAGAACTACAATGCAGTAGCCCCCTCCAAAACCCGTCATCGGGCCTGTGCCACGCGGTCCGGTGCCATCGAAGCCAGGCATAAGTTTCTCCGCCCGGAGGGCTATCCCTACTCGGACTCCATCTCCCGGATCCTGGCCTCGATGCTGTCCAGTTGCTCCCTCATCGCTCTGGCCTCGTCTCTAAGGGAGCCAAGCTCCCCTTTTTCGGACAGGCCTGTGGACGGTGCCGCTGTGGGGCCGGCCCACCGACCTTGCCCAGCAGGGTAATAGCCTGGGTAGGCTTCCTGAAAATAGTAGCCACACCTGGGCAAGCCGCCTCTTCCCCGTCCTACATAGGGCCATGGAGGGGAACTGCCCCGAAATCCAAAGCCCATCCCCCAACCACGACCTCTACCTCTTCCAAATCCATAACCGTAAGGCATTTTTTGACCTCCTGCCTTTATAATCGGACCAAGAACCTCTCGGGTCTTTCACGACTGTTCTTTCACTAAACCTGGCGACCCCGGGGACCGCGTCCCCTGCCCTGCCGTCTTCCCCATCCACCTCTCCCGGGACCCATGCCCGGGGCGAACAGCGGCATTATGCTGGGCGTCTGGCATTTGGGACAGTATTCGGGCGGCTCCGATATCATGGCCTCAAAAGGCCCTTCCCATTCGTGACCTTCAAGACATCGGAAACTGCGCACCGCCATCTCGAAGTTGCCGCCCTCTATGCGTATCGCCTTCCCATTGAGCAAGGCATCAGCAATCTTCCGCCTGGCTGCGTCAAGCAAGCGGGAAAAGGTGCTCCGGGAGATATTCATCCTTTGCGCGCACTCTTCCTGCTCCAGCCCCTCCAGGTCCCTGAGCCGGACCGCCTCCGCTTCCTCTACATGCAAGCGGACCTCCTGGAGTTCGGCCATGCGGATACCTGCCGGTTTGAAATAGTTTATGGAGGGTATGTAGCTGACCTTCCTCCAGAGTTGCCGTCTTCCCATGAATTCTACCTGCTTTAATGCACCAGCGTGCCTTACACCATCATAATGCCCATATGTTCATTATTTATGATAGCCCGCAGCCGGGTTGATGTCAAGACCGTTTCGATGGGACCTTCTGGAAACCCTGCGGGGACCGGCCCGTGCGCATTGTCGAACGCCGAGCATGGCGGCATGCACGGGTAATCAGAGCCCTCCGGGATAGTGAAAGGGGAAAGCCGGGGTCCGGTGTTGGGGTCAGTGACAGTGGGCTGTCACGCGGATATGCTATGTTTGTCTGGGACAACGATTATTGATCGTTTCAAGGAGGCTGTGCGATGGCAACCGTCTTCATCCTGTTTTTTGTGGCCGGTATATTCTTCTTCCTGATATTCCTCGCCCAGAACCTTGGCAAGAAGTAAAGGAGACTCTAACCACTGAGCACCCGGGGGGCTGCGTCTCTCCCAGCCCGGTCCGGCTCCCGCTGGTATATCCTCCAACGCTCGTCCAGCACCCTGAACATTCCCTTGTACTGTTCCAGGGAGTCCGGCGTGCCCGGAAAAAGCAGACCATACGGGTTCAGGGTCTTGTGATAGATGGGCACCAGCTTTCATTGGAGAAGCAAGCAGCCGGCGTACCTGCCAGGATTCCGGATGATAGGGTAAACGACCCTAACCAGATTGCTACCTCACCCGGGGCGGCCAGGCAAGTACTGCGCGACACTGTTTGGGGTATGCTTATATATACAGGAGAAGAGGCCGTCCGGCTGTATGCGTACGCTGGTTTTGGCCGCCATGCATCGGGCGTTGGAAGAGGAAGAATGGAGCAACGGCTGTATGCGTACAACGGCTCGGCTGCGACGCATCGGACGTTGGGAGGGGAAGGATGGGGGATCTGGACCGCTGTACATACGCCGTATCCAATTTCTACATGTGTTACGAGAGAGTGAGGTCGCTAATATCACGCTACAGGTCCAGAAAGGGCGCCTTCGAAATCGCCCATTCCAGGGAAACACAGAGGGCGATCAACAGTTTGCTCAAGTCCGCAGCATACCTTAATACGGAGTGCGATAAGTTCGTCCCGGTGGAGGACCTGGCCAAGGAGGCAGATCGTATTCTCGGACACATGGACTTGACAAAGGTCGACTGGATCCGGGCCGACCAGTGGGCCCGCAAGGTCCGGAGATGCGTTCAGACGGAATGCATGATCATGAGACCGCCTCGACTGGCACAGAGCATGGTAACCGACCACATCTATCAGGGAGAGCCTGGGGATTTGATTGTGGCGCTGGCCGCCCGTAACGACCAATGAGTAACGAGCAATGCGTACCGCCTCGACAACCCGGCCGGTAATGGACGGCGCCCCGGTGTGCCCGCAGATTATAACATCGCAGGGTATATGATACGAGTGCCCTCCACCCTGGCCCAGGCCGTAACTACATGGGGTCGAGGCTCCCCTTCGTCCACAATATGGGCCACACGAACTCCCCTTACCAGCAACGCATCGGCTATCAGGGACCTGTGACACCGCCACGGCACAGCTTCCGCACACATGAGAACGGTGACTGCCCGGCCGGCCAGCGAAATCACGAGTTCCAGGCCGATTTTGAATTCAGTAGTCTGCATATAGTCCGCGAATCCTCGAAAGCCCTTGTTGCGCCAGCCTGTGTTTGGGGACTCCGAGTGCGGTTGCCGTACCCCGCCCAGCCCTGACATATGCAGGTATTCGATGTCCGCCTGGTCCAGAGCCGCGGCCAGCCGTCCTTGATTGTACTGGGGGTTATAGCGGGACCCGGCCGCCGTCCGGATATCTACCAGCAAGGACACTGCGTTCAACCTGAGAAGGTACAGGAACTCCTCGATGGGCCTGGTCGAATGGCCTATTGTCAAGACAATGGTATGTGGGATAGGGTTCATAATATGCAACGGGCCCGGATTCCACCGGGCCCGGATAGCCAAGACGCGCTTTTAACCTCTGGATAGTGGAAGGGAGAGGGTAGATCAAAAAACTCGTAAGAGTTTTTAGTACGTAATTAGCTTCCCGACTAGTCGGGAAGACCGACCTAGGAGTAAACTCCCTAGAAAGGAG
>PUNJ01000163.1 GCA_003551705.1 Chloroflexota bacterium | reverse complement strand
CGTTGCGGAAGGAGGAAACCGCCCTCGTGGAGGAGGGGGAAACCCTGAAGGCCGCCTGGCTGGACATGTGGGACGCAGCCTCCTTCGTTCCGTTAACGCCGGACGCCATGCTTGAATGGATGAAGGTTCGGGATGAGGTGATGGAAAAGATCAAGCAGCGTGATGCGGCTGCAAGGCAGGTTGAAGACCTGAGGCGGGCCGAGACCGAGGCCAGGCAGCGTCTTCTGAAAGAGATGGCCTCTCTGGGTGTGCAGACCGATGCTCTCAACGGGCAACCTCTGGCTGTTGTGCATGAAGCGGCTGCCGAGGTGTGTCGCCGTCACGAGCAAGAGCATCAGGCCAGGCACAAGGCGCAGGAAGAACTCCGCAGGGCCAAAGCTGACACTGAGCGCAAGAGCCAGGCGGTTGAGAAGGCACTCCAGGCCTTGTCCCAATGGGAGGGACAATGGAGCCAATCCCTGGATGCGTTGGGGCTGGCAGCAAATGCCACTCCTGAGGCGGTGGGGGCGCAACTGGACACCATAGACGAGATGCGCCAGAAGGCTGCCCAGGCCGATGATCTCCGCCACCAGCGGGTTGAGAAGATTGAACTCGACATAACAACCTTCGACGGGGAAGTGGCGGACACGGTTGCGGCCGTGGCCCCGGGCCTGGCCGCCTTGAAGACCGATGAGGCGGTTGTCGAACTGGAGAGCCGGATGGAAGCCGCCAAGGGCATACGCCGGCAGCAGGAGGACAGGGACAAGACTATTACTGCCCTGGAGAGAAAGATAGCGGAGAGCGAAGAGTCCCGGCGTGAGGCGCGCAACACCATCCGTCACTTGCAGCAGACCGCCGGTGTGGAGGGTGTCGACCAGTTGTTAGCTGCCATTGAGAGGTCTGAGCGATTGAGGGCGTTGAGGAAGGAACTTGCTCAGGTGGAGCAGGCGCTGGACCAGGGAGGTGACGGGCTGGCCCTGGAGGTTCTCAGGGAAGAGTGCCGTGACGTCGACCTGGATGAAGTCGCCACTCGTGAAAGTTTGCTGACACAGGAACTGTCCGGGCTCCGCGATGATGAAAGGCTTGCCAGGGACGAGTATCACAAGGCGCGTGATGCCTTCGAGGCGATAGGCGGAGACGACCGTCCCGCCAGGGCGGCGGGTGACCGCCAGGTCGCTCTGGCAGACATGAGGAGTATTGCTGAGCAGTATGTACGGGTGCGTACGGCGGTGCTGCTGCTGCGTTGGGCCATTGACAGATTTCGAAGCCGGAAGCAGGCTCCTCTGCTGAGGCGGGCCGGGGAACTCTTCAAGATGCTGACCAGCGGTTCCTTCAACCAACTGGGGCTTGATTTCGATGATCAGGACCGTGTGCATCTCACCGGGTTGCGTCCCGGCGGAACAGGGGTGGGCGTATCCGGCATGAGTACAGGTACGGGCGACCAGCTTTACCTTGCACTGCGCCTGGCTTCGGTAGAGGACTATCTCGAGCGGGGCAACGCTCTGCCCTTTGTGGCTGACAACCTGTTTATCAACTTCGACGATGAGCGTGCAGCGGCCGGCTTTGAGGTGCTGGAACAACTGGCGAGGAAGACGCAGGTAGTCTTCTTCACACATCACTGGCACCTGGTGGAGCTTGCCAGGGCGAAGCTGGGGGGTCAGGTTTCCGTGCTCTTGCTGCCGGCGGCCGGCTGCTGATGCCTCGCGTGAAATGACCGCCCCTTCTTAGGCGTGGATGAGGGGTTCAAAACATTGCACGAACTCCCCCGGTAGTATACGATATTCGCACCGGCAAGTATCCTCTTGCCTGTTGACTTATCCAGGGCCGTGATGATCTAGTGCCGTCGGCCAGGCAGAAAGGAGGTAAAGGTGGCAAACAGGGTGGCAATCGTTGCTGTTGCTCAGACCAGGTATCACCCCAACCGCGAAGATGTCAACGAAGGTGAGCTGGCCTACGAAGCCATCGCGCAGGTTATCGGGGAAACCGGTCTCGACTTCTCGGAGGATGGTGGCATCGGACTGGCCATTACCAGTTCCGATGACTACTGGGACGGCCGTACCATTTCCAATAACATTGTCCAGGCTGCTGTAGGAGCACATATGTCCGATGAGGGCAAGGTCTGTGAAGACGGGCTCAATGCCATATACAGCGCCTATACTCGAATAGTCTCAGGTCGCCAGGACCTGGTGATTGTATGCTCCCACATGAAGGAGTCCCAGGCTGACAAGAGCATGGTGGAGAACCTGACCATGGACCCGATGTTCCTGCGACCTTTTGGGATTGATTACCTGACTGCATCCGCCTTGCAGGCCCGTTGCTACATGGAGAAGTATGGGATCACCAGCGAGCAGTGCGCCAAGGTTGCCGTGAAGAACCGGGGCAATGCCAGGAACAACCCTTTTGCCCAGGAGCCTCTTGCCATCACCGTCGATGATGTTCTAAATTCCGAGGTCATGGCGGACCCCATCCGGCTATTGGATAGCAAACCTGTCTCTGACGGGGCCTGCGCCATGATACTCGCCTCGGAGGAGCGGGCCAGGAAACTGACGGCAAAGCCCATCTGGATACTGGGCGTGTCCAATTGCTATGAGGCCCATTATCTGGGTGAGCGGGACCTGGCTGCCTGCGATGCCCTCAGCACTGCCGCCCAGAAGGCCTATCGGATGGCGGACATAAAGGACCCGGTCAGGGAAATCCAGGTAGCAGAGATTTGCGAAGAGTTCAGCTACCAGGAGTTGCTCTGGTACGCGGGTTTGGGGCTTTGTGGCGCAGGTGAAGGCGGCCGGCTCATTGATTCCGGGGTTACTCAAATGGGCGGCAGCCTGGCTGTCAATCCGTCGGGCGGCATGCTCTCCGGCGTGCCCAATATCGTTGGTGGCATGTCCCGCGCTGCGGAGATTGTGCTTCAGTTACGTGGGGAGGCCGCTGCGCGGCAGGTGGAGGGCCCCAGGATCGGGCTGGCACACGGTTATACAGGCATGTGCGGCCAGCTTCAATGTGTCATGGTGCTGGGTAATTGATGGAGGTGTGAAGTGGGCAATAGAGTAGCCATAATAGGAATCGGTCAGACCCATTTCAAGAGCAAGCGTCCGGATGTGAACATTCCGGAGATGATCAACGAGGCTGTACGGGCCGCCTTGGCTGATGCAGAGATGGAGATAAAGGGCATAGAAGCCGTCTTCACGGGGAACATGGAGACCTTCGAGGGCGTCTGCCATCCTGACCACTGGATGGCCGTGGAATCGGGGGCATTCGGCCGGCCTGGGATGAAGGTCGGGGCTGCCGGGACCACCGGGGCCACTGTGGTGGATGAGGCTTTTCACATGGTGGCGGCAGGCGTGTGTGATACTGCTCTGGCCATAGGCTATCAGAAGCATGACCAGGGTAACGCTACCGGTGCGCTTACCACCTGCTGCACGCCGGTATGGGGAGCCGGCTTTGCTGTTGGGGCCATGCAGGAGTTCGCAAAACAGGCCCTGACCTATATGGAGCGGACGGGAGCGCGGGAGGAGCATGCGGCCATGGTCCGGCTGAAGGCCGACTACGGAGCTTGTCGCAATCCCTACGCTCACCTGAGGCTGGGCCTGAGCAGCATTGACGAGATACTCCAGTCCGCTTATCTGGTCTGGCCCTTGAGGATACTTGATTTCTGCCCGCAGTCCAACGGGGCGTGCGCTCTCATCCTGGCTTCGGAGCATGTGGCTAATCGCCTGTCCAACAAGCCTGTCTGGATTGCCGACATGATAACGGTACACCAGACCCAGTTCCGGGCCGGTATCTACGAAGACCTGACCGGCAGGGACCCGTATTCGCAGGAAGTTGCTGCCGCCAGGCTGTACAAGAGAAACGGCATAACTGATGTACGGCGGGACATCGATCTGGCTGAGATATATGAGCCCTCCAACTGGCAGGAGATGACTACGTATGAACATCTCTATTTCTGCGAAAAGGGCGAAGGATGGAAGATGGTGGAAAAGCACATGACCGATATCGAGGGCGAGTTCCCCGTGAACTGCTCGGGTGGGGTCATAGCCACCAATGCTATAGGGGCGACACCCACAGTGCGCATCGCCGAGGCGGCGCTCCAAATCCGGGGTGATGCCGGCGAACGCCAGGCTACCCGGGATATCAAGACGGCGCTGGCAACGGCGCTGGGTAGCACCAACTGGACCATCTTGACCTTGCTGAGAAGGTCGCTGTAGGAGGTGTGGGATGACTGACAACGCTGAAGAGTTGATACACGTCGAATATACACAACCCTGGAGGTATCGCTGGTCCACAGGGAAGTACATCGGCAAGGCTTATGCAGAGACGAAGAGGAACAAGAGGCTGATGGGCAATCGATGCTCAAAGTGCCAGGAGATCGTCTGGCCTCCGGAACCTGTATGTCCGCGATGCAAGGTTCCTACGGGAGAGAAATGGGTCGAACTGGGGGATACGGGGACAGTCCTGCAATACACCTATCAAGTTATGCCTATGTGGGACCCGCATGTGGGCAGGGCACGGGCGCATCCACATCCCTCGGCTAACATCCGCATGGACAGCGGTTGTCATATCATGCACCGGCTGGAGGAGACTGACCCGGAGAAGCTGAAGAAGGTCAAGCGGGTCAAGGCGGTGTGGAAAGAGGAGGGCCGCCAAGGCGGCATGGACGACATACTGTACTTCCGGGCAATCGACGGTTAGGGGGCAATTATGGAAGGATGGACCATTGAGCAATTGGAGGGCAAGGATGTCTTCGTTATCGAAGGCCAGGTAGCCATCCCCAACAACTATTCGGCGGGTATCGTGGGCAGCCGCTTTCTGGTGGAACTACGGGACAACTGCCGGATCATGGGCATTCGCTGTCCGAAATGTGACCGGTGCTATGTCCCGCCCAAGTCGACTTGCATGGAATGCTTCGGTCAGCTTACCGAATTCGTGGAAGTGGGCAAGTCGGGGACCCTGCTGACTTTCACGGTAGACCACCATACGACGCCCGTGCAAACAGCTTCTCCTCCCAATGTCTATGGGATCATCAAGCTGGACGGGGCGGATACCGGGCTGCTGCACCTTATTGGCGAGGTGGACGGCAAGGCCGTGAAGTCGGGAATGCGCCTCGAAGCTGTCTTCAATGAAGAACGCAGAGGCAGTATCTTGGACATAAAGTATTTCAGGCCTGCGGAAGCTGGTTAGACAGGTCATAGATTGCGGCTGCCAGCTGTCTCGCGGGGGAACGCGCACGTTGACATCCCGTACGCCGGACATATACTTTAAGAATGAGCGCGGTTTTTGTGCCTCTTAATATCTGCAACCCCAAATCCAGGAACTGAGATGGGAGGTCGCGTGTCCAGAGATGAGATTGCCCGTGCATTGAAGGGGCATGATGCAGAGTACATAGAGGTTCGTCTGGAAGAGAGCGAACTGACTCGTATACAGTACCGCGG
>PUNJ01000091.1 GCA_003551705.1 Chloroflexota bacterium | reverse complement strand
TTAGAACTCCAAAGGGCGAGAAGGTTCTTTGGGCGGCCCTCGACAATGGGATCTATATTCCCAACCTTTGCGCCATCAGGGAAGCGGACCTTCCCTTCGGAGGTTGCCGGCTATGCCTGGTTGAAATTGAAGGACTGGCTGCACCGGTCATTTCCTGCAACCAGGAGGTCCAGGAATCCATGGTCGTCCATACCCATACTGAAAGAGTCGACCGCCTCAGGCGCACGGCCTTCGAGTTTTTGCTGTCTCACCACCCCCTAACATGCAAGACATGCGCCAAGAACAAGGACTGCGCCCTCCAGGAAATCGCCCAGCAGCTAGGTTACAAACTAAAGCTGCAACGACTCAAGAGCATACCCAGGTCCCTGCCCGTTGATGACAGCCATCCCGACTTCATATTCGACCCTAATAAATGCGTTCTATGCGGCAAATGCGTCTGGGCGTGTACACAAAAAGGCACGGGGGAACTGGATTTCGCCTTTCGCGGCATAGAGACCAGGATAAGTCCGTTCGAGAATGTACCGATGGCCGATGTTTTCTGCAATTCCTGCTTCGAATGCATCCGCGTTTGCCCGGTTGCCGCTTTCATCCTCAAGAAGGAAATGCCAATGAAGGCAGGAAGGGGAACGAAATGACAGTAAAGATCACCACCTTGAGTGAGAACACCGCCATCCCCAGGCCCAGGGGGCTGCTGGCAGAGTGGGGCCTCAGTATCCTTGCGGAAATCGATGGTACAAGTGTGCTGCTTGACGCCGGCCAGAGCATTTCCACAGTTAACAACGGAGACCTCCTTGGCATCGACTGGTCAAAGATCGACCACATAGTCCTGAGCCACGGACATTATGATCATACCGGCGGGCTGCCCAGTGTCCTGAGGCGAACGGCAAAACGGGTTGAAGTCATAGCCCATCCTGATGTTTGGGCAGCCAAGTACTGGTATATGCCCGGCATGGACTCATCCTACATCGGAGTACCCTTCTGCCGCGAGGAAGTCGAGGGCCTTGGCGCGACATTCCGGTTGAGCACCGAACCGGTCTGGATAACAGACAATGTGGTAACCAGTGGAGAGGTCCCCCTGACCACTGATTTTGAATCGGTGGATGCGGACATGTTCTACATGCAAAATGGCGAGCTGGTCCAGGACACACTCAGAGATGATCAGGCATTGTTTATCAAATCGGAACAGGGACTGGTGGTACTCCTGGGTTGTGCTCATCGAGGTATCATCAACACTCTGCTGCATGCACAGAATGTGACCGGTACAGGGGCCATCCATGCCGTGGTGGGCGGTACACACCTGTTCCGGGCAACGGAACTACAATTGGAACTGACGCTCGCCGAACTCAAGTCGATGGGTGTTCAGAGGCTGGGCATTTCTCACTGCACGGGCTTGCCGGTCATGGCACGTCTCCGGCAGGAGTTTGGAGATGTGCTGTTCTTTAATAACGCAGGGACCAGTATCACCATGTAGGGGTGCTAGAGGCGACAAGTCTGGCCTCTCTTGCCGGGTCCCGCGCTTTGCGGCTCCCGGGCCCTTGTTTGCGGGAAACCCAGTCTCCTTCAGGTACTACAGTTTCTGACACTTACATCATGTGACTCAAAAAGGAGGCGAGTCATGGCCATAGCTGAGGTAAGCATTGTCCCCATTGGTACGGCCAGTCCTTCGGTCAGCGAATACGTAGTCAGAGCCGTCAAGGCCCTGGACAAAATGAATGTGAAGTATGAACTGACCTCCATGGCCACCATTCTTGAGGGGGACATCGAGGACATCCTGAAGTCCGTGCAGATCATGCATGAGGCGGTAATGCAGGAGGGCGTGTCCAGGCTGGTCACAACCATAAGAATCGATGACCGTAGAGATAAGCCCTGGACAGGACAGGACAAGGTAGAGTCCGTGAAGAGGAAACTGTAGCGCCGCCACCCCGACGAAGGTCGGGGTCCAGGGAGCGCCGCCTTCAACGGCAGGCGTCACCTACATACCGTTCCACCAGAGGGGGAGGCACGACATCACCGCGACGCAGACCCAGCACCTACGCCGCTCCGCCGGCAACCAGTTCCAAGCAAAACCATGTCCCATTCCAGAGCACGACCAGGGCCAGCCCCGCATTCACTGCCATGGCCACATGCCTCCTCCACAGAACAAGCGGCACCAGACTCGCGGCTGCAGCCATCTTCCACCACACCGGAAACGTGCTCCATATAGGGTTCGCCTCAGTCCAACCGCTGGCCATCAGCGTCTGTGTTAGCCAGCAGTCGACGATGTTCAAGGCTATAAATACCGCCAAGATCAGCCAATTCGTCCTCAATAAGCCAAAGAAAAAGGAGCCTGGCAAACTCATCGATCTCCTCCGTCGACAATCTGCTGAGATCGCTTTGTCCCTTTTCGGCATAACTCCCGATTTTTCTCAGGTCTCTCTTGTTCAGGAGCATCTATCCTCCAGTGCCCACCGGATACTCTGTCGCGCGGGAACCATCCGCTAATTTCACCCCTTATCACACTTGTCATGAAAATGGTATAACAATAAGGAGTTAAATTACGGTAAAAATGGTCAAGGAGTGGTTTCAATTTGGTTACGTTCTGGTTTGCATCCCGTTATCGGACACGCAACGATTGCCGGTCCGCAGCGGATCAGCAGAATGCACCGAACTGCCCGCAACAATAATACCTTCGCATCACGCTCGAAGTACCGATGGGCTCCATCCTGGAAAAACGCATTCCTGAGCAAGGCCAGAATCTTGTTGATTGAGTATTTTGTGTCCTTAAGGCGCCATAAACTTCTTCATGGACCCTTAACAAACCAGATGAGACATGGGGCACACCTGGCGCCGGCCTCTCTGACAACCCGTTTCGGGACAGGCGGCAATCTGGCGATTTCAGGCGTACCTGATCATGGTCCTAATCTATACCGAGTTTATCATCAGTGTTTATTGCTTTAGTAGTCAACATACCAGCCGGGTCGCAGGTAAACATTGCGTAAACAGCAGCAAATACCACCCTATTGACAGTGCACGACGGATGTCGTACTTTTAAGCCAGGTTAAGCGGTTACAAAATCGCTAGGAAAAACAGGTCCT
This sequence comes from Chloroflexota bacterium, assembly GCA_003551705.1. Classification (GTDB taxonomy): domain Bacteria; phylum Chloroflexota; class Dehalococcoidia; order UBA2247; family RBG-13-53-26; genus PUNJ01. The sequence goes on along the minus strand of PUNJ01000091.1, from coordinate 2,342 downwards.
AATGACTTATGAGAGGGTATCTACCGGGTATTGTTCTTTGGAAGAGATTTGCCGATACCCGGTACGCCCAGGCAAGAGAGAATGATGACAACCAGGGTCCAGGTACCTTTGCCCAAGCCAATATCATTTACTGATATAGCCTACCTGTTTCTCTCCCTATATCGGTTCTTTACCTATGTACTGGCGGTACTCCTCATCCAGGTCATACCTCTTGACGGGCCCGGCGAACCGGGCCTGCAGATATATATCATCATAGGCCTGGTAGCTTTGTACACTCTTTTCAAGGTCTTCTCTCCCCTGCTCTGGCGGCAAAGGTATCCCATGGTCTACGCGGTCCTGCTCTTTGATATTGTTGCCTCCATCCTGCTTCTCATGTTTACCGGCGGGCTCGACAGCGCTTTTCTACTCTATGCGTTAACCCCCATCATAACCGCTTCACTTTTCTTCCGGGAGCGGGTGGCTTTGCTGGCAGCCGGACTCCTCTCTCTTCCATTGTTCATGGCTCACGTAGGGCTGAGCCAGTTGAACACTGATTTTTCCTGGGTCATGACTGGGAACTATCTTCCCCTCCTCATCATCTACATCATCTGCTGTTTTCTGATCGCCACCCTGCCTTACAGAACCAACTTGAACATACGCCAGCGTATAGAATCGTCAGCTGTAATCAACGAGCGCATGCGGATAAGGCGCGAGCTGCATGACGGCGTAGCCCAGGCACTGGGCTACCTGAACCTGAAGACCAAACAGGTCAGAGCATCCCTCTCTTCTCTTAAGACCGACCAGGCCATGGCCGGCATGGAGGACATACAGAAGGTACTCAAGGATACCTATGAAGACATTCGCCAGTCTATCGACTCCCTCAGTGAAACACGATCGTTGCCTCTGATAGCAACCATTAATGAGTATGCCATGGAGTTCAGCCAGAGAACTGGCATCCAGGTCATTTTTGATCTTCCGAAAGGCAAGAGCATTGAGAGGCTTTCCAGCATGGCGGACCTGCAGATATTGCGCATGGTCCACGAATCCCTTAACAATGTGAGAAAACACGCAGAGGCCGGCACTGTCTGGATTTCCATCTCACACGACGGCAGGGGTATCGAAATATCCGTCAGGGACGATGGCAAGGGATTCTCGCTGGACGAGCACTGGCGGAATTCGTCGGGTCATCATGGGCTTTATATATTGAAAGAACGGGCTGAGGGTCTCTCCGGGACCTGTGACATCACGAGCCGGCCTGGAAGGGGTACCGAGGTGAGGATCAGGGTCCCTGCCCAGAAAGTGAGACTTTGAATGGCTGCAATCAGGGTTCTGCTGGTTGACGATCACGCCCTTTTCAGGCGGGGCATCGCCTCCGCCCTGTCCGACCACGAAAGCATAACGGTAGTGGGAGAGGCCGCCGATGGGCTTGCGGGCATCGAACAGGCCATGGGCCTGCAGCCGGATGTAGTCGTTATGGACCTGCAGATGCCGCGCTGCGGCGGTGTGGAGGCCTGTCGCGTCCTTCATGCTGAGCTTCCCGACACCAATGTGCTGATGCTCACCATATCGGAGAAGGAGACCGACCTGTTTGCCGCCGTAAAGGCTGGAGCCAAAGGCTACCTGCTCAAAGATGCTGAGCCCGAAGATCTTGTTCAGGCCGTTATCCACATTGCCAGGGGCGGTGTCATCGTCTCGCCGTCCATGGCGACCAAGCTGTTGACCGAATTCAAGCATGGCGAGGACACGAAGGCCGAGGCAGCCTCCGGCATGAGCCACCGGGAGACTGAGATACTGCAGCAGGTGGCGAAAGGGTCCAGTAACAAGGAGATAGCCGCCACCCTCTTCATATCGGAGAACACTGTCAAGACCCATCTCAGGAACATTCTCGACAAGCTGCACCTGGCCAATCGCAGCCAGGCCGCCGCCTATGCTATCCGGGCAGGGCTGGTACCCATGGAAGAAGAGCCGGGTTAGCATCGAAAAACGCTTACTCAATTGACTGGGTCCTCAGCAGGCCGCAACCTCCTCTTCCGTCTTCCTGGCCGGGCCTTCCTCTTACATCCTTCCTCCCAAGCGAGCCGGATAGACGGCTGATACAAAGTGATCCCTCTGGATGACCTTCTCGGCTTGTCGCCGTGATCAAAGGGGATCATCTGGGTCACCCGTCCTGATCACCCCCGCCGCTGGCACAATCATCCTTCCGCAGGATTGCCTCCTGAAGGCGATAATATTAAGATTGCATAAAAGAGATTAAGGAAAAGTAAAGGAGGTTGGGGAGTATTGTCGAATGAAGGATGTTTTTTCCAAGCAGAATACTAATCAAAAAGAAAGGAGGAATCAGACATGAGAATGCCTAAACGAGG
>PUNJ01000146.1 GCA_003551705.1 Chloroflexota bacterium | reverse complement strand
GATGGGGCACTTGCTGGAGCACCGCCATGGTTCTGTCAGGGTCAGGCCGGAGACTGGAGCTCGAATGAGGCGCCTCTGGCCGTGCAAAGACGGCTATGTCAACTTCGAGCTGTACGGAGGCTCGTTGGCCAAGTCTTTCACCGTTCCAATGGTAGCGTGGCTGGCCGACGAGAACATGGCGCCGGGCTGGCTTCTGGAAATCGACTGGCTGACATTCGATTACTCGCGGGCGAGAAAGGAGCAGGTGGACCGCATAGCTGAGGTGGTGGGCAGGTTCTTCCTCACCCACACCAAGTCGGAGCTATGGGAGGGTGGGATCAAGCGACGCTGTGTGGTCTATCCCGTGGCCACACCGCGGGAGATTATGGAGAACGTACAGCTTCGCGCCCGGAACTTCTGGGAGCAGGTAGCTCATCCGGAGCTGGAGGACTCCTTCACCTATCCCGGCTCCTGCATTAGGTGCTCGGATACGGAACTGAAATGCGGCCGGCGGGCCCCACTGGTTGGGGAACACAACACCGAAGTATATGAGGAACTGGGGTTGCACAGAGAGGAGATAATCGTCCTCAAGCAGGCTGGAGTCATTTAAAGGATATACTATGGAAGCGCTGGAAGACATAAAGATAGCAGATTTCTCTTGGATAATCGCCGGACCTACGACCACCAAGCTACTGGCGGACAGCGGCGCGCAGGTTATCCGAATAGAATCCTACAGCAGTGCGGACAATCTGAGAAGTATATCTCCCATGAAGGGAGGTGTGTCGGGTATTAACCGATCCGCCACCTTCGCGCGGTATAACAGCAGTAAGTATGGGATCACCCTCAACTTGAAGCATCCAAAGGGTACAGAACTGGCCAGGCGAATCGTGGCCTGGGCTGACATAGTCGTGGAGAACTTCACTCCGGGGGTGATGGAGAAGCTTGGCTTGGGTTATGAGGATCTCACCAGGGTAAAGCCGGATATCATCATGCTCAGCATGCCGCTGCTGGGCCATACCGGTCCCCTGGCCAACCATCCCGGTTTGGGGGTGCAGCTGTCGGACCTTATTGGTTTTGGTAACATAACCGGCTGGCCGGATCGGGGTCCCTGCACCCTCCCGGGGGCTTACACGGACTTCGTCAGCCCTCACTATGCCGTCGCAGCCCTCATGGCAGCGCTTGATCACCGCCGTCGGACGGGAAGGGGCCAGTATATCGAACTATGCCAGTTCGAGGCGGGACTCCAGTTCGTCGCACCGGTTCTCCTGGACTGGGTGGTCAATGGCCGGGAACCTGTGCGAAAGGGGAATAGATGTGACTACGCAGCGCCACATGGTGTCTATCGATGTCAGGGTTACGAAAGATGGTGCGCCATCGCTGTGTTCGACGACAGTGAATGGGATAGACTGTGCCAGGTTATTCGAGACCCCGCCCTGTTGGGCAATGCAAGGTTTTCCACGCTCCTTGGCCGGCATCACCACTCCGGGGAGTTGGATACATGCATCGAGAGATGGACGGTTGAACGCACTCCTGAGGAGGTGATGGAGACACTACAGGCGGCCGGTGTCCCGGCTGCAGTGGTAGCGAGCGGTGAGGACTTGTTTAAGGACCGTCATCTCAGAGCCCGGGGCTTTTACAGGGCACTGGAGCACGCCGAGATCGGTCAGCACAACTATCCGTCGCCTCCTTTTCATCTATCAAGGACGCCGTCTGGCCCGCGCATGCCGGCCCCTTGCTTGGGACAGCACAACGAGCACGTCTACCGTCAAGTACTTGGCATTAGTGATGCGGAGTTCATCGAGTTGCTGAATGAGGGGGTTTTCGAATAGGCCTCAGCGCTTCATGCAGCACGGACAACGAAGACGATATGTGGGACGGAGCGTCAGGAGCCCCCTCGAAAGGACGGGTGGAATACGGAGTCGACAAAGACTCTGAAGAAGAAGCGGGATGTTGTTCAAGAAGACGATTATCTTGGTACTGGTCACCACTTAGTGTAATGATGCGACCTCAATTAGCAGGGTGGGAAGGAGGTTCGGCATGAGTATAGCTTCTTCATGACTTCCGGATATACTAAGCAGCCGCTTGTGGAGCATGGAAAGGGGGTTCTAAATGAGAAAACTGACCTTATTGGTAATGGCATTGGTCTTGATAATGAGTCTGAGTGTAGGAATACTAGGATGTGGAGGAGAAGAACAAGAACCGGCTAACGGCAATGACGAGCCGAAGCCGACTTTGCCCAGTACGATCGTGATCACGACCACGGGCTTGGGCTCGGCGGCACATGGCTGGTCCAGCGTCCTGGGAGATACGTTTGCCTCTCAGTTGAAAATGAGCGTGAGACAGATTCCTCACGGCACCGACGTCGCCAGATACACGGTGTTGCGTGACGGCGACGCCGAGTTGGTGGCTGCTTCGTCAATCAATGGCTGGGCGCCAACCTTCGGCCTGGACGAGTTCTCTGACTGGGGGCCGCAGCCAATATACATGGTCTGGCAAGGCAGTACCCTGGGCACCGGAGTAGCTGTCAAGGCCGATAGCGACATCGAGACCATGGCCGATCTGGCGGGCAAGAAGGTCAATTTCGTACCGGGTATGCCCTCGATCAACCGGGGACTGGAGGCCCATCTGGCATTCGCCGGCCTGACTTGGGATGACGTGGTGAAGGTGGATTTTCCATCCTATGGCGCGGTAATGGATGGCCTCAAGCTCGGTACCGTCGACGCTGCTGGAGTCATTGCCCTGACTGCTGCAGGAGCCCACGATATTGCTTCTGCACCGGGTGGTATCAAGTGGCTGCCGATGCCCGCTGATGATACGGCCGGCTGGCAGAGGCTTTCCCAGATCGCTCCCTACGTACCGCAGGTTGCCACACATGGTGCCGGCATTGCCGAGGGAGAATCGGTACAAACGTCAGCCTTGACTAACAACATCTACTCGTACGGCATTGAGGTTGTTGATGAGGTGCTCGCTTACCACCTGGCGAAGGTCATCCATACGCAGTGGGAAGCCTATAAGGATAGGCATCCGAACCTGCCGGGGTTCACCGTGGAGAACGCCCTGAACTTCCAGTTCTCGGCCTATCCATACCATCCGGGGACCATCAAGTACTTCAAGGAGATCGGGATGTGGACCGCTGAGCATGATGCCTGGCAGGCCGACATTCTGGCTGCTATGAATGCCAGGATCTAGTAGGCGGCCCGGTACAAGCCTGCAAAATAACACAGTAGAGAGATCCGTTTGGAGTCAGGACTGCACGGGGACAGGCGATGGTCCTGTCCCCGTGGTCTCCTCGAGAGCGACGAGCGGTCCGGGGGAATCCCTCAAGCACCGGACGGTCTGGACCTGGTTAGGAGGTTGAGTGGCCAGCGTACCTGAAGTGGCCGCCATATCCAAGTATCGTGCCATTAAAGGCTTTCCCAAATGGCTGCTGATCGCCCTGACGGTTGTGGGTATCGGGCTTTCCGTCTGCTACATATTCAGGTTCACCTTTGCAGGCCGGATGGTCACCGAGTTCGGCTATCATTACCTTCTCATGGCCCTGTTCCTCCCCTTGGCGTTCCTTTTGGTCCCCGCCAGGAAGGGAAACGTAGCCGCCAAGATCCCCTGGTACGATATGCTGGCCGCCGTTCTGGTCTTTGCTGCGCCCTTCTACCTCTTCTTAAGGTCAATGGACATCCTCATTGAGGGTTGGGCTGCCCGCGCTCCCCTGGAGGGGTTGGTCGCCGGAATGATCCTCTGGCTCCTGCCCATTGAAGCCGCCAGGCGAGCTGGCGGGCTGCCCTTGGCGTTGATTGCCATAATCTTCTCTTTCTATCCGCTGTTTGCCGGACACATGCCCGGCTTCCTATACGGACCGCAGATCACCTTAGAAAGATTGGCTTCGTACCACATCTTTAGCTCGGAGAGCGTACAGGGCATTCCAATTCAGGCCTTCGGGAGGATAGTTGTCGGCTATCTGATCTTTGCCTCCGCCCTGGTGGCCACGGGCGGCGGGCAGTTCTTCCTGAATCTTGCCCTATCCCTGCTCGGCTATGTGCGGGGTGGGGCGGCCAAGGTATCCATCATGGCCAGCGCCCTCTTCGGGACCCTGACCGGCGCCTCTGTGGTAAACGTGATCACCACCGGGTCCATCACCATACCCGCAATGAAGAGAACGGGCTATCCAGCCTACTACGCCGGCGCCATAGAAGCCTGCGCGTCCACGGGAGGCATTCTCATGCCCCCGGTCATGGGGGCCGTGGCCTTCATCATGGCTGACTTCCTGGGTGTCCCGTACACGAAGGTGGTGGTGGCCGCCATCATACCCTCTGTCCTATACTTCACCAACCTTTTCCTGCAGGCAGACTTCTACGCTGCCAAGACTGGACTGAAGGGTTTGCCCAGGGTCGAGCTTCCCTCTTTGCGCCAGACTCTGAAGCAGGGCTGGTACTTCGTCTTCTCCGTAGCCCTGCTCATCTTCTTCCTCTTCTATATGCGGGTGGAGACGGTGGCCCCCTTCTATGCGACGGGCGCCCTATTCCTGGCGGCCTTCATCAGGAAGGAGACCCGGCCAACCCTGAAGAGCTTCACCGGCTTTATCGAGAAGAGCGGTACGACGCTAATGGAACTGGTCGCCATCCTAGTTCCCATCGGGCTGGTCCTCGGCAGCCTGGCGGTTACAGGACTGGCCTATAGTCTCTCCACCGAACTGGTAGCACTAGCCGGCGGAAGCCTGATTGTGCTTCTTGTGCTGGGCGCCGCGGCAAGCTATGTGATGGGAATGGGAGCGACCATAACCGCCTGCTACGTTTTCCTTGCCCTGGTACTTGCCCCAGTCCTCATTGACATGGGCGTCAACCCGCTGGCTGCTCACCTGTTCGTTATGTATTGCGGAATGCTCTCATCCATAACGCCGCCGGTCGCCCTGGCCGCCTATGTTGCCGCCACCGTAGCGGGCGCTCCGTTCATGAAAACGGCCATACAGTCTACGAAACTGGGCATGATCAAGTTCTTCCTGCCCTTTTTCTTCGTTCTGTCACCGGCCATGATTCTGCAAGCTCCAGGTCTGGAGAGTCTGACGGTCATCGGCACGGCCTTACCAGGCATTGTCCTGGCCGCCGCCAGCGTAGAGGGCTATATGTGGTGGCTGGGTCGTCTGCATGGCTGGGTGCGGCTTCCCCTATTCGTAGCAGGAATTCTGCTATTCCATCCCGACCTAGTTACTGATGTTGCAGGGGTTTTGCTATCTGTGGTGGGCGTGGGCCTTCATTTCTTAGTACTTCGCCGGCGGGCGCCTGTTGCGGTGGAATTGCCAGGTAACAAACGGTATGAGGCATAAGGGGGTAAGCTTGGACTTTCGATTCGGACAAGAGGAAGAGACATTCAGAAGGGAAGTGAGGGACTTCATCAAGCAGGAATTGCCCGCGGGCTGGAGCGGAACGGGGCTGCTCTCCGAGGCCAGGGAT